>JANNEA010000039.1:0-13803 GCA_031388175.1 Gammaproteobacteria bacterium
ACGCCTACACCCGCGAGCACGACATCCCGGTGATCGAGACCGATTACATCGCGCCTCAAGCCGAGATCGCGGTGGACTACGCGCCCGGCACCGCGGTCACCGTGCCGATGCACGACGGCAGCAGCGTGGTGCTGCACAAGCTCGCGCCCGACTACGACCCGCGCGACCGCGCCGCAGCGATGGCCTACGTGCAACAGCGCGCCAAGCGCAACGAGTACGTGACCGGCCTGATCCATCTCGATGAGACCGGCAGCGACATGCACGCCCAGGCCGCGACCAGCGACACCGCGTTGAACGCCCTGCCCTACGCGACGCTGCACCCCGGCAACGCGGGGCTGGCGAAGTTGATGGGGCGCTACCGCTAAGCCGGTCAACGCCTGGCCGCGCCGGGCGTTATCCTCCCTACCCGCGCGACCACTACGGCCGCGCCCCGGAGGACCCCATGAGAAAGCTATTGATCGCCGCCGCGCTCGGCCTGGCCACCGTCGTCTGCGCTGCGCCGGCGACCCCGGCGCAGCCCGCCACCCCGGCCATGCCGGTCACGCCTGCGGCTGCTGCCCAAGCCATGCCGCCTGCCGGGATGCCACCCGAATGCGCCGACAAGTTGCGCGCGCACGCTGAGAAGATGAAGAAGGAGCTCGCCCTGACCGAGGCGCAGGCCGCCGCCGTGCGCAACGAGATGCAGCGCTTCCACGGCCAGTTGATGACGGCCCGCGCCGACCATCGCAGCGCGATCGCCAAGATCCTCATGCCGGACCAGTTGGCGAAGATGGAAGGCAAGCACTCCGAGCGGCGGCAGAAGCGCATGGAGAAGTGTGGCGCGGACATGGATGACGACCACGACGAGGCGCCGAAGTCGAAGCACAAAGAGAAGCGCTGACCCTCAGCGGAACGTGCTTAGTGCCCCGCGCTCGGCCCTCCGCGTGCGGCAGCCCTTGTCAGCCCTTGCGCCCGCTGAGGTCGCGCAGGAACCCGGCGAAGTGGCGCCCACCGCCCGGGCTGCTCCACGTCGACAGCGAAAGCTCGAGCGCGAACTCCCTGCCATCCCGATGCAGACCGTGCAAGGCAATCGTGCGGCCGATCGCCTGCGGCGGCGCACCGCCGAGGAAGCGCGCCATACCGGCGAGGTGCCCGGCCCGGTAGCGCTCGGGCATCAGGATCGTGAGCGAGCGGCCATGCACTTCATCGGCGGAGTAGCCGAACATCAGGTGCGCCGCGCGGTTCCACGACTGGATGTTGCCGAGCTCGTCGGCCGTGACGATCGCGTCGACCGCGCACTCAGTGACAGAGCGGAATCGAAGCTCCGAGTCACGCAGCGCGTCTTCCATGCGGCGGCGCTCGGTGATGTCCTTGGCCACCGCCACCAGCACCTGATGCTCGACGATCGCGGTCGCGCTCCACAGGAAACTGAGGTACTCGCCATCGCGCCGGCGCAAGCGCGCCTCGACCATCGGCAACGGCGTGCCGCGCGCCACGCTCGCCGCGCGCTCGCGGATCAGCTCACGGTCGTCCGGATGATAGAGATCGAGGTAGGGGCGGCCGACCAGCTCGGCGGCTTCGTACTGCAGCTTGTGCGTCCAGGCGGGGTTGACGCGCTTCAGCAGCCCATCGAAGCCCGCGATGCACGCCAAGTCGCGGGTCATTTCGAAGAATCGGTCGAGGATCGCGTCCACCGAGGCCCCCGCGGCACCACAAAGGGGCGATGCCGCGTGGTGAGTAGTAGCACGCCGATGCAGTGCATGCGCATGCCCCATACTCTGCCGCATGATCCTGAAGAACTTGAGTTGGGCCGACCGTGCCCTCGACGGCATGGAACGCATGGCGGTGACCGAGGGCAACCTCCGAGCCGCGTTCGTGGTCGACATCGGCATGTGCCTGGGACTCACCGCGCTCGGTGCGCTGCGCCGTGATGTGCACTTGCTCGGCGCGCTCGCGGCCTTCGTCGGCGGCCTGCTGCTGTTCAGCCTGATCGAGTACTGCTTCCACCGCTGGCTGTTCCACGGGCCCGACCAGGCGATGCAGCGCGGCCACGCGCAGCACCACGTGGACCCGCACGGTATCGGCACGCTGCCGTTCTTCCTGCCGCCGGTGTTGCTGCTGGTGATCGTGGCGCTGTTCTCGAAGCTGCTGCCGATCGGTTATGCGCTGGTGGCGGTCGGCGGCATCGCGGGCGGCTATTTCGCCTACGGCCAATGCCACGACTGGATCCACCGCACCCGCTTCCAGCACCCGCTGGCGCGCCGTTGGGCCGCGAGCCACCACGTGCACCACCATCATCCCGACAGCAACTTCGGCGTGACCTCGCCGCTGTGGGACTTCGTGCTCGGCACGCATCGCCCCTCGTTTCAGCGGATCAGGCCGGCGGCCTCGAGCTCGCGCTTCAAGTAGGCGTAGTAGATCGGCGCGGCCACCAAGCCGGGGACGCCGAACAGCGCCTCCATGAACAGCATCGCGATCAGAATCTCCCAAGCCCGCGCGCGGATCTGGGAGCCGACGATGCGCGCGTTGAGGAAATACTCGAGCTTGTGGATCACGATCAGGTAGGCCAGCGCCGTCAGCGCGACGCCGAACGAGATCGACATGCCGACCACGAAGATCAGCGTGTTCGAGATCAGGTTGCCGATCACCGGCAGCAGGCCGACGATGAAGGTGACCGCCACCAGCGTCTTGGCCAGCGGCAGGTGCACGCCGAACAACGGCAGCACCACCAGCAGGAACATGCCGGTCAGCAGCGTGTTCAGCGCCGAGATCTTGACCTGGGCGAACACCACGTTGCGGAACGAGGTGGCGAGGTTGCCACAGCGGGCGTTCAGCTGGTCGGGCAGCGGACCGCGTGAGATCCGCTGGCGCGTGTTGTAGAGGGCCAGCATCGCGCCGAGCACGATGCCGATCAGCATCTGCAGGATCACGCGCGCGGCCTGCTGCCCGACCAGCGGCAGCTGCGCTGCGTGCTCGCGTAGCCACTCGACCAGCGCCGCACGGATCGCATCGGCATCGGCGGGCAGATGCTCCACGACGACCGCTGGCAGCTGCGCACGGGCGCGTTCGATGAGCGGCATCATCCGCTCGAACAGCACGCTGGGGTTGCCGTGTTCGGAGTTGAGGAACGCCAGCGCGGCGATGATCGCCAGCGTCAGGATGCCGACCACGAGCGCCGCGAGCAGCAACACCACGAACCAGTGCGCCCGCTCGCGCGGCAGGTGCCGCTGCAGGCTCGGCGCGACCGCGTTGACCACCGCGTAGACCAGCAACCCGGCGAGCAGCGCGGGCAGCAGGCGCAGCTGCAGCACCGCTGCGAGGGCGGCGGCGATCATCACGTAGCTGGCTGTGTGCAGGTGCGCCGTGAGGTTCGGGTTGGGGCTTGGATTCGCCATGGTTGACGAGGATACATCGCGAAAGCACGAAGCCCCGCGCATGGCGGGGCTTCCTGTTTGCACTATTGGCGCGCCCGGAGAGATTCGAACTCCCGACCCCCAAGTTCGTAGCCTGGTGCTCTATCCAGCTGAGCTACGGGCGCGATGTCCGATTTTTAAGGCCGCGCATTATCGGGGCCGTGCGCTGGAGCGTCAACAAGATTCTGGCGGAGAGAGAGGGATTCGAACCCTCGATACCCTTTTGGGGTATACGCCCTTAGCAGGGGCGCGCCTTCGACCACTCGGCCATCTCTCCGTTCATCGAACGGTGCCCCCGAAGGGGCGCGGATTCTACCTGCCTAGCCCTCGTCGCCGCCACCGCTGGGTGGCGCGCTGCCACCTTCCTGCTTGATCCGCTCGTAGATCTCCTCGCGGTGCACGGCAGTGGTCTTGGGCGCGTTGATCCCGATGCGGACCTGGTTGCCCTTGACCCCGAGCACCGTGACGGTG
This sequence comes from Gammaproteobacteria bacterium, assembly GCA_031388175.1. Lineage (GTDB taxonomy): Bacteria > Pseudomonadota > Gammaproteobacteria > Natronospirales > JANNEA01 > JANNEA01. Next base: position 3,864 of record JANNEA010000039.1, read on the forward strand.
ACCTCGTCACCGATCATCAGCGTTTCACCCACTCGTCGCGTCAGGATAAGCATGTTTGCTCCTCAGTGCGCCTTCGTTCCCTCACGGCGCGGTTCGATCCGCACCGGTCCCTGCTCCAGGCCGAACGCACGGTGGATCGCGCGCACGCCTTCTTCCAGATCCTTCTCATCCACGACCACCGAGAGCTTGACCTCGGAGGTCGAGACCATGCGCACGCGGATGTTGGCCTCAGCGAGCGCACCGAAAAGCTTGGCCGCGATCTCGGCGTGCGAGCGCACGCCCATGCCGACCAGCGAGATCTTCGCCACATGGGCATCACTCTCGACCCGCGCGGCGCCGAGCGCCTTGGCTGCGGCCGTCACGATCTCCTGGGCGTAGGCGTAGTCGTTGCGGTGCACGGTGAAGGTGAAGTCCAGCAGCCCGTCGCGCGCGACGTTCTGCAGGATCATGTCGACCTCGACGCCGGCGGCTGCGATCGGCGCCAGCACCCGCGCGGCGATGCCGGGCGCGTCCTTGACGCCGACCAGCGTGAGCTGGGCTTCGTCGCGGTTGAATGCGATGCCGGAGATGACCGCGGATTCCATCGCACCCTTCCCATAGGTGATAAGCGTCCCGGGCCCGTCCACGAACGTCGACAGCACCCGGAGGGGGACATTGTATTTGCCCGCGAACTCGACCGCGCGTATCTGGAGCACCTTCGAGCCCAAGCTCGACATCTCCAGCATCTCTTCGAAGCTGATCTGGTCGAGGCGACGGGCCTCGGGGACCACCCGCGGGTCGGTGGTGTAGACGCCGTCCACGTCGGTGTAGATCTGGCATTCGCTAGCGGACAGCGCGGCGGCCAGGGCCACGGCGGTGGTGTCGGAGCCACCGCGGCCCAAGGTGGTCAGGTCGCCGTCCGCCGCCACGCCCTGGAAGCCGGCCACGACCGGCACACGCCCGGCATCGATCTCGGCTCTTAGCCGAGTCGGGTCGATCGCAGCGATGCGCGCCTTGGTGTGGACCTGGTCGGTGTGGATCGCGACCTGGTGGCCGAGGAAGCTCTTGGCCGAGACCTGGCGGCGCTCGAGCGCCATCGCCAGCAACGCGACCGTGACCTGCTCGCCCGAGGCGAGCAGCTGGTCCATCTCGCGCGGGTTCGGGCGATGGCGGTCGCAGACCGCCTTGGCCAGCCCCACCAGTCGGTCGGTCTCGCCCGCCATCGCCGAGAGCACGACCACGATGTCGTCGCCCGCGTCGCGCGCCGCCGCAACCTTGTCCGCCACGGCGCCGATCCGTTCCGGGGTCGCGACCGAGGTGCCGCCGTACTTCTGGACGATCAGTGCCATCAGCCCGCCATCAACTGAGCCGCGTCCGCACGAAGTCGGCGACCAGTGCCAGCGCAGCGTCGAGCTTGGTGGGATCGGTGCCGCCAGCCTGGGCGAAATCGGGACGACCACCGCCCTTGCCGCCGCAGGCGGTGGCGACGAGCTTGGCCAGTTCGCCGGCCGGGACCTTGTCCATGCGGTCCTTGGTGACGCCGGCGGCGATGCGGACCTTGCCGTCTTCGACCGCCGCGAGCACCACCGCCGCGCTCTTGAGTTTGTCCTTCATCTTGTCGACGGCGTCGGACAGGGCTTTCGCGTCAGCGCCATCCAGTCGCGCCGCGAGGACCTTCATCCCGCCGACATCGATCGCCTGCGCGGCAAGGTCGGTGGCGCCGCCGGTCGCCAGCTTGGACTTGAGCGCATCGAGCTGCTTCTCCAGAGCCTTGGCACGATCCGTCAGGAGCGCCAGCTTCTCGTGCAGCGCGGCCTCGGTCTGGGCGATGTGGTCGAGCGCGCCTTGGCCGGTGACGGCCTCGATGCGCCGGACGCCGGCGGCCACCCCGCCCTCGTGTGTGATCCGCAGCAAGCCGATGTCACCGACGCTGTCGACGTGGGTGCCGCCGCAGAGCTCGGTGGAGAAATCTCCGAAGCGCAGCACGCGCACGGTGGCGCCGTACTTCTCGCCGAACAGCGCCATCGCGCCGGACTTGATGGCGTCGTCATAGGACATCTCGCGCACGTCGGCCGCCGCATTGCCGCGGACCTGCGCGTTGACCAGCGTCTCGATGCACGCGAGCTCGTCGCGGGTCACCGGCTGGCCATGCGAGAAATCGAAGCGCAGGCGGTCGGGCGCGACCAGCGAACCCTTCTGCGTGACGTGCGTGCCCAGCACCTCGCGTAGCGCGGCGTGCAGCAGGTGCGTCGCAGAATGGTTGAGCATCGTCGCCTGCCTGCGCGCGGCATCGACCCGCGCCTCGAGCGGCTCGCCGAGCTTGAGGTCGCCCATGATCAGCGTGCCCATGTGGGCGATCGCGCCGCCGCCGCGCTTCTGCGTGTCCTCGACCTGGAACTCGGCATTTATCGCGCGCAGCTTGCCCGTGTCGCCGACCTGGCCGCCGGATTCCGCATAGAACGGAGTCTCGTCGAGCACCACGATGCCGGTGTCACCGCGACGCAGGCTCTCGACCTGCGCCATAGCCTTGCCGTCGGCCTTGAAGAGCGCGATGACCTTGCCGTCGCCGAGCACCTTGCCGTAACCGGTGAAACTGCTGTCGGCGTCGATCGCCACGTCCAGCGCGTACTCGGCGCCGAACTTGCTTGCTGCGCGGCCGCGGCCGCGCTGCGCATCCATCGCGCGCTCGAAGCCGGCCTCGTCGATGGTCAGACCGCGCTCGCGTGCGACATCGGCAGTGAGGTCGAGAGGGAAGCCGTAGGTGTCGTAGAGCTTGAACAGCACGTCGCCCGGGATGGACTTGGATCCTCCGAGCTTGGCGATCGCGGTATCGAGCAGGGTCATGCCGTTCGCCAGCGTCTCGGCGAAGCGTTGTTCTTCACCCAGGATGGTCTCAGCGACGCGACGCTGCTGCTTGCGCAGCTCCGGGTAGGCCTCGCCCATCTCGCGGTCGAGGTCATCCACCAAGCGGTGCATGAACGGCTGTTCCTGCCCGAGTTTGTAGCCGTGACGGATCGCGCGGCGCAGGATGCGGCGCAGCACGTAGCCGCGGCCCTCGTTCGACGGCACCACGCCGTCCACGATCAGGAACGACACCGCGCGGATGTGATCGGCGATCACGCGCAAGGACGGCGACGCCACATCCTTGGCCGCGGTCACGCGCTTGGCGCCGGACACCAGCGCCTTGAACGTGTCGGTGTCGTAGTTCGACTGCACACCCTGCAGTACCGCGGCCACACGCTCGAGCCCCATGCCGGTGTCGACGCAGGGCTTCGGCAGCGGCGTCAGCGCCCCGTCGGCCGCGCGATCGAACTGCATGAACACCAAGTTCCAGATCTCGACGAAGCGGTCGCCATCGGCGTCGGCCGAACCCGGCGGGCCGCCCGCGAGCTTGTCGCCATGGTCGAAGAAGATCTCGCTGCAGGGTCCGCAGGGACCGGTGTCGGCCATCTGCCAGAAGTTGTCGGAGGCGTAGCGCGCGCCCTTGTTGTCGCCGATGCGGATGATCCGATCCAGCGGCAGGTTGTGGTCGCGGAACAAGGCGCTCCAAAGGGAGTGCGCCTCATCGTCTTCCTGGTAGACCGTGACCCAGAGTTTGTCCGGGGGCAGTCCCCAGACCTTCGTCAGCAGTTCCCAGGCGTAGGCGATCGCGTCGCGCTTGAAGTAGTCGCCGAACGAGAAGTTGCCGAGCATCTCGAAGAAGGTGTGGTGGCGGGCGGTGTAGCCCACGTTCTCAAGGTCGTTGTGCTTGCCGCCGGCCCGCAGCGAGCGCTGGGCTGTCGCAGCGCGCGTGTACTCGCGCGTGTCGCGGCCGAGGAACACGTCCTTGAACTGGACCATGCCGCTGTTGGTGAACAGCAGCGTCGGGTCGTTGCCCGGCACCAGCGGGCTCGAGACCACCACCGCATGGCCCTTGCCGCGGAAGTACTCAAGGAAACCAGTACGAATCTCGTTGCTCGAAAGTCGCTTCATCGCTCGTCAGCTCTCTTGGTCGTTCTGTTCGTCAATTTCGCCGCGCAGCACGCGACGGATGTGTTCGCTGGTGAACCCGCGTTGCGCCAGGAAGCGCATCTGCCGGGCCTTTTCCTTGGCCTGTATGGGTAGCGCTTCACCGAAGCGCTTGCGCCGCGCGCGCTCGCATTCCGCGACCCAATCCGTGTCGCTGGCCGCGAGCCCGGCCTCGGCATCGGCCTTGGCCACGCCCTTGGCGCGCAGCTCGGCGGCGATCCGCCTGGGGCCCGCACCGCGCCCGGCCTTGACCCCGACCAGGTGATCGACGAAGCGCGTCTCCGACAGCAGCCCGCGTTCGCCGAGCTCGTCCAGCACCGCACCCGCGACCACGCGATCGTGGCCGCGCGCGACGAGCTTCCTTGTCAGCTCGCCGCGCGCGTGTTCACGGCGTGCCAGGAGCTTGAGCGCCTGGGCACGCGCTGCCGCGACCGGGTCGTCCGGTGCGTCAGCTGGCGTCGGCTTCGGCTTCCGCGTCCGCCGCATCGATCGCCGCCGCCGCCGACGGCTTCTTCACCAGCTTGGCGCGGATCTGGTCCTCGATGTCCTGGGCTACGCCTGGGTTCGCCTTCAGGAACTCGCGGGCCGATTCCTTGCCTTGGCCGATCCGTTCGCCCTTGTACGAGTACCAGGAGCCGGACTTCTCGACGAAGTTGTGCAGCACCCCGAGCTCGATGATCTCGCCCTGGCGTGAGATGCCCTCGCCGTACAGGATCTCGAACAGCGCCTCGCGGAACGGCGGCGAGACCTTGTTCTTGACCACCTTGACCCGGGTCTCGTTGCCGATCACCTCGTCGCCCTTCTTGATCGCGCCGATGCGGCGGATGTCGAGGCGGACCGACGAGTAGAACTTCAAGGCGTTGCCGCCGGTGGTGGTCTCCGGGTTGCCGAACATCACGCCGATCTTCATCCGTATCTGGTTGATGAAGATGACCATGGTGTTGGAACGCTTGATGTTGCCGGTGAGCTTGCGCAGCGCCTGGCTCATCAGCCTGGCATGCAGGCCCATGTGCTGGTCGCCCATCTCGCCCTCGATCTCGGCCTTCGGCACCAGCGCCGCGACCGAGTCGATGACCACGACGTCCACGGCCCCCGAGCGCACCAGCATGTCGGTGATCTCGAGCGCCTGTTCGCCGGTGTCGGGTTGCGAGATCAGCAGCTCCTCGACCTTGACCCCGAGCTTCTGCGCGTAGGCCGGGTCGAGCGCGTGCTCGGCATCGACGAACGCGGCGGTGCCGCCCTTCTTCTGGACCTCGGCGATGACCTGCAGCGTGAGCGTGGTCTTGCCCGAGGATTCCGGCCCGTAGATCTCGACCACGCGGCCGCGGGGCAGACCGCCCACGCCGAGCGCGATGTCGAGGCCGAGCGATCCGGTGGACACGACGTCGATGTCGCGCGCCGCCGCGGCGGCGTCGCCTAAGCGCATCACCGAACCTTTTCCGAACTGTTTCTCGATCTGACCCAACGCGGCTGCGAGGGCCTTCTTGCGGTTGTCGTCCATGGCTATCACCTTCCTGTGATGTTGGGGCGGTGGCTCGCCCCGATTTCCTGCCGCACGACCTGTGCGGTGCGGCCGGGATTATCCCATAGCGCCGACGAACGGCCACTGCCCCAGAACCGAGTAGCGCGGGCCCTTGGCCGCGCCCCCCGCCGATCCGACCAAGGCCAACTGGTCCGCGGACCACGCCAGAGGTGGCACGGCACCCGTGCCCAGCGGGTGCGGATTGATGCGGCGGACCAGCGTCAGATGCAATTTGAGCGGCCGGGCCGCGATCACCACGCCGGCGGCCTTGAGGCCCACCGACAGCGCGTTATCGAGCCGGACCAGGGCGTCGGGGGTGGTGGACGAGGCTCGCACCATGACCCTGGACTCCTTCCACCATGCAACGCGGTCGAGCTCGACCATCGACGCGGGCACGGTCGCGGCGGCACGCTGGCCAAGGTCCAGGAGCGCCGGCAGCAGGCTGTCGTCGGTCTCGCCGAGGTAGCGGATCGTCAGGTGGTATTCGTCGGGCGGCACCATCTTGCCGCCGTTGCCGGCGAACAGCGTGCGGTCCTCGTCGGCGAAGGTCGCGCGGGTGCCCGCGTCGGGCCAAAGCGCATAGAACAGTTTCATCGTTGCTCCGTCATAGGGCGGGTCATTTGGAAGCCTCTTCAATCAACTGCTGCAGCGCGAGACCGACCGCCTGGCGGCGCACCGCGTCGCGATCTCCTGCGAACCTGTGCTCGCTCGCCACCACCGCACCACCGCGGCGGCGCGTGGCGAGCCAGACGAGCCCCACCGGCTTCTCGGGCGTGCCGCCGTCGGGCCCCGCGATGCCGGTGACCGCGAGTGCCAGGTCGGCGTGTGAATGGGCGAGCGCGCCCTGCGCCATCTCGACCGCGACCTGCTCAGACACCGCGCCGTACTGGAGCAGCGTCTGTGCCGCGACGCCGAGCAGGTCGGTCTTGGCGCGGTTCGAGTAGACCACGAAACCACGGTCGAACCACTGGCTGGAACCTGCGGCATCGGTGACGCATTTCGCGATCCAGCCGCCGGTGCAGGACTCGGCGACCGCGAGCTTCATCCGCTTGGCGCGCAGCCTATCGCCCAGCGCCTTGGCGAAGCTCGCGAGTTCGGAGTCGGAGGTCATAGTGCGACGGTAACGCCAACACAGCGCTGCTGGACGCGCTCCGCCGACGCGCCGCGCCCTGTGGCGAGGGCGCGCAGCTCGGGCTCACAGGCGATGGGGTCGATCAACTTGGCCCAATACACCCACTCGAAGGTCAAGGCCTGCCGCTTCGCGAGCCGCTCCAACGCCACGCGGGCCGCGTCATCCTGCCGCACCTGGGCCAGGACGAACGGGACGATCTCAGGGAAACCGAAGAAGTTCGCGCTGGCGGGGTCGAAGTAGCTGTCCGGATCGAACGCGAGCAGCTGCGCGGCGAGCGCCGCGGCATCGCCACCGCCGGCGGCGACCGCGAGCAGGTCCTCGGCCAGGCGCGTGCCCGGCGCCCCGTTGCTGGCCGCGACCCGCAAGGTCGCGCTGCGTGCCTCGGCGAGCTCGCCGAGCGCCAAGGCACCGAGCATGACCTTCCGGGGACAGAGCGGATCAGCGGGATCGCGCGCGAACGACTCGCGGCAGATCACCAGCGCCTCGCCATAACGACCCTCCAGCAGCAGCACCCAACTCAAGTTGTCATGGATGATGCGCGACGCGGGGTCGAGCTCGAGCGCTGTGCGCAACGCAGCCTCCGCGCGGGCCAGGTCGCCCGCCAACATGTGGGTGAGGCCGAGCCACTGGCGGGCGGTCGCGAACGAAGGGCGCAAGGCGAGCGCGCGCTCGAACAGCGTTGCGGACTTCTGGAAATCGTGCTGGTCACGCGCCACGCTGCCCAGTGCCGCGTACGCCTCAGCAGAGGACGGATCCAACTCGAGCGCGCGCGTCGCTGCCTCGTTCACCTTGGCATTGGCATGGTCCAGCGGCTCGCTCGAGTAGTCCGGCAGCACCGCGTAGACCAAGGCGACACCGGCGTGGGCCCGCGCGAAGCCGGGATCCACGCCGATCGCCTGCTCGAACAGCGCGATGGCCGCGCGCAGATCGGCCTCGGTGCGCCGCTGCCAGCGTTGCAGTCCCTTCAGGTACAGCTCGTAGGCCTCGACCTGGCGAGCATCGATCGATTGCGCTTGCGGCAGCGCCGCGACGCCCAACTGGACCCGCAGCGCCCCGGCGATCGCCGCGGCGATCTCATCCTGGATCGCGAAGATGTCGGTCAGCTCGCGGTCGTAGGTCTCCGACCAGAGATGGTAGCCGGTGCCGGCATCGATGAGCTGCGCGGTGATGCGCACGCGGTTCGCCTGCTTGCGCACGCTGCCCTCGAGCACGGTCAGCACCTTGAGCTCGCGCGCGATCTCGGGAACGTCGCGATCCGCGCCCTTGAACTTGAACGAGGAGGTGCGCGCTGCGACCTTCAGCTCCGGTATCTTGGCCAGCGAGTTGAGGATCTCCTCGGAGATCCCGTCAGAGAAATACCCCTGGTCCTTGGCCGGACTCATGTCCACGAACGGCAGCACTGCGATTGAGCGCGCCAGGACGCTCCCAGTCGGGATCGGCTCCGGGGCGCGCGTCTGGAAGAACCAGCCAACGGCGAGCAGCGCCGACACGGCGACGCCAGCGTAGAAGCGCTTGTTGCCGACCGTGCCCTGGGCGACCTGGACTCCCTCGGGCGTGAGCTCCAGCGCCCAGGCCAAAACAAGTGCGACCGGGAACCCCAACAATAGGCAGAACACCACCACGCGCAGCGCCCAATCGGGCGCACCGAAGATCGGGAACGCCATCGTCGTCGCCTGCGCCAGCAGCCAGGCCACGACCGCGTAGGCGATCGCGACCTTGAACACGTTGCGGCGCTTGAGTTCGGCGAGGAATGACATGGACTCTAGCCTAGCGCACCTTTGCTAACATCGCGCCTCCGCACGAGCCACGCGCGACCTCATCTTGCACAGCGACCACACTCCCGTCATGCGCCAGTACCTCCGCACCAAGGCGGAGCATGCGGACCTGTTGCTGTTCTATCGGATGGGCGACTTCTACGAGCTGTTCTACGACGACGCTCGGCGCGCGTCGCAGCTGCTCGGCATCACGCTGACCCAGCGCGGGCAGTCGGGCGGCCAGCCGATCCCGATGGCCGGCGTGCCCTACCACCAGCTCGACAACTACCTGGCGAAGCTGGTGCGGCTGGGCGAGTCGGCCGCGATCTGCGAGCAGGTCGGCCCCCCATCAGATGGAGGGGCGACGAACAAGGGCCCGGTCGAGCGCAAGGTCGTGCGCGTGGTCACGCCCGGCACGATCACCGACGATTCGCTGCTCGAGGCGCGTCGCGAAGTGCTGCTGGTCGCCGTGAACGCCAGCGGCGAGCGCCGCGGCATCGCAGCACTCGAGCTCGCCAGCGGACGCTTCAGCGTGCTCGAGGTCGAAGGCGATGCCGCATTGGCCGCCGAGCTCGCGCGGCTGCAGCCGGCGGAGCTGCTGATCCCGGAGACGCTCGCGTTCGATGCTGCGCCCGGTTTGCGACGCCGTCCGCCCTGGCACTTCGACCTCGACAGCGCGCGCCGGGAGTTGGCAGCACAGTTCGGCACCCGCGATCTCGCGGGCTTCGGCGTCGAGGGGCTCGACCTCGCGCTCGGCGCCGCCGGCGCGCTGCTGAACTACGCGCGCGAGACGCAGCGTAGCGCGCTGCCACATCTGCGCGGCTTGAGCGCTGAGCGTCGCGACGCGACACTGGCCATGGACGCGGCCACCCGCCGCAACCTCGAGCTCGACCGCTCGCTGACCGGTCGCGATGACGCCACTTTAGCGGGCGTCCTTGATAAGGCTGCGACATCGATGGGATCGAGGCTGCTACGAAGGTGGCTGAACCGCCCGATCCGCGACCGTGACGAACTTCGGGCCCGCCACCATGCGGTCGGTGCCCTGCTCCACGACCGGCGCTACGAAGCGCTGCGCGCACAGCTCAGCGAGATTGGTGATGTTGAACGCATCCTGGCCCGCGTGGCGCTGCGCAGCGCCCGACCGCGCGACCTCGCCGGCCTGCGCGATGCGCTCAAGGCCCTACCCGCGCTTGCCGGCGCGCTGCGCGGGATCGACTCGCCTCGTCTGCATGCGCTGCGCGACGCGCTCGGCGTGCATCCTGAGAGCCTCAAGCTCCTCAACCGCGCGCTGGTGGCCGAGCCGCCGGCGGTGCTGCGCGATGGCGGCGTGATCGCCCCGGGCTACGACGCCGAGCTCGACCAGCTGCGCACGCTGTCGGAGAACGCCGACCAGTTCCTGGTGGACCTCGAGCGTCGCGAGCGCGCGCGCAGCGGCATCGCCAACCTCAAGGTCGCCTACAACAAGGTCCACGGCTTCTATATAGAGGTCAGCCGCGGCCAGAGCGACAAGGTCCCCGCCGACTATCAGCGGCGCCAGACGCTGAA
>JANNEA010000063.1:0-31397 GCA_031388175.1 Gammaproteobacteria bacterium
CGCCGCGCTTCGCGACCGAGCGGGGCGTGTTCCGCGCGGATGGCGGCGCACTCGAGCCGGACGCCTTGCCAGGAGTATCGGCGCTCAGCCTGCTGACCGATGGCGCCAGGCTCTGGGTCGGCGGCGTCGGTCGCCTCTACCAGCTCGATGGCACGCAGCGCACCGAGCACACGCTGCCGCCGGAACTGCGCGTGCTGCAGCTGCTGCGCCACGGCGACCATCTGCTGCTCGGCACCGATCGCGGTGCGTTCACGTTCGACCCCGCGAAGGGCAGGCTCGCGTCCCAGCCGCTGGGCGGCTCTGACGAAGCGGTCGAGGCGCTGGCGGCCGACCGCGACGGCAACCTGTGGTTGGGCCTGTCCTCGATGCTGATGCGCGTCGCACCCGATGGCCGGGTGGAGCGCATCGCCAACGACGTGTTCGACTCGCGCCCCTGGATCAATGCCCTGTTCGAGGACCACGCGGGTGACCTCTGGATCGGCACTCGCCGCGAGAGCCTGTACCGGGCGCGCGATTCCGCCGTGCGCATGCGCAACGCGCGCGACGGCCTCGACGATCTGCTGGTCTGGAGCGTGCTCGACGACGGCGCCAATCTGCTGGTGGGAACGAACACCAGTCTGATGCGGCTGGACGCCGCGGGTCGGTTCAGTCCGGCGGCCACCCGTGGCGCCCTGCCACAACGTACGGCCAACACGCTCACCCGCGATACTGACGGATCGGTTTGGGTCGGCACGCGCGGCGGCGTCGCGCACTTCGTCGACGGCGTGCTGACCACGCCGAGCGCGTTGGCGCCACTCGCCAACAAGCAGGTCACGGCGATCCTGCGTGACGGCGAGGTGCTGTGGATCGCCACTCTCGATGGGCTGTTCCGCCTGCGTGGTGCCACGCTGGAGGTGGCGGTCAAGCCTGCCGGCACCGCCGAGTCCCGCATCCGTTGCCTGTGGCGCGAGAGTGCGACCAGCCTGCTGCTGTGCACCGAGGCCGGCGTACGCCGCCTGCATGACGACGCGCTCGAGGCGGTCGGATGGGCCGCGCCGTTCGAGGCGGTGTTCATCACCAGCATCGTCGAAATACGGCGTGGCTTGCTCGCGGTGGGCACACTCGGTTCCGGGCTCGGTTTCGTCCAGGACGGACGCATGGTGGTGGTCGGGGTCAAGCAGGGTCTGCCGTCGAACAACGGTTGGGCCTTCGAGTCGGTCGGCCCCTACCTCTACGTCGGCAGCCTCGACGGCATCTACCGCCTGCCGTTGGACGCACTGCCAGACCCGAGCGCGCCCAGCCCGTCCAGCGTCCACGCCGAGTTGGTCGCGGCCTCCGGCTATCGCGCCGCCTCGACTCGCGGCTTCGCCTGCTGCAACGGCGGTGCGCATGCGCGCAGTGCGCGCCAAGGGGCGGTGATCTTCTACCCTTCGACCGAGGGCGTGGTCCGGCTCGACACTGCCGCGATCCCGCTGCAACCCGAACCGCCACTGGCGGTGATCGAGACCGTGCATCACGCCGGGCATGCCCACCCGGCGACCGAATCGCACATCACCGAGGACCTCGACCGCGACATCGCGATCGATTACACCGGCGTCAGCTTCGTGCGCGCCTACGCGCTCGAGTTCCGTTACCGGCTCGAGGGTTACGACGCGGACTGGGTCGAGGCCGGCAACCGCCGCACGGCGTACTTCACCAAGCTGCCGCCGGGCGACTACCGCTTTCTGGTCCAGGCCCGGCACCCGCTCGGCGACTGGAGCGCGGAATCTGTGCCGCTGGTGTTGCAGGTCATGCCACTGTGGTGGGAGCTGCGGCTGGTGCAGGCGTTCAGCGTGCTGCTGTTGCTCGGGCTGGTCGCCTTCACTTGGCGCGCGCGCCTGGCGCAGCTGAGCGAGCGGGCCGATAGCCTGGAGCACGTGGTTTCCGAACGCACCCGCGAGCTGGCACGCACCAACGAACGGCTGCGCGTCGCCAACCAGACGCTGGCGCTGGAGAACCAGACCGATGCGCTGACCGGGCTCTACAACCGACGCTTCGTGCTCAACAACGCATTCCGCCGCGGTGGCGTCGCCCGCGCCAACGATCGCTGCGCCGTGCTGGTGGTCGAGGTCGACGACTTCAAGCGCATCAATGAGCGACATGGTCAGGGCTCCGGTGACCGGGTGCTGGTCGACCTCGGCCAGCTGCTCAGCCGCTGCGTCCGCGGCGGCGACATCGTCGCGCGCTGGACCGGCGTCGCGTTCCTGCTGGTGCTGCCCGGACTCGACGAATCAGGTGCGCTCGAGCTCGGCGAGCGCATCCGTCAACGCGTCGCCAACAGCGCGTTCTACGCCGAGGACGATGTCTCGATCGCGATCAGGGCGTCGATCGGGTTCGCCCACCATGCGCCGCGCGACACCGAGAACGACGATGGCGCACAGCTCACGCTCAACCTTGCCGATGCGGCGCTGCAGCGATCCAAGCGTCTCGGCGGCAACCGGATCACCGGCCTGCGCCGCGTCTCCGCCCAGCTGCCAGCATCGCTGACCACGGCCGAAGTCGAGGGCGCGGTTGCCGATGGCAGGCTCGCCTGGGTCGAGATCACCTCGGCCTAACGGCTATACTCGCGGCGCCCGCCCCTCGGGTGCATCGCCAGGACGCTCGCCATGGATCACGATCGCAAGTTCTTCGACACCTTCATGCTGGTGCTCGGCGTGTTGCTGGGGATCACCATCGCGCTGTTCTTCATCGCCAACGCACTGGCCGAGTCGAACCTCGACGTCAAGAACCGCGAGAACCCGGTGGCGATGGCGGAGCTCGACAAGCGTCTGAGCCCGATTGGTCAGGTCGCGACCGACGCGCCGGTCGCCGCGAGCGTCGCGACCCAGGTTGCCGTCCAGGTGGCGATGGCGCCTGCCGCCGCCCCGGCCAAGGTCGACGGCAAGGCGATCTACGAGCAAGGCTGCATCGCCTGCCATGGCGCCGGCATCGCCGGCGCGCCGAAGTTCGGCGACAAGGCCGCCTGGGCGCCGCGCATCAAGCAGGGGATCGCCGTGCTGCACGACCACTCGCTCAAGGGCTACACCGGCAAGGCCGGGATGATGCCGCCGAAGGGTGGCCGCATGGATTTCAGCGATGATCAGGTCAAAGCCGCCGTCGACCACATGGTCGCTGCGGGCAAGTAGTCTTCACACCGCCGTCGCGCACCACGAAGCCGCCTCCGGGCGGCTTCGTCGTTTGTGGGGCCCCGGTTCCGTGTGGCCTCCTCGCTAAGACGCGGACGCGATACCGCGTCGGAGGCCGCACGGAACCGGGGCCTCAAGACGACGTGGCGGAACTCCCTAAGTCGATTTGGAGCCAACGCGGGTGCGTAGAGCATCAAGCGCGTCGCGACCACGGGCTCGTTTCGCGGCGGGGTCCGGTTCGACCGCGTCGCGCCAATCGAGCTCAGCGCGCGGCAGCTCGTCGAGGAACCGGCTCGGTTGTGTCACCACCACCTCACCCCAACGCTTGCGCTGCGCAGCGTGGGTGATCGCCAGCGTGCGCTTGGCGCGGGTGATGCCGACGTAGGCGAGGCGCCGCTCCTCGGCGAGGCCGGCCTCGCTGCTCGAGTTGCGGTGCGGCAGCAGCTCCTCCTCGACGCCGACCAGGAACACGTGCGCGAACTCGAGGCCCTTGGCCGCGTGCAGCGTCATCAGCTGCACCCGGTCGTCGCTCGCCTCCTCGTCCTGCCGGTCGAGCAGATCGAGCAGCATCATCTTCGCCAGCGCATCGGTCAGCGTCGCTGTCTTGCCGAGGTCGCGCACCACGCGCGCCATCCAGCCCTCGAGCTCAGCCACGCTGTCCTTGCGCCGCGCGGCAGCGGCCGGATCCTCGGCGCGGTCCTCCAGCCAATCGCGATAACCGATGCGTTCGAGCAGGTCGCTGAGCGCGGCGACTGGGTCGGTCGTGCCGCTGGCGGCCGCGAGCGCGACCGCGCGGGTGAACTCGGCCAGCCGGGGCGCGGCGCGCGGACCGACCGCGGCCAGGCCCTCTGCGCTGCGCGCGGCATCGAACAGCGATGACTTCTGCGCTGCGGCCGAAACCGCGAGCCGTTCGAGCGTGGTCGCACCGAGCTCGCGCCGCGGCACGTTGACCGCGCGCAGGAAGGCCGCGTCGTCGCGCGGGTTCGCGGCGAGCCTGAGGTAGGCGACCACGTCGCGCACCTCAGTGCGCTCGAGGAAGGAGGAGCCGCCCGAGACCTGGTAGGGGATGCGCTGCTCGCGCAGGCCCTGCTCGAAGGCACGCGCCTGGTGGTTGCCGCGGTACAGGATTGCGACATCGCCGTTACGCGCGCCGGCTAGCGTGAGTGCCAGCACCGCGCCAACCACCCACTCGACCTCGTGCCCGGCGTCGCGACAACCGACCACGCGCACCCGTTCGCCCTCGCCCTGCTCGCTCCACAGCCGCTTGTCGAACAGGTGCGGGTTGTGGCTGATCAGCGCGTTGGCCGCGCGCAGGATGTGGTTGCTGCAGCGGTAGTTCTGCTCGAGCTTGACCACCTTGAGCGCGGGGTAGTCGGTGGCGAGGTCACGCAGGTTCTCCGGTCGCGCGCCGCGCCAGGCGTAGACCGACTGGTCATCGTCGCCGACCACCGTGAAGTCGCCGGCGGCGCCCGCGAGCAGCTTGAGCAACGCGTATTGCGCGGCGTTGGTGTCCTGGTACTCGTCGACCAGGATGTGATCGAAGCGCGCGCGCCAGCTGCGGCAGAGCGCAGCATCGGCGCCGAGCACGCGCGCCGGCAGGCTGATCAGGTCGTCGAAGTCGACTGCGTTGTAGGCGCGCAGGCCGCGCTCGTAGTCGGCGTAGGCGGCGGCGGCCTGGCGCGCGAAGGCATCGCTTGCGTTCGCCGCCGCCGCGGCCGGTGCGAGCAGCGTGGATTTCCAATCCGAGACGCGCCAGGCGACGCGCTCGACCAGTTCATCGCGATCGACGGTCGCCCCGCGCAACGATTCGCCAAGCAGCGCGCGTGCGTCGTCCGCCGCCAGGATGGTGAATCCGCGCCGCAGGCCGGCGGCGGCCACAGTCTCGCGCAGGATTCGCAGGCCGAGCGTGTGGAAGGTGGAGACCGCGAGCGCGGCGGCGGCATCGGCGCCGACGGTCGCGCGCAGCCGCTCGCGCATCTCACGCGCGGCCTTGTTGGTGAAGGTGACGGCCGCGATGCGCTCGGGAGCCAGCCCCGCGCCGAGCAGATGGGCGACCTTGGCGGCGATGACGCGGGTCTTGCCCGAGCCTGCGCCGGCGAGCACCAGCAACGGCCCACCGCGGTGCAGCACCGCGTCGCGTTGCGCGGGGTTCAGGTCACGGAGGGAAGCAGCGGCGCGGCCCGTCGCTCGCATGGAGTCGCCGCGGCCGCGCCGGACCCTCGCCTGGGTCACTTCTTCTTCGGCTTCGCTTTGGTGCGCTTGGTCTTGACGCTGCTCTTCGGTCGCGAGTTGCCATGCGAGCCGTGGTAGCGCTTGCCCTTCGCGGTCTTGATATCGCCTCTGCCCATGTGCGGATCCTCTGCTTGCGTGGAGTGGTCGAGTGGCCGGCGCGCAGCCTAGCAGGATGGCCAGTACAGCGGCATGCGGAAGCTCGCCTTGCTCGCCGGGTCGTCGAGTGCGCCTGGTGGATAGCAGCGGCCGACGAAGCTCGCCATGGGCTCAAAGATGTCGGCGTTGGCGGCGCGGAACGCGTCGAAGCCGCACCCCGTCGGGTGCGCCGCAGCGGCGAGGGCCGGCGCGTGGCGGCGCCGCGCATGGATCACCAGCATGTAGAAGACCGTCACGGTCTCGCTGTAGAGCCCGGGCACGCCGAAGCCAGAGGCGAGGCGCTTGAGCGCCGCGCTGAAGCGAATCAGGGCTTCGGGCAGCGGCACCAACGCGAGCAGCGTCCAGGCCGCGCGCACATGCGCCAGGTGCTTGAACTCCTCCTGCGACAGGCTGCCGTCCTCGAAGCGCGCGAGCAGTCTGAGATCGTCGGTGGTCGGCGCAGCGTGCGGTGCGAGCATGACCACATCATGACCGGTCGAGCTCTCCATCCAAAGAGCGTTCCAAACAGCGCAGTGCGATGGCCTCGGCAAGGTGACTGACGGCGATCCGCTCCGCACCGGCCAGATCGGCGATCGTTCGCGCCACGCGCAGCACCCGCATGTGGCCGCGCGCCGTGAGCAGCCGGCGCTCGGCGGCCTTGGCCAGCAGCGCCCGGCCTGCGCCGTCCGGCTGGCAGTGCGTTGCGACCGCGGCCGGCGACAGCTCGGCGTTGACCGTGCCGCGACGCTCCAGCATCAGGGCCCGCGCGCGCTGGACGCGTGCTGCCACCGCTACCGAGGCCTCGCCCGCGCGCGCATCGGGCGCGAGGTGCTCGGCCGGCAGGCGCGCCACCGCGCAATGCATATCAATGCGGTCGAGCAGCGGACCGGAGACGCGGCCGCGGTAGCGCGCGATCAGGTCCGGCGTGCAACGGCAGCGCGCGCTGGCATCGCCGTGCCAACCGCACGGGCATGGGTTCATCGCCGCGACCAGCTGGACGCGCGCCGGGAACTCGGCCTGGCGCCCGCCGCGCGACACCACGATCCGCCCGGTCTCGAGCGGTTCGCGCAGCACGTCGAGCACCGGGCGCGGGAACTCGGCGAGCTCGTCGAGGAACAGCACGCCGCGATGCGCCAACGAGACCTCGCCGGGCCGCGGCGGCACCGCGCCGCCCACCAGCGCGACCCCTGATGAGGTGTGGTGCGGCGCGCGGAACGGCACCTCGCGCCAACGCGCTGCGTCGAAGCCGGTGCCGGCGAGCGAGCGGACCGTCGCGGCCTCGAGCGCGTCATGCTCATCGAGCAGCGGCAGGATCCCGGGCAGGCGGCGCGCGAGCATGCTCTTGCCGCAACCCGGCGGACCGACCAACAACAAGGAGTGCCCGCCCGCGGCGGCGACCTCCAGCGCGCGGCGCGCGGCATGCTGGCCGCGGACCTCGGCAAGGTCGGCCGTTTCGGCCGCGCCGGCGAGCGCCGCTCCGGCGCTCGCCGGCGCAAGCGCTTCTCCGCCACGCAACCACGCACAGACGTCGCGCAGGTGCGTCGCGGCATGCGTGCCGGCCGGATGCCCGAGCGCGGCCTCGGCGCCGTTGCCGGCCGGCACCACCAGCGCGCGTTGCTCGCGGCGTGCGGCGAGCGCCGCAGGTAGCGCGCCGCGCACCGGACGCAGGGCGCCGTGCAGCGCGAGCTCGCCAACGAACTCGGTGCGCGAGAGCGTCAGCTCCAGCGCGCGATGCGCAAGCTGCCCCGACGCGGCCAGGATGCCGAGGGCGATGGGCAGATCGAAGCGGCCACCCTCCTTCGGCAAGTCGGCCGGCGCGAGGTTGACCGTGATGCGACCGGCGGGCCAATCGAAGCCGGCGTCGTTGAGCGCGGCGCGCACCCGATCCTTGCTCTCACGCACGCAAGTTGAGGGCAACCCGACGATCCCGAGCATCGGCAGGCCCGGGCCAAGGTGGACCTCGACGCGCACCGACGGCGCATCGATGCCGCGCTGGGCGCGGCTCAAGATCGTGGCGATGGACATGCGACCCTCCTTGGTCGTGTGCGACTAGCGCGTCATCCCTTCTTCAGCGGTTTCAACGCCGACTCGAGCTCTTCCAGCCGGGCCCCGAGCAGCTCAAGCCGCTCGCGGGTCCGTGCCAGCACCTGCTGCTGCACCTCGAACTCCTCGCGCGTGACGAGGTCGAGCTTGCCCAGCGCCTGCGCGAGCACGCTGCGGAAGTTCAACTCGAGGTCGCGCTGCACCTGGCGCACGCCCTCGGGCACCGCGGCGGCAAGCTTGCGCGCCAGTTCGTCGATGGCCTTGGGGTCGATGGGCATGGCCGTACGGTAGACTTGGCGCCGCCGAAGGGCAAGGTGAGACAACGCCGATGAAGATGGTGGTGGCGATCATCAAGCCGTTCAAGCTCGACGACGTGCGCGAAGCGCTGTCCGAGGTGGGCGTGCAGGGCATCACCGTCACCGAGGTCAAGGGCTTCGGTCGGCAGAAGGGCCACACCGAGCTCTATCGCGGCGCCGAGTACGTGGTCGATTTCCTGCCCAAGGTGAAGCTCGAGCTCGCGGTCACCGATGACCTGCTCGAGCGCACGCTGGAGGCGATCACGCGTGCCGCGCGCACCGGCAAGATCGGCGATGGCAAGATCTTCGTCCTGCCGCTGGAGCAGGCGATCCGAATCCGTACCGGCGAGACCGACGCCGAGGCGATCTGACGACACGCGCCGAGCGCGCGGAGGCCGAGATGACGACGACCCGCATCGCGATCCTGATCCTGCTCTGCGCGCTGGCCTTGCCAGCCACAGCGCAGGTCTACCGTTGGGTGGACAAGGACGGCAAGGTCCATTACACGGGCGACAAGCCGCCCGCCGATGTGCAGGCCGAGGTCTTGCCGATCAAGAGCACGAACTCGCTCGGCGGCAACGCGAGCGACGAGCCGGCGCCGGCAGCGGCGGCCGCGCCGATCGACCCCAACGATCCGAACGCCGCGCTCGCCAAGGAAGTGCAGGCGCTGAACCAGCAGCGCTGCAGCGCCGCCAAGGCGATCGCTGCACGCTACGACAGCGCGCCCTTCCTCGAGACGCCGAACCCCGATGGCAGCAAGACGCGGCTGACGCCCGAGGCCGAGGCCGCCGAACGCGCGCGCATGAAGAGCCAGGTGGCCAGCGCCTGCGGTGGCGGTTGAGAATGCGGGCGCTGGCACTGGTCGTCTGTGGTGTGCTCGCGCTCAGCGCGGGCGCCGCTGAGATCTATCGCTGGGTCGACGCCGAGGGCAAGGTCCACTTCGCTGATTCACCGCCGCCCGACGTCAAGGCCGAGAAGCTCGACATGCGCAGCGCGCCGACCGATCCGGCCGCGGTCGAGCTGGAGGAAGCCACGCGCCAGGTCCGTGAGCACCAGGCTGAGGCCGATACGATCGTCGCCACCAATGCCGCCAAGGAAGCCGCGGCCAAGGCCGAGCAGAAGGCCAGGGAATGCGAGGCTGCGAAGAGCCGCTACGAGGCGGTGCAGCACTCGCGCAAGTTCGCGACCAAGGGCGCCGACGGCAAGGAGACCTGGGTCAGCGGCGGCGACGCCGATGAGTTGAAGCAGAAGCTGCGCGCCGACATCGAAGCGAAGTGCGGCGGCTAAGCCGCCGCTCAGTCCGCCCCCTCGTCAGGGCGCCGAAGCGTCAGCCCCCCGTCGGGGGCCCTAAAGCAGTGATCGCCGCCAGCAGGAACGGCGGCAGCGTGAACGCCGCGCGATGCATCTCCGCTGAGTAGTAGCGCAGACCGCCGAGGCGCGCCGCCTCCGCCGCCCTGAAGCCCTCGAGCCGCGCGCCCTTGCGCGCCAGCGTGGCCGACCACCACCCCGACGGGTAGCAGGGCTGCGGGAAGGTGAGCGTGCGCACGTCCTCGAAACCGGCCGCGCGCATCGCCCGATGCATGGCGCGTATCAGCGACGGGTTGAGCAGCGGTGACTCGCTCTGCTGCACCACGATCCCGCCGGCGCCGAGCGCGCGGTGGCAGTCACGGTAGAACGCCTCGCCGAACAGGCCCGCGGCCGGTCCGACCGGATCGGTGCTGTCGACGATCGTCACGTCCATGCTCTCGGCCGCCGCGTCACGCAGCCAGGCCAGCCCGTCACCGAAATGCAGGTGGGCCCGCGGGTCGGCGTTGCCGCGGACCAGTTCGGGGAAGTGCTGCTCGGCCAGCCGCGTGACCCGCTCGTCGATCTCGACCTGCCAGGCCTCCTCGACGCTCGAGTGCCGCAGCACCTCGCGCAGCGTGCCGCAGTCGCCGCCGCCCACGATCACGACCCGGCGCGGATCAGCGTGGCTGAACAGCGCCGGATGGCTGATCATCTCGTGGTAGATGAACTCGTCGCGGCCGGTGAGCATCACGCAGCCGTCGAGCACCATGAGGTTGCCGAAGCTGGCGGTGCGGTACACCTCCAGCCGCTGCCAGGCCGAGCGCTCCTCGGCCAGCTTGGCCTCGACGCGGAACGAGGTCGCCATGCCCTCGTGCGGGGCGACCTCGGTGAACCAGTTCTCGTCGAGCGCCATGGCCAGATGTTAGCCCTTCCGCCGCCGGGAGCGCTGCCCTATCCTGCGCCGATGAGCAACGACGTCATCCAGCGCCACCGCGACATCTACTCGATCGCGTTGTGGGGCGAGGGCTATTACGACATCGATGCCAATGGGCATGTGATCGTCTACCCGACGCGCAACAAGGCCGACGGCTCGGTCGACCTGTACCAGCTGGCCACCGACGCGGCCAAGCACAACCTCAACCTGCCGATCCTGTTCCGTTTCGGCGACATCCTGCGCGACCGGGTCGAGACGCTGTGCACCGCGTTCAAGCGCGCCATCGAGTTCTACGAGTACCAAGGCAACTACACCGCGGTGTACCCGATCAAGGTCAACCAGCAGAAGACCGTGGTCAAGGACATCCTCAAGTACGGCAAGGCCCGGGTCGGGCTCGAGGCCGGCTCCAAGCCCGAGATGATGGCGGTGCTGGCGCTCGCCCCAGCCGGTTCGCGCATCGTCTGCAACGGCTACAAGGACCGCGAGTACCTGCGCCTCGCGCTCATCGGCCAGGCGCTCGGCCACACCGTGTACATCGTGATCGAGAAGTACAACGAGCTCGAAGCGCTGCTGCGCGAAGCGCGCGACATGGACATCAAACCGACGATCGGCCTGCGCGTGCGGCTGGCGACGATGGGCACCTCGAAGTGGGAGCACACCGGCGGCGAGAAGTCGAAGTTCGGCCTCTCCGCCTCGCAGATCCTCGAGCTCGTCGCGCACCTCAAGCGCGAAGACATGATCGACTGCCTGCAGCTGCTGCACTTCCACCTCGGCAGCCAGATCGGCAACCTGCGCGACATCCAGCGCGGCATGCGTGAGGCAGGGCGTTGCTTCGCCGAGCTGCACGCGCTCGGCGTGAACATCAAGGTGATGGACGTCGGCGGCGGCTTGGGCGTGGACTACGAGGGCTCGCGCACCCGCTCGGCTTCGTCCACCAACTACACCGTCGACCAGTACGCCTACGCAGTCGTGCGTGCGCTCGGCGAGATCTGCGCCGAGTGCGACCTGCCGCACCCGGACATCATCACCGAGTCCGGCCGCGCGATGACCGCGCACCACGCGGTGCTGATCACCAACGTCATCGACGTCGAGTCGGTGCCGGAGACCATGCCGACCGCGCCCGAGCCGGATTCGAACGTGGTGCTGCACGACCTGTGGGAGGCGTTCGAGAACCTCGAGGGCGATCCGCCGCTCGAGGTCTACCAGGACGTCGTCTACTTCTTCGGCGAAGCGCAGACGCTCTACTCGTCCGGCGTGCTCACGCTCGAGCAGCGCGCGCACGCCGAGCGCATCTACCAGGCGACCTGCCGCAAGGTGCGCGCCAACCTCAAGCCCGATTCGCGTGCCCACGGCGAGACCCTGGGCGAGATCTCGGAGAAGCTGGCCGACAAGTACTTCGTCAACATGTCGGTGTTCCAGTCGGTGCCCGATGCCTGGGCCATCGACCAGATCTTCCCGATCATGCCGATCCACCGGCTCGACGAGCCGGCGCACCGCCGCGCGATGCTGCAGGACCTGACCTGCGACTCGGACGGGCGCATCGACTGGTACGTGGACGAGGAGGACGTCGAGCCGACGTTGCTGGTGCACCCGGTGAAGAAGGACGAGGACTACCTGCTCGGCTTCTTCCTGGTCGGCGCCTACCAGGAGATCCTCGGTGACCTGCACAACCTGTTCGGCGATACCGACTCGGTCAACGTCGAGCTCGACAAGGACAACGGCTACCGGCTGCGCCGTCCCGAGCAGGGCGACACCGCTGACGACGTGCTGCGCTACGTCCACTACAAGCCGGCGTCGATGATCCGCGCCTACCGCCGCAAGATCGAGAACTCCAAGCTCGAGGGCGAGGTCCGCGCCAAGTACCTCAAGGAGCTCGAGGACGGCTTCAAGGGCTACACGTATCACGAGAAGTGAGCGCGCGATGAAGGTCGGCTTCGTCGGTCTCGGGGCGATGGGCGCGCCGATGGCGCGCAATTTGGCCAAGGCCGGACTGCTCGCCGCAGTCTGGAACCGCTCGCCGGACAAATCGCGTGCGCTCAGCGCCGAGCTCGGGGTCCCGGCGCGCGCCACGCTGTCCGAGTTCGCCACGCTCTGTGACGCAGTCGTGCTCTGCGTCTCGGCTGACGCCGACGTGCTGTCCTGCGTCGACGCGCTGGCGCTGTCGGTCCCCCGCGGCGCGCTGGTCATCGATTGCTCCACCGTCAGCGCCGCCACCGCGCGCGATGCCGCAGCCCGGCTCGCGCAGCACGGCATCGGTTTCCTCGACTGCCCGGTGTCCGGTGGCACCGAGGGTGCGCGCGACGGCACGCTGGCGATCATGTGCGGCGGCAACGACGGCGATTTCGCCCGCGCCACGCCAGTGCTCCAGGCGCTCGGCAAACGCATCGTGCTGATGGGCGCAGTCGGTGCCGGTCAGGCAACCAAGGCCGTCAACCAGATCGCAGTCGCCGGCATCGCCCAGGCGGTGACCGAGGCGCTGGCCTTCGCGCAGGCCGAGGGTCTCCCGCTCGACCAGGTCATCGAGGTGCTCGGCGGCGGCGCTGCGGGTTCGTGGTTCCTGGCCCGGCGCGGCCCGACGATGGTGCGCGGGCAGTTCCCCCTCGGCTTCAAGGTCGGGCTGCACCAGAAGGACCTCGGCATCGTGCAAGCGATGGCCGCCACGCACGGCGCCAAGTTGCCGATCGTCGAGATGACCCGGCTGCACTACGCGCGCCTGATCGAGGCGGGCCACGGCGACGAGGACATCTCGAGCTTGTTCCGCCTCAAGCGGGCGATGTTCGACAGCAACAACTAGGATAGGCCGATGCCGGCCGCGCCCGACCCTTGCTACCTGCCCGACTTCTGCGCCGCGCGCAGCGTTGCGGTCGTGGTCGTGGTCTGCCAACTGCTCGCCTTCGTGCTGGTCGCGGCGCAGATCGCCGCAATCGAGCCCGCCGGCATCCGGCTGCTCAAGATGTCGCTGTTCCTGCACTGGCTTGGGCTGACCAGCGCCGGCGTCCTCTGCCTGGCACGTGCGCTGCTGGCGCGGCGCAGCACCGCAATGGTCTCGGTCGGCGCGTTCGCGCTGGTGGTGATGACGACCGTGCTGCTCTCGTTCGCGGCCTGGCACGCGCTGGTCTGGGCCGGCTACGGCCAGGAGCTCAGCGGCACGGAACCTGCGCTGTTCGTCGCGCGCAACGCCGCGGTCGCCGCCATCATCACCGCGGTGCTGCTGCGCTACCTGTGGATCCAGTACGAGTGGCGGCGCAACGTCGAACTCGAAGCCGGCTCGCGCATCCAGGCGCTGACCGCACGCATCCGGCCGCACTTCCTGTTCAACAGCATGAACACGATCGCCGCCCTGATCCGCAGTCGACCGCAGGACGCGGAGCGCGCGGTGGAGGACCTCGCCGACCTGTTCCGCGCCAGCCTCGCCGACGCCGGCACGCTGGTGCCGCTGGCCGAGGAGCTCGAGCTGACCAAGCTGTACGCGCGGATGGAACTGTTGCGGCTCGGGACGCGGCTCCGGCTCGAGTGGCGGGTGGTCGAGCCGCTGCCGCAGCTCAAGCTGCCGCGCCTCGTGCTGCAACCGCTGGTCGAGAACGCGATCCGCCACGGCATCGAGCCGATCCCAGGTGGCGGGGTGGTGGAGGTCACGGTGCGCCAGGTCGGCGATGCGCTCGAACTCGAGGTGCGCAACCCGCTGGCACCCGGCAGCAGCGGCTCGCTCGACGGCAACCGCATGGCGCACGACAACATCCGTCAGCGCCTCGAGCTCGCCTACGGCGGCCGCGCCACGCTGGTGGCCGCCGAGGGCGCCGAGCACTACTGCGCCACGCTCACGTTGCCGTCGGCAGCTCGATGAGGATCCTGCTGGTGGACGACGAGGCGCCAGCGCGCGAGCGCCTGCGGCGAATGGTCGACGAGCTCGGCGGCCACGAGGTCGTCGGCGAGGCGGTGGACGGCGCCAGCGCTCTGCGCCAGGCCGCCGCGCTCGCACCAGACGTGGTGCTGCTCGACGTGCACATGCCCGGCATGAACGGTCTCGAGGTCGCCTACCACCTGGCCACGCTCGAGCGCGCGCCGGCCGTGGTGTTCGCCACCGCCTACGAGGAGTTCGCGGTCGACGCCTTCGACGCGCGCGCGGTCGGCTACCTGCTCAAGCCGGTGCGCGCCGAGAAGCTCGCCAGCGCGCTCGACCGCGCCAGGCCGCTCGACCACGAAGCGCTCGGCGCGCTCAGCCGCCAGAGCGGCAGCGAGGCGCGGCGCAACGTCTGCGCGCGGGTCCGCGGCGAGCTCAGGCTGATCCCGGTGGATGAGGTCATCTACTTCCGCGCCGACCTCAAGTACGTGACCGTGCGCCACCAGCACGGCGAGGTGCTGATCGAGGAAAGCCTCAAGGCGCTCGAGGACGAGTTCGGCGCCCGCTTCGTACGCGTACACCGCAACTCGCTGGTCGCGATCGCGGCCATCGAGGCGCTGGAGCGCGACGCCGAGGGTCACGCGCGAATCCGCTTGCGCGGCATCAGTGAGACGCTCGAGGTCAGTCGGCGCGAGATCGCTGCGGTCAAGGACCGCTTGCGCGATGCATAGCCTGAAGGAGTCGCCGCCCGCGGCGGCGTCGATACGGATCGCGACGCGCCGATCGCCGCTGGCGCTGGTCCAGGCCGAGCTCGTCGCCGCCCAGCTGCGGGCCGCGCATCCGGGGCTGGTGGTCGAGCTCGTGCCGATGAGCACGCAGGGCGACCGCATCCTCGACGCACCGTTGGCCAAGCTGGGCGGCAAAGGCCTGTTCACCAAGGAGCTCGAGATCGCGTTGCGCTCGGCCCGAGCCGACCTCGCGGTGCACTCCTGCAAGGACGTGCCGGTCGCGCTGCCTGACGACATGCAGCTCGTCGCCGCGCTCGAGCGGGACGACCCGCACGATGCGCTGGTCAGCAACACGCATCACAGCCTGGCAGCGCTGCCGCAGGGCGCACGGGTCGGGTCGTCGAGCCTGCGGCGCGAATGCCAGCTGCGCGCAGCGCGACCTGACCTGGTGATCGCCACGCTGCGCGGCAACGTGAACACCCGCCTCGCCAAGCTCGATGCTGGCGAGTTCGATGCGATTGTGCTCGCCGCTGCCGGCCTGCTGCGGCTCGGGCTCGCGGCGCGCATCGCGGCGCGCTTGTCGCCCGACGAATCGCTGCCTGCGGTCGGCCAAGGCACCCTGGTGCTCGAATGCCGCCGCAGCGATGCCGCCACTGCGGCACTGCTCGCGCCGCTGCACCACGCCGCGTCCTGGACCCGTACGCTCGCCGAGCGCGCGCTCAACGCGCGGCTGCAAGGCGGCTGCCAGGTGCCGATCGGCGCGTTCGCCGAGCTCGACGGCAGTGACCTGAAACTGCGCGGCCTGGTCGGATCGCCTGATGGCCGCGAGGTGATCCGCGCGATGCGCCGCGGTCCGGCGTCCGACCCCGAAGCACTCGGCCGTGCCGTCGCTGATGAACTGCTCGCGGGCGGCGCCGCCCGCATCCTCGCCGCCGTTGGCATCGATGGCTGAAGGCGCGCTCAGCGGCTGCGGCGTCGTGGTCACACGGCAGATGAGTGGGTCCAGCGAGCTCTGTGACGCGCTCGAAGCCGCCGGTGCCTTGGCGCTGAACTTCCCGACGATCGAGATCCTGCGGGTCTACCCAGCGCCGCAGGTCGGCGCCGAACACGACTGGATCATCTACACCAGCGCCGAAGCGGTGGCGCAGGACGCTGCGCTGCGGACGCGCTGCGGCCGCATCGCCGCGATCGGGCCGGCGACCGCGGCAGCCCTGGCTCGGGAAGGCGTGACCGCCGCATTGGTCGCGCCCGGCGATGGTTCCGAGTCCTTGCTCGCCGCGCTCGGCCCGCAACTCGCCGTTGCTGCCCGCGTGTTGTTGGTGACAGGTCGCGATGGCCGCACGCTGCTGCGCGACTCGCTGCGCACGCGCGGCGTCGAGCTCGAGGAAGCCGCGGTCTACGAACGGACGCTGCCTGCGAGCGACCCGAGGATCCTCGAGGACCTCTGGCTACAGGGCGGTCTGCATGCCGTGATCTGTAGCAGCAACGCCGCGCTCGCGAACCTGATGCGCCTGCTCGGCACCGGACCGCGCGGCCTGGCGTTGCTGGACGCAGTGCAACTGGTCGTTGCGAGCGAGCGTGCGGTAAGGTTGGCGCGAGAGCTCGGCATCGTCCGGGCCCCCTTGGTCGCCAACGACGCCAGCGCCGCTGCACTGGTCGCGGCACTCGCCAGATGGTGGCCGACCGCTGCCCCGAACACGCCGCCGAGGATGAACTGATGGACGTTGAGCCGCGCGCCGACACCACCCCGGTCCGCTCCACCGCGGCGCTGGCCGCGGTGATGGTGTTCGCGTTCGCGGCCGTGGTCGCCGCCGGCTACCTCTGGGCCGAGCTCAGCGACCTCAAAGCCGAGCACCGGGCGCGCGAACAAGCCGAGCTCGACGTGGCCGCCGCCGATCGTGCCGCGCTCGCGCGCGAGTTGGAGCAGCAACGCGAGGCGCAGGCCGCGCTCGCGGCGCGCAGCGCGGTGTTGGAGCGTGAGCTCAACGCGCTGCGCGACCAGAGCAGCCGCGGTCGTGACGCGCTGCTGGTCACGGATGCGCGTCAGTTGCTGCGCTACGCCAACGAAGCACTGCACATCGCGCGCGATCCGCAACGCGCTGCCGCCGCGCTGGCGCTGGCCGACGCCAGGCTGGCCGAGACCGGCGACGCGCGTTACGCCGACGCGCGTACCGCGCTTGCGCGCGAGCGCGCGGCGCTGGCCAAGCTGCCGAAGGTCGACGTCGCCGGCATGGCGCTGGCCCTGTCACGCATCACCGAGCAGGTCGCGCACCTTCCCTTGCGCGTCCGCATCCCGGAGCCTCTCCGACCCGACGACAAGAGTTCGGCGCAAAGCGCCTCAGGCTCCGCCTGGGAACACGTGCTGGCGCGCTTCAAGTCGGCATTCAAGCGCTTCATCACGGTGCGCCGGGCGGAGGGCCCGGTCGAGGCGCTGCTGCCGCCGAGCGAGGAGTACTTCCTGCGCCGCAACCTCGAGCTCAAGCTTGAGACCGCGCGGCGCGCGGCGCTCGACCGTGACGCGGTGGCCTTCCGCGCCAGCGCGCGCGTGGCCCGCGACTGGATGGCAGTGCACTTCGACCCTTCGGTGCCAGCCGTGCGCGAGGCGGTGCGTGACCTCGACGGCATGCTGCGGGTCGAGCTTGCACCAACGCTGCCCAACATCACTGCCTCGCTCACCCTGCTCGAAAGGATGGGCGACCGGCGATGAGGTTCGCGCTTCTGGTCCTGCTGTTCTTGCTGGTCGGCATGCTGGCGGCACTGGCCGCGCGCATCGACACCGGCTACGTGCTGGTCTCGTGGCAGGGCCTGATCATCGAGATGGCGTTCACCACGCTGATCGGCATGCTGGCGTTCGGCGTGGTCGCCGCGCTCACGCTCGCACGCGGCACGGTCTGGCTGTGGACGCTGCCGCAGCGACTGCGCGACGCGCAGCGCGAGCGGCTCGAGGGCCGCGCGCGGCGTGCCCTGCTGCGCGGTCTCACTGACATGGCCGAGGGGCGCTGGGGTGATGGCGAGCGCCAACTGGTGCGCTATGCCGGCGACAGCGAGATCCCGATGGTCCACTACCTGCTGGCGGCGCGGGCCGCGCACCGTCGCGGCGCCAGCGAGCGCCGTGATGCCTACCTGCGGGCCGCGGTCGAGATCGCCCCGGCCAACGCGATCGCGGTCCTGCTCACCCAGGCCGAGCTGCAACTCGACGCACATGAGGTCGAGCTGGCCCTGGCCACGCTGCGCCGCCTGCAGGAGCTCAAGCCCGGCCACCAGTACGGCCTGAAGCTGCTGGCCAAGGCCTACGAGGCGGCCGGAGACGTCAGGAACCTCGAGGCCTTGTTGCCACGGCTGCGCAAGTCGCCGGCGGTCACGCCGGAGGAGCTCACCCGGGTCGAGATCCAGACCATCGAACACCACCTCGCCGCCGGCGAGAAGGCACGCGACGAAGCCGCACTCAAGGAACTGTGGCGCACCACGCCGCGCCGCCTGCGCCACGACCCGCGCCTCGCACGGCGCTACGCCCGGGCCTTGATCGCCAGTGGCAACCAGGCCGCGGCCGAGGTCTCGATCCGCGCCGCGCTGAAGACCGTCTGGGACGAGGAGCTGGTGCTGCTGTACGGACGGATCAAGGGCCGCGACGCCTTGAAGCAGTTGGCGCACATCGAGGCGTGGTTGGCCGAACGGCCCGAGGATGCGGCGCTGCTGCTGTCAGCCGGCAGGCTGTGCATCGCCAACCAGTTGTGGGGCAAGGCCCGCGCCTACCTCGAGTCGAGCCTCGCGCTGAAGCCGCGGGTCGATGCCTATGAGGAGCTCGGCAACCTGCAGGCGCGGCTCGGCGCGCCCGGCGAGGCGCTCGAGCATTACCGCGATGCGCTCGAGCTGGCGCTGAAGGGCAAGGTTCCGCGGCGCAAGCGGAAGCGCCGGCGCCTGCGCACCGCGAGCGACGCCGACGAGGCCGAGAGCGTGGTGTTCAAGTCTTCGAATTGAACTCGAAGGAATCGTAGTAGAGCTGCGCGTCGGGGAGCCCTGCGGCAGCGAACGCCGCCCGCGCGGCGCGACACATCGGCGGTGGACCCGCCATGTAGACATCGAAGTCCGCGAGCGCGGCCCCCCAAGGGGGCGCCGAAGCGGCGAAGCCGGCGAGATCCGCCAGCAATGCGTCGTGCACGAAGCCGCTGCGCCCGCGCCAGCCCGGCTCCGGTTCCGACAGCACCGGCGTGTAGCGGAAATTCTGGTGTTCCTGCACCCAGCGTTCGGGCAAGGCCTTGAGGTAGAGGTCGCGCTCGGCACGCACGCCCCAGTACAGGTGGATCGCGCGCCGGGACGGCGCGACGGCCGCGGCCGCGGCCGCGAACTGATGCTCGAGCATCCCCTTGAGCGGCGCGAAGCCAGTGCCGCCGGCCAGCATCAATATCGGTCGGGTCGAGTCGTCGCGCAGGAAGAAGCTGCCGAGCGGGCCCTGCACCCGCAGCAAGGCCTTCGGTGCCAAGCGCTCGAACACCTCGGTGGTGAAGCTGCCGCCCGGCACCAGTCGCACGTGCAACTCGAGCTGGTCAGCGTCGCCTGGCGCGCTCCGTGGCGCGCTCCATGGAGCGTTCGCCAGCGAGAACGAGCGCCGGCGCCCATCGCTGAGCAGGATGTCGAGGTACTGGCCGGCGAGGAACTGCAGCCGCTCGACCTTGGGCAGCTTGAGCCACAGCCCCATCACGTCGTGCGCCAGGCGTTCGATGCGCTCGATGCGTGCCGGCAGCGTCTTGATCACGAGCCCGGCGACGCCCTCGACCTCGCGCACCTCGAGCTCAAGGTCGCTGCGCGCGCGCGCCTGGCACAGCAGCACGTGACCCGAAGCGAGCTCCTCGGCGGTCAGACCGAGCGGCACCGTGCCGGGCGGCGCATAGGCGTCGTAGTCGATGCTGCCGCTGAGTAACCGCGCGCGACACACGCCACAGGTCCCGGTGCGGCAACCGTAGGCGAGGTGCAGGCCGGCGTCGCGCGCCGCATCGAGCACGGTTGCTGCAGGCGGGCAATCGAAGCTGCGTCCGGACGGACGCAGCGTGACGCGCTGCAGCGGCCGCGACCCGGGCAGTTCAGTCGCCGAGATCGATCGTGAAGCCGAGCGTCACGGTCGAGACGTCGAAGCCGCTGTACGGCTGCAGGTCGTAGCGCAGGCGCAGCCTGAGCTCGTCCTTGATCTGCCACGCCACGCCGATCCCGAGGCCGAGGTCGACGCCAGCACCGCCGCCGGAGCCGTTCGACCAGGTGGTCGGGTAGGTCTGGAGCGGCGTGCCGCCCTGCAGTTCAGTGACCACGACCTGCCACTGCGAGCGCTGCTCGCGCTCCCAGAACGCGATCGTCGCGCGGAAGTCCACGGTCCAGTCGTCCGCGAACTCGAGCGAGTAGACCGGAGTGATCGAGTAGCCCTCGAAGGCCAGCGACTCGACCTTGCGGCCGAAGGAATCGACCGTGATCGGGCTGGTCGGCACCGGGTTGCAGGTCGGCTGCGCCACCGCGTAGGGGCCGGAGTCGGCGCTGCCTTCGATGCGGGCGACGTTGAAGCTGGCGAACTCGAGCGCCCAGTTGTCGCCGCGCGCGCCGACGAACAGGCGGTAGTTGGTGCTGTTGCCGTCGATCGAAGTCACGCTGGGCTCGGCGCCGACGGTGATCACCGCCGTGCCACCGCAGAGGTCGTGGTCGACGGTCGGGCCGCCGAAGCCGGGCACCGCGACACCGAAGCTGCCAGTCTCATCCGCGGTGCCGCTGCCGGTGTCGACGCCGACATACCACTCGGCACTGGCCGGCGCGGCGATGGTGGTTGCGGCAAGCGCCGCGATCGCAGTGAGAACGATCCGTCGCATGTGAACATCTCCTCCGGGAGTTGGAACTTGAACGACTATAGCGCGGCGCTCAATGGCGGCCGTAATCCTTCTCGCCCGCCGTCACCTGCAATGCCAGGCGGTTCTGCGGCGGCGGCAACGGACAGGTCGCGAACTGGTTGAACGCGCAGGGCGGGTTATAGGCGCGATTGAAATCCACGCGCACGGTCCCGGGCTTGGTCGGATCCTTCGGGATCGGGATGTACATGAAGCGGCCGGCACCGTAGGTGCCGCGGCCGCTGGTCGCGTCCTGGAACATGACGAACAGTTCAGTGTCACCGGGGACCTCAAGCACCGCGTCGAGCGCATAGGTGGTGAGGCCGCGGCGGAAACGGAACTGGCCCCAGGCCGGCATCTCCTCGACCGTACCGATGATCGTGCCGATCTTGATCGGCTTGGGCGGGTTGTACGGGACCCACTCAGCGTCGAACACCCAGCGCGGGTCCACCGGGTAGCGTTCGATGCCCGAGAAGCCGGTGCGCAACGGATGCTGGGTGTCGCGCACCCGCAGGCCCAGTCGTCCGGCGCGCTCGATCACGTAGAACTGCAGCGTGCCGACGGCGAGCACCGTGGGTCCCGCATCGCTTGCATCCGGCGCGAGCGCGAGCGCGCTGACCCGCTGGCCGTCATGCGTCACCTCGGCACCAGGCCGCGCGGTGAAGTGCACCTGGCCGTCGGCGAGGTGGAAGGACCCGAGAGTGTCGGGCAGTGTTTCGTGGTCCAGCACCAACGCATTGGATGGCGCGCGACCGAAGCTGTTCTCGCCGGGCTTGAACCAATAGAGGCCGACCAGCGTGAGCCAGCCGGTCTCGCTGGTCAGCCTCGTCACGCGCTTCACGTGCCAGGCGTCGACCTCGGCGCGGTGCGCGGCCGGATCGGTGATCGGGCTGCAGGCGACGAGGGCGGCGGCCAGTGTCGCGGTGGTGAGAATACGATTGCGGAGCATGGTGACCTCTAGCGGTGTCCCAGACGTCCGCTCAAGAAATCGAGGCAGGCGCGCACCTTCGGAGCGAGGAAGCGTTGGCTGGGGAACACGGCGTTCACAGGAATCTCGGGTGCGCCGAAGGCGGGGAACAGGCGGAGAAGTCTACCCGCTGTGACCTCGGCCTCGGCCGCGAGTTCGGCGATGAGTGCAATACCGAGGCCGGCGAGCGCAGCGTCGCGCAACACCCAGTGGTTGTTGCTGCGCAGCCGGGGGGCGATCGGCACGCGCAGCTCCTGCGCGCCGTCGGTCAGGTGCCAGAACGGTGTGTGGTCTGCGCCGATGAACTGCAGCGTGGCCCGTTCGCTGAGCTCGTGCACGTAGCGCGGTTTGCCCGCGGTGGCGAGGTAGGCGGGGCTCGCGTACAGCCCTTGCCGCACCTCGCCCAAGCGAAGGGCGTCCAAACCGACCTCCGGCAAAGGCCCGACCCGCAAGGCGAGGTCGAGGCCGTCGTAGGCCAGGTCCACCTGGCGACTCGTGAGCTCCAGATCGAGCTCGAGTTCCGGATGAGCGGCGACGAACTCGGCGAGCAACGGCGACAGCACCGCTACCCCGTACTCGACCGGCGCGGTCACCCGCAGCCGGCCACGGAGAGCCGACGGATCGGCATCGGGCCGGATCCGCGCAGTGGCGTCGTCGAGTGCCAAGAGCGCAACTGCCGCGCGCTGCGAGTAGTCACGGCCGGCATCGGTCAGCTTGACCGACCTGGTCGTGCGCTCCAGGAGCTGGGTTCCCAAGCGCCGCTCGAGCTCGGCGACCCGGCGCGAGACGGTCGCTTTGGGAAGAACCAATGATTTGGCCGCCCCAGAGAACGACGCCTCCCTGACCACCGCGAGGAAACAGCGGAGCTCATCCAAGCCTGGAGTTGTAGCGGTTTTCGACATTGTCTGAATTTTAGCAACAATCACAAGACTAATCTCATGTTTGTTGCCTATTCTGGGACTATAACGACCGCATGCTTGGTACAAGGCGGAAACTGGCAGGATGCCGGCGAGCCGCGCAACCCCCTGCGGCGGTGGGACAGAACTGATGCGGATCGCAATCCTCGGTGCCGGCAGCGTCGGCCGGGCTCTGGCCCAGCGTTTCAACGCGGCCAAGCACAGCGTGGTCTTCGGCGTCCGCGACCCGCTGTCGGCAAAACACCACGACGCCAAGGCGCTCGGCGAGTTCATGAAGAACGCGCTGGCGGTCGTGGATGCCGAGGTCGTGGTGGTCGCGCTGCCCTGGCCGGAGACCGAGGCCGCGCTGAAGGCGCTTGGGCCCGCGCTCGATGGCAAGGTCATCGCCGACGCCACCAACCCGATCCGCACCGACTTCACCGGCCTCGAGTTCGGCCAGGACGATTCGGCGGGCGAGCGGATCCAGCGCTTGCTGCCGAAAGCACGCGTGGTGAAGGCCTTCAACACCACCGGCGCGGCGAACATGACCGACCCGGAATACCCGCAGGGCCGGATCACGATGTTGCTCGCCGGTGATGACGCCGCGGCGCTTGAGACCGTGCGGACACTCGCCATCGATGCCGGTTTCGAACCGCTCGCAGTGGGCCCACTCAAACTGGCACGACAGCTCGAGCAACTAGCCTGGTTGTGGATCCACCTCGCCTACAAGGCGGGGCTCGGGCCGGATTTCGCGTTCGGGGTCGTGCGGCGCTGAGGGCCGCTCAGTCCGGGAACGCCGAGCAATCAGCCAGGTCAGGCCACCACGACCCGGTCGCGGCCTTCGCGTTTCGCCCGGTACAGCGCGGCATCGGCGACCTCCACCAGCACGCCTGGCGCCTGCTCGATGTCGGGCACCGCGATCGCGACCCCGACCGAGAGCGTGAGCAAGCCGCCCGGAACGCCGTCGTTGCGGATCGCCAGCGCGGCGACCGCGGCGCGCAGGGCTTCGCCGGCCAGCGCCGCCGACGCCGGATCGGTATCAGGCAGCACGATGCCGAACTCCTCACCGCCGTAACGCGCCACGAAATCAGCGGCCCGGGTCAATGCGCCGCTGAGCGCGCGACCGACCTTGCGCAGGCACTCGTCGCCATAGGGATGGCCGTGGGTGTCGTTGAGCGCCTTGAAGTGGTCGAGGTCCACCAGCAGCACCGCCATCGTTTTCTGGGTGCGTGCGCCCCAGCGCCACTCATGGCGCAGCACCTCGTCGAAGCGCCGACGGTTCGGCACGTCGGTGAGCGGATCGTGCATCGACAGCCGCCTGAGCTCGAGGTTGGCCTGCGCCAGTTTCTGGTTCACCTGGCCGAGCTCCTGGGTGCGCTGCTCGACCATCCGGTTGGTCTCGCTGAGGCGTCGGTTGAGCAACGCCATGTTGATCGCGCCGGCAAGCTGGTCGGCGGCGGCATCGAGCACCAGGCACGCCGCTTCGCTGAAGGTGGTGCGCGAGTAGCTCTCGAGGTTGAGCACGCCGAGCAAGCGGTTGCCGAGCTTGATCGGCGTGACGTACTCGGCGGCGATCGACGGGTGGCCAGGGATGTAATCAGGGTCCTCGCCAGCGTAGGCCAGTTGCGGCAGCCCGGTGCGGGCGGCCCGACCGCAGACCCCGACCGTGATCGGCCAGATCCCGCCAGTGGGTGACCCCAGCTTCAGGTTGCCCGACATGGTCTCGATCTGGAAGTTCTGTCCGCTCTCGTCGAGCAGCAAGATGCTGGCGACCGCGACATCGAAATGCTCGGCGAGGTAGTCGGTGACGTCGCGCAGCATGTCCGGCAGCGGCGCGTCGCGCGTGGCGAGCCGCGACAGGTCCGACAGCAGCTCCATCAGCGCCGCGTGCTCGCGTTGCTGCTCGCGGTTGCGCGCGCCGTAGATCGCGCCGGCGATCTGGTCGGCGATGCCGATGAACGCACGCTGGGCGAAGGGCGGGAACGCATCGACGTTGGTGGCCTCGATGTTGAGCACGCCGAGGATCGTGTCGCGATAGCAGATCGGCACCGCGAACTCGGCGCGCACCTCGCGTCCGGCCGGGATGTAGTCGGGATCCTGGGTGACGTCGCTCACCAGCACCGGCCGGCCGAGCCGCACCGCGCGCCCGGCCACGCCCTCGGCGATGGTCCAGGCGCGGTTCTCGATCGGGAAGGCCGCGAAGCCGCTGTGCACTTCCTTGGCGAAGCGCGTGCCGGCCTCGTCGAGCAGATAGATCGCCGCCACTGGCATCGCGAACTCGCGCGCGATGTAGTCCACGATCCGCCGCAGCAGGTCATCGAGCATCGCCGGCTCGAGCGCGATGCGCGAGACCACGGCCATGACCTCGGTCAACGCGGCGCGCTGCCTGATCTCGACGAACAGCCTGGCGCTGCCGATGCTGCCGGCGATCTGCTCGGCCACCGTCTCGACGAACTTGAGCTGGCCGTCGAAGGCCCCGAGCCGCGGGCTCTCGAGGTTGAGCAATGCCACGACCTGGCCGCGGTGCTTCACCGGCACGCAGAGCTCGGACAGCGTGCCCGGGATCACGCCGACGTAGGTCGGGACCTTGCGCACATCGTGCTCGAGTCGCGGTTCGCCCTTCTGCGCCACGCTGCCGACGATGCCGGTGCCGAGCGGCCAGGCATCGCCGACCTTGAGCGGCGCCACGGCCGTGCTGCTCAGCGCTTCGCAGACCACGAACTTGCGCTCGGCATCGAGCGAGACCACCGCCACCGACTCCCAGCCGAAGCGGGCGTGCAGCAGGTCGGTCACGCGCTGCAGCATCGGTCGCAGCTCGAGGTCATCGGCCGCGATGCGCGCAATCTGGTTCAGGAGTTCGAGTTGCGCGCCGTCAGTGGAGGTGGGGGCTGACATCGGACGGGCAGGATACGCCTAGCGGCGGAGTGGTCTTCCGTGCAGCTATCGCGCGGCATCATGCGTGGCGCCGTGGGACCATGCCCCGGGCCGCGTGCCGACGCGCGTCCGCGGCACGCTGACCAGCGGCGACGTGCATGCGGAACTGCCTTGTTACAGTGGGCCGGTGACAACCCACGCGCTTCGTTCGTCCCACCTCCTGTTCTGTGCCGCCCTGCTTGGCGCGGCACTGCCCGCGCATGCCGAGACGGTCGAGCCCTTCCCCGCCCTGCCGCCGCTCGAGCGCTTCGTGCCCGACATCGAGGTCGGCGCGCAGAACAACGGCATCGCCCAGGACCTCGACGGCTGGATCTATGTGGCCAACGACAAGGGCGTGCTGGTGTTCGACGGCGAGCACTGGACACTGGTGCCGCTGCCCAACGGCGACATCGCGCGCATCGTCAGCGACGATGGCCAGGGCCGGATCTACGTCGGCGGCTACGACAGCTTCGGCTACCTCGAGCGCGATGCGACCGGCGCCCATCACTACATCGATCTCACGCCCAAGTTCAAATCGCTGCTCAAGCCCGGCGAGCACTTCGCCGAGATCTGGGACGTGTACGTGTTCCCGGAAGGCGTGTTCTTCTGGGGCGTGCAGCACGTGTTCCGCTGGCAGCCCGGAACGGATGGGGTGCAGGTCTGGCGCCGCGACGAGCGCTTCGGCGCGATGGCAAGGGACAAGGACGGCGCGCTGCTCATGCAGTTCCGCGGTGAGGGCCTGCGGCGCCTGGTCGGCGACGCATGGGTCAAGCTGCCAGGCAGCGATGCGCTCAAGGATCTGGTCTACCAGTTCGCGCCCACGCCCGAAGGCGGTCTGCTCGCGACCTCGCGCGACGGTCTGTGGCGCGAGTGGCGCGCGGGCAAGCTGCGCGACTACCCGATGCCCGCCGGCATGCCGCCGTCCGCATCGTTCTGGCAGTTCGTCGCGCTCGACGATGGCCGCATCGCCTACGCCTCGGACTTCGGCGAGATCCTGCTCACCGACCTGCGCACCAAGACGCTGCGGCGGATCAAGCTCGATGGCTCCGCCACCAACGACCTCGCCCGCGCCCGCGATGGCGGCCTGCTCGTCACCAGCGACGAGGCGATCTATCACGTGGGTTGGCCGGGCCGCTGGAGCGGGCTCGGCCGCGGCGAGGGCCTGGCCTCCACCACCTTCGGCGCCGCGCGTTGGCGTGGTCGCAACTTCGTCATGACCGGCGCCGGCGTGTACGAGGTCAGGCTCGATCGCCTGGGTCGCGTGCTGGTGGACCAGACGCTGTGGACAGACGCCGAGACCTACGGCCTGCTCGAGCTCGACCGCGAACGCGCGCTGCTGGCCGATTCCTACTCGCTGCGGCTGGTGACGCCGCTCGGCGTGCGCGACCTCACCCGCAAGACCTTCTACCCCAAGCTGCTGCAGCGCTCGCGCTTCGTCAACAACAGCGTGCTGGTCGGCACCGATTACGGTCTGGCGCTGCTCGAGGTCGGGCCGCGTGACCTCGCATTGCGCATCGACCCCAGCGAGGGCAACGACATCGGCGTGAGCAGCATCGCCGAGGTGAGCGCGACCGAGGTCTGGCTCGGCACGCGACGCGGTGGCGTGCAGCGCGTCACACTGAGCGCCGATCGGCGCAAGGTCGTGGCGCAGCAGGCGATCGGCGAGAGCGATGGCCTGGAGTACGGCGCTCCGCGCAGCGCGAGCGTGACCTCGATCGAGGGGCTCGGGCTGATCGTCACCACGGCCAAGGGCATCTTCCGTTGGGACGGCAAACGCTTCGTCGCCACCGAGCTCGACGGGCTGGCCGCACTGCGGCCCACCGATGCCGAACTGCGCCTGCTGGCGACGCGCGACGGTACGCGCTGGGCCCACAGCGAACGCGAGCTGTTCGTGCGCCCGGTCGGTGGCGAGTGGCGGCGCGAGGCGACGCTCGGCCTGCGCCGCGGCATCTTCCGCAGCGCGCACGAGGACAGCGACGGCGCCCTGTTGTTGGTGTCGTCAGGCGCGGTGCTGCGCTTCGAGCCACGTGAAGTCGTCGCCCCGGTGCCGCCGGCCTCAGTGCGACTGACGGCGGTACGGCTGACCGACGCCGATGGCGCCAGGCTGCTGCCGCTCGACGGCCGCGAGATCGAGATCCCCAAGGGCCAGTGGTCGATCCGGTTCGAGTTCACGCTGGCCGAGCTCGCCCGCCCCGGTGACGTGCTCTACCAGGCGCGGCTGCTGCCGACCGATGCCGGCTACGACGACTGGTCGGCTTCGGCTGGCTTCACCTACAGCAACCTCCAGGCCAAGGACTACACGCTCGAGATCACCGGGCGCGATCCCGACGGCAACGAGACGCGGATCGAACCGTTCCGCTTCACCGTCACGCCACCGTGGTACCTGAGCCTGTGGGCCGACGCCCTGTATGCGCTGCTTGCCGCCGCTGCGCTCGCGTTCGCCACCGCGCAATTCATCCGCTGGCGCACCGCGCGGCTCGACGGCATCACCAAACGGCTGGAGGGCATGGTCACCACGCGTACCCGCGAGCTCGAGTCGGCGAACCGTCAGCTCGAGACCATCGCGCACGTCGACGGGCTCACCGGCATCCCCAACCGGCGCCGGCTCGACGACTACCTGAAGAGCGTGTGGGAGAACTCCACCGACCGCGGCCGCCCGATCTCGGTGCTGATCGTGGACGTGGACCACTTCAAGCAGTTCAACGACAAGCACGGCCATCTGGCCGGCGATCAACTGCTGCGCGCGCTGGCCACGCGCCTCTCCCGCTGCCTGCGCCGCACCGAGGACCTGGTCGCGCGCTACGGCGGCGAGGAGTTCCTGGCGGTGCTGCCCGGCGCCGAGCTCGACGTCGCGCGTGATGTGGCCGAGACGATGCGGGCCCGGGTCGAGGAGAGCACGCTCGGCGCCACGATCTCGGTCGGCGTGGCGACGCTCACGCCAATCGAGGGTTCCCGCCTCGACGCCCTGCTCGGTGACGCTGACGCCGCGCTCTACTCAGCCAAGCACGCCGGGCGGAACTGCGTGAAGGTGTCGGAGAAGTAGCGCGGGCACCACCCCGGCCGGCGGCCGACAGCGAATATTATTTGCATATCATCGGATGTGAACCCGGTCGCATTCCCCGAGGGCCATGCTAGTTTCGGGCGCGCTTTTGCCACGGGGGTGGCGGGGCTAAACAACTTCCCTAGGGGGAAACAACCGATGAAGAAGTTCTGGGCGGCCGCTACGGTCGCAGCTTTGGCAGCGGGCGCTACGTCCGTCGCACTCGCCTCGCACTCATGGAACAACTACCACTGGGCCCGCACCACCAGCAGCTTCACGCTGAAGGTGACCGACAGCGTGACCAGCGTGTGGCAATCCTCGTTCGACACCTCGCTCAACCTGTGGAGCCAGTCGAACTCGCTGAACCTGACGGTCTCTGCCGTCGACGAGAGCAGCCGCGCCCGCAAGCAGTGCCGGGCGATCACCGGTGAGATCCGCGTCTGCAATGCAGCCTATGGCCAGAACGGCTGGCTGGGCCTGGCGTCGATCAACCTCGACTCCAGCGGCCACATCAGCCGCGGCACCGCGAAGATGAACGACTCCTACGACTCGTCCTTCGACGCCGCAGAACGCAACCACGTGATGTGCCAGGAGATCGGCCACGTGTTCGGCCTCGGCCACACCAGCGAGGACGGCTCGAGCCAGCAGACCTGCATGGACTACTCGTCGGATCCGGCCAGCCAGTGGCCGAACAGCCACGACTACCAGATGCTCACGCAGATCTACCAGCATCTGGATTCGTACAACAGCTACAACACCAGCGCTGCGTTCGCCGCACCAACCCAAGGCTCGGCGGCGGGGGCGATGAACGACAACGTGCCGATGGGCCTGCTGGTCCACAAGGGCGAGC
The DNA here is from genome assembly GCA_031388175.1 of Gammaproteobacteria bacterium. Classification (GTDB taxonomy): domain Bacteria; phylum Pseudomonadota; class Gammaproteobacteria; order Natronospirales; family JANNEA01; genus JANNEA01. The sequence continues at coordinate 29,167 of JANNEA010000063.1, forward strand.
GTTACGAGATCTGGGTCGCGGCGCATGCCGACGGCAGCTACTGGGTCCACCACGTGTGGCTCGCGCCGAAGGGCAACTGATCCGGCTCACGTATCGATGACGACGGGACGGCCGCCGCAAGGCGGCCGTCTTCTTTTGCGGGGCCAGGATCCTGGGGCTAGGCGCCCTTCTCAGCCTGCTCGCGCTTGCGCTCGAGCACCACGACCACGAGCGCCAGCAGCACGCCCAGGCCGATGCCGCCGGTCGCGGCGAAGCGCAGGGCTTTATAGGTCGCGCGTTGCGAGCGCTGCGCGTTGAACACGGCCGAGACGCCGGTCGCGTCCCAATCCGCCGCCAGCGGCGAGTCGACATGCGCCGCGGTCTCGATCGAGCTCGCGTACACGCGCATCCGCGTGGGATCGGTGATCAGCACCTTGTCGCCGAGCTGGGCCAGCTCGACCGGATCGGCGTCGTCCGGCAAGCCGATCACCTTGGGCAGGTCGCTGCCATCGCTGAACACCAGCACGTCGCCATCGCGCATGCCGGAATCGGCGACGATCACCCAGTAGTTCGGGCCGATGGTGGTCGTGACCGGCTGCACCGCGGTCGGCCAGGTGCGGCCCGGGCGCGCGCCCTCGATCGCGAACGACAGCCCGCCCGCTGCCGAATCGACCAGCGTGTTCAGCGCCGGGTCGCCGCGCTCGCCGAGCGCGAGGCTGGCGTCGCTGCATTGCGCCTTCGTCACCTCCGGCGAACCGGCCACGTGCAGGTAGGTCTCGGAGGCGAAGTCCGCGGTCGGATCGACCCAGGCGATGCGATGGTTGTTGGTGTCGGCGACCAGCAGACCGCCGTCGTAGGCACGGATGCCGTTCGGGAAGCACAGCGCGATCGGCGCGGTGCGCGAGCTGCCGACCGGATCGCCGCCGGCACCGAACGCCAACAGGCGGTGCCGTTCGGTGTCGGTGACGAAGATCCGGTCGGGTGCGAACGCGAGCTTGGCGGTGCGGCGCAGCCAGCGCTCTTCGCTGACGGCCAGCGCCGGCCGACAGCTCTTCGCGGCGAGGTCGCAGCGGTGCAAGGTGCCGCTGGCGTCGTCGGCGACGAACCAGTCCTTGCCATCCCAACCCAATCCGACGACCGGGCCGCCGAGGCCGAGGGCCTCGAGCTCGATCCGCTCGACCGGCTTGCCGCTCGGCACCAGGAACAGCAGGTGGCGCGCGCCGAGCAGCACGTCGCCAGCCTCGTTGGTGGCGATCACGCTCGGGCCCTGGGTCTCGGCCTCGAGCTTCGAGAACTTCTGCAGCACCACGATGCCGCCGAGGATGCCGAGCATCGCGACCGCAGCGAGCCCGTGGATGGTCTGTTTCGTCGGCATGGCGTCAGCTCAACGCGGCGGACAGCACGCCGATCGTGAGCACCAGCAAGCCGACGCTCATCGCCAACACCTCGACCACGCCGACCTTGGACTGCAGCGTCGGCTGCTGCTTGAACTCGTCGGTCACGCCTTGACGCCAGTTCAGCGTGTCCTTGGTCACCAGCGCGAGGCTGCCGCCGGCGAGCAGCGCAGCGGCGAGCGTCTCGAGACCGGAGCCGAGGTTCGAGTAGCCGACCGCGATGGTCAGCGCCAGCAGCATCGCGCCGCCGATCAGGCCGCCGATGTGCGCCATCACCAGGTAGCGGTTGGCCTGCGCCGCCTTCTCGCGTTCCTTGGCAAAGAAGAAGCCGAGCACGAAGCTCGCGCAGAGCGCGGCCATGCCGGCGAGGATCAGGATCTTTGATGCGGTGTCCATGGCGCCCCCGGCGTGCGACGCGATTGCGCCACCGCGAAACCCTAGCATGCGCGATACTCTGGCGCGGGGGACTCAACGCATGGCGGACGCGAACGAACAGGAACGCTTCGATCCCACGCGGCTGATCGGCCGCGTTACCGTGGTCGTGCTCGCGCTCGCCGGCACCGTATTGGTGCTGCTGCCCTCGACCCAGTTCGGTTGGGACGAGATCAAGGGTGGCTGGGCCGCGCGGCCCGTGCTCTACGTCGCCAACCTCACCGCGTTGATCGGCATCGGGCTCGGCTTGGCGATCGCCTGGTCGCGCGAGGCGCATCGCGCGGCACCCCAGCTCGGCGCCGCGCTCGGCGCCGGCGCTTGTGCGTGGGGGCTGCGCTCCGCCGATAGCGCACTCGGATTCAGCGGGCTCGCCGCCGATGCGCTGCGCTTCGCCCAGCACGGGACCTGGGTGGTGGCTGCAGCGAT
>JANNEA010000066.1:0-1779 GCA_031388175.1 Gammaproteobacteria bacterium
GATCCGGGTCTTCATCGCCGACGACCACGCGATCGTGCGCGACGGGCTGCGCCGGCTGATCGCCGAGACCCCGGACCTGGAGCTGGCCGGCGACACCGGCAAGGGGCACGAGGTGCTGAACCGCGCCGCCGTCGAGCGGTGGGACGTTCTCGTGCTCGACCTGTCGCTCGAGGATCTCGGCGGCACGGAGGTGCTGCGCCGCCTGCGCGCGGTGGCGCCGAAGCTGCCGGTGATCGTCTTGTCGATGTACCCCGAGGACCAGTACGCGCCGCGGGTGCTGAAGCTGGGCGCCGCGGCCTATCTATCGAAGGGGCGCTCGACCTCGGAGCTGGTCGAGGCGATCCGCACGGTGGCGCGGGGGCATCGCTACCTCACCGCCGCGGTCGCCGACGCGCTGGTCGCCGCGGGGACGGGGGGGCTCGGCGCTCCGCACGAGCGGCTGAGCGAGCGCGAGCATCAGGTCTTCGGGTTGATCGCGGAGGGGCGTTCCCCGGGGGACATCGCGGCGGCGCTGAACCTCTCGTCGAGCACGGTGTCGAGCCACCTCGCGCACATCCGCGAGAAGCTCGGCGTGAGCACGAACGGGGAGGTGATGCAGTACGCCTACCGCGCGGGGCTCACCGGCGAGCGGACATGAGGCCTTACGGGGCGGGCTGGAGGGTCTTGATCTGGCACGCGCTCAGGGCGCTGTTGTAGATGCGGGCTTCGTCGATGCTGCCGCTGAGCCAGCAGTTGTTGCTGCAGCCCGAATGGCGCAGGCCGATGAGAGCGTCGGACATCCCGCCGGTGTACGTCTGTAGCGCGCCCTGCACGTAGCTGACCGCGTAGGGCTGGCCGTTGCGGTAGATGGTGATGCTGCTGTCCACGTCATAGACGATGGCGATCATGACCTCGCCGAGCGAGTTCTCCAGCATGCCGCCGTTGCTCGCCGGGGAGCGGTTGAAGTTGTCGCTGCCCGCCATCCACTGGGAGGACGTGCGCTCGGCGTAATCGATGGCGTCGAAGCGCTGTGCGAACGCGTTCTGGGTGGTGTCCTCGATGCTGAGCGCGCTGCCACCGCGCTGGCTCAGATTGGCGAGGGTGCCCCACATGACCAGCGTCTTGACGCGCACGGTATCGGGGAGGGCCGCCTGCATGTACTTCCCGACCGCGGACTGATTCGGCGAGGTCATTGTGTTGTCCACGCTCAATTGACCGCCGGAGATGGCCGCACCGCCGAACAGCGTTCCGTTGGCGCCGCCGATGCTGTCGCCCGGCGTGCCGTCGTTGAACGTCCACTGGTGCGCCGGCGACGGCGTGGGCGGAGTGCCCGCGCAGGGGTCGGGGGGCGTCTCGCAGTTGGCGCCGGTGTAGCCCAACGGGCAGGTGCAGCTGTGGCTGTTGATGCCGTCGGCGCACACGCCGCCGTTCCGGCACGGATTGGGGCTGCAGTCGTCGATGTTGGTCTGGCAGTTGGCGCCGGTGTAGCCGGCTGCGCAGCCGCACGCGTAGCTGGCGACACCGTCGACGCACAGGCCGCCGTTCTGGCACGGCTGCGCGGCGCAGTCGTCGATGTTGACCTCGCAATTTCTGCCGGTGAAACCCGCGGCGCAATTGCACGTGTAGCTGTTGATGCCATCGGTGCAGGTGCCGCCGTTGAGGCAGGGCGGCGCGCTGGCGCAGTCGTTGATGTTGATGTCGCAGGTGGCGCCGGTGAAGCCGGTGGCGCAGTTGCACGTGTAGCTGTTGATGCCGTCGGTGCAGGTGCCGCCGTTGTGGCACGGCGCGCCGGCGCAGTCG
>JANNEA010000070.1:0-10364 GCA_031388175.1 Gammaproteobacteria bacterium
GGGCCGTGGCGGACTACCTGCAGCGCGCCGCGCGTCACATCGCGAGCGCCACCGACCTCGCGCAGGCCTACGCTGTGGGCCGCGCCGCGGTCGAGCTCGCGCTCGACGGCGAGAACGCGGTGATGCCGACAATCGTCCGCATCAAAGACAAACCCTATAAGTGGACGGTCGGCAAAGCCCGGCTCGAGGTGGTGGCGAACCACGAGAAGTTCATGCCGCGCGATTTCATCACGGCCGACGGTTTCCACATCACCAAGAAATGCCGGCGCTACCTGGCACCGCTGATCGAGGGCGAGGCCTACCCGCCCTATCGCGACGGCCTGCCGCGCTACGTGACGCTCAAGAACGCGGCGGTGAAGAAGAAGCTCGCGCCCTTCGAGCTGCGCAAGAAGTAGCGGGACCACGCGGGGCCCCATGCTAGAATCCGCGCCCTTTTATAGGCTCCCCCGGAGATTCCCCTAATGCAGATGCTCGTGGACAACGCGCTGCTCGTAGCGCTCGTGTGCGGCTTCGCCGCCGTGGCTTACGGCCTGTGGTCGTACTTCTGGATCGTCTCGCTGCCGGACGGCAACGACCGCATGCGCGAGATCGCCGCGGCGATTCACGAAGGCGCGATGGCCTACCTCAACCGCCAGTACATGACGATCGGCATCGTCGGTGTGGTGCTGTTCGTGGTGCTCGGCTTCGCACTCGGCTGGTGGACCGCGGTCGGCTTCGCCATCGGCGCGCTGCTCTCCGGCGCCACCGGCTACATCGGCATGAACATCTCGGTGCGCGCCAACGTGCGTACCGCGCAGGCCGCGCACAACGGCTTGGGCGCCGCGCTTGCCGTGGCGTTCCGCGGCGGTGCGATCACCGGCATGCTGGTGGTGGGCCTTGGCCTGATCGGCGTCGCCGGCTACTACTGGCTGGTGATGGCGCAGACCGGCGACCAGCAGCTCGCGCTGCACGCGCTGGTCGGCCTCGCCTTCGGCGGTTCGCTGATCTCGATCTTCGCCCGGCTCGGCGGCGGCATCTTCACCAAGGGCGCCGACGTCGGCGCCGATCTCGTGGGCAAGGTCGAAGCCGGCATCCCCGAGGACGACCCGCGCAACCCGGCGGTGATCGCCGACAACGTCGGCGACAACGTCGGCGACTGCGCCGGCATGGCGGCCGACCTGTTCGAGACCTACGCAGTCACGCTGGTCGCCACCATGGTGCTCGGCGGCCTGGCCGGGATCGCGGCCGAGTTCGGCGCCAACGCCGTGCTCTACCCCGTGCTGCTCGGCGGCGTGTCAATCCTGGCCTCGATCGTCGGCACTTTCTTCGTCTCGGCGAAGGACGGCCGCATCATGTGGGCGCTGTACAAGGGTGTGATCGCCTCGGCCGTGCTGGCCGCGGTGCTGTTCTACCCGATCACGATGCAGATGATGGGCCCGCGCGCGATGGACTTGTTCGCCTGCACGCTCATCGGCCTCGCGCTCACCGGTGTGATCGTCTACATCACCGAGTACTACACCGGCACGACCTTCAAGCCGGTGCAGCTGATCGCGGCGGCGTCGCAGACCGGCCACGGCACCAACATCATCGCCGGCCTCGGCGTGTCGATGAAGGCGACCGCCTGGCCAGTGCTCGCGGTCTGCGCCGCGATCTTCGGCGCGTTCGAGCTCGCGGGCCTCTACGGCATCGCGATCGCCGCGACTGCGATGTTGTCGATGACCGGCATGATCGTGGCGCTCGACGCCTACGGTCCGATCACCGACAACGCCGGCGGCATCGCCGAGATGGCCAAACTGCCGAAGGAGATCCGCGCCATCACCGATCCGCTCGACGCGGTCGGCAACACCACCAAGGCGGTGACCAAGGGCTACGCGATCGGCTCGGCCGGCTTGGCCGCGCTCGTGCTGTTCGCCGACTACACCCACAGCCTCGAGTCGGTGGGCAAGGCGGTCGCGTTCGACCTCAGCGACCACATGGTGATCATCGGCCTGTTCATCGGCGGCATGGTCCCCTACCTGTTCGGCGCGATGGCGATGGAAGCCGTCGGCCGCGCCGCGGGCGCGGTGGTGGTCGAGGTGCGTCGCCAGTTCAAGGAGATCCCCGGGATCATGGCGGGCACGGCCAAGCCGCAGTACGGCGTGGCGGTCGACATGCTGACCAAGGCCGCGATCAAGGAGATGGTGGTGCCCTCGCTGCTGCCGATCCTGGTGCCAGTGGTGGTGGGCCTCACGCTCGGCCCGAAGGCGCTGGGCGGCGTGCTGATCGGCACGATCGTCACCGGCCTGTTCGTCGCGATTTCGATGACGACCGGCGGCGGCGCCTGGGACAACGCCAAGAAGTACATCGAGGACGGCCACTACGGCGGCAAGGGTTCCGAGGCGCACAAGGCCGCGGTCACCGGCGACACCGTCGGCGATCCCTACAAGGACACCGCCGGCCCGGCCATCAACCCGCTGATCAAGATCATCAACATCGTGGCGCTGCTGCTGGTGCCGCTCCTCTGATGTCTAGATCGACTGGATTACGACGACTGAAGGGCCCCGCGAGGGGCCCTTCGCTTTTGGACTATCCTCCTGCGGGTCCGCTGTGGACGGGATCGGAGACGCACTCATGAACGATTACGCCAAACTTGCCGGCCGCATCCTGATGGCCGCGATCTTCATCCCCGCCGGTTGGTCGAAGATCGGCGGCTACGCCGGCACCGCCGGCTACATGGATTCGATGGGCGTGCCCGGCATGCTGCTGCCGGCCGTGATCCTGGTCGAACTCGGCGGCGGCCTCGCGTTGCTGGCCGGTGCCTACACGCGCTGGACGGGCTTGGCACTCGCCGGCTTCTGCATCCTCGCCGCGGTCCTGTTCCACCGTGATTTCAGCCAGGGCGCGAACGCCTACATGTTCTGGAAGAACTTGGCGATAGCGGGTGGTTTGTTCTACGTCTACGCCGCAGGTGCTGGTGCGCTATCGGTGGACGCGAAGTTCCTGAAGAAGGACTGACGCCGCCTCACCGCGGGACGCGGCGCTTGAGTTGTCGCGCCGCGCCCCCACTTCGGTGGCTCACCATGGAGCAGCCATGAGCACCCGCAGCGTCGAACGCATCATCCAGGGCTACGCCACCAGCGACGGCGCGGGCGTCAAGCTCACGCGCGTGCTCGACCCGCGCATGGCCGCGGCGATCGACCCGTTCCTGCTGTTCGACGAGTTCGGCTCCGCCGAAGCGAGCGACTACGTCGCCGGTTTCCCGCCGCACCCGCACCGCGGCTTCGAGACCGTGACCTACATGCTGGTCGGGCGCATGCGCCACAAGGACAACAAGGGCAACCAGGGCGACCTCGGTCCGGGCGGCGTGCAATGGATGTCCGCGGCGCGCGGCATCGTGCACGAGGAGATGCCGCAGCAGGCCTCGGGCCTGATGCGCGGCTACCAGCTGTGGGTCAACCTGCCTGGTGCCATGAAGATGGCCGACCCCTGGTACGACGACATCGACACGACGCGCATCCCGACCCTCGCGCTCGCCGGTGGCGGCACGGTGCGCGTGATCAGCGGTGAGCACGCTGGCGCCAAAGGCCCAGTGCGCAACCGCCCTTCTGAGCCGATCTATCTCGACGTCGACCTGCCTGCGAACGCATCGTTCGAGTGCGCGGTGCCGGATGGGCACACCGCGCTGGTCCACGCCGTGGATGGCACGGTGCTGGTCGGTCCTCCATCTGATGGAGGGCGCAATGCGCTCGACGCCAAGCAGCTCGCATTGCTGTCGCGTGAGGGGAAGGTGGTGCTCGCGACCGGCGCCGCGCCGGGCCGCGCGCTGGTGATTGCCGGCAAGCCGTTCAAGGAACCGATCGCCCACTACGGCCCGTTCGTGATGAACACCCAGGCCGAGATCCGCCAGGCGATCAGCGACCTGCAGAATGGCAGGTTCTGAACCTCGACGATCTGCCTAGGCGAGCCGCAGCACCGTGCCGGCGACTGCGGCGCCCGCGAGCACCCACAGCATCCCGACCTTGAAGCGCAGCAGCGCGACCGCGCTCGCCACCGCGAGTGCCGCCGCGGTCCAGTCGACGCTCGTCCACACCGGCAGCGAGAGCCGCAACCACCCGCTTTCCACCTCGCCGACGCTGCCGAACAGCGCATGCATCGTGAACCAGACGCTCAGGTTCAGCACCACGCCGACCACCGCCGCGGTGATCAGCGCCAGCGCACCCGCCGCGATCCGTACGCGTCCGATTGCGTCCACCCAGGGTGCGGCGAGGAAGATCCAAAGGAAGCAGGGCACGAAGGTGCACCAGACCGCGAGCGCCGCACCAAGCGAGCCCGCGACCCAGGGCTCGAGGCCGCCGGGCAGTCCGTACGCCGCCTGATAGGCGACGAACTCGAGCACCAGGATCAACGGACCGGGAGTGGTTTCGGCCAAACCGAGCCCATCCATCATCGCGGCCGGCGAGAGCCAACCGAAGGTCTGGACCGCCTGCTGCGCGACGCCGGCCAGCACCGCGTAGGCGCCGCCGAAGGTCACGAGCGCGAGCTCGCTCATCAAGAGTGCGATGTCCATGAATACGGCGCTGCCGCCGAGCGCGCTGATCAACACGAACGGCGCGAGCCACAGCCCGCCCCATATGGCGAGCGTGCGCAGAGCGTGGCGCAGCGGATCGACGGCCGCCGCGGCAGAGGGCACCAGCGCACCGGTCGCCGGCAGCGGCAGCAGCGCCGGCCAACGCCAGGCGAGCACGGCGCCGAGCACGCCTGCGCCGAGCACCACCGCCGGGAACGGCACCGCGAACGCGAACAGCGCGACGAACGCGGCGCCGGCGACCGCGTAGGCGATGCGCCCGCGCAACGCGCGCTTGCCGATCCGCAGCAGAGCCTCGAGCACGATCGCCAGCACCGCGCACTTGATGCCGAAGAACAGTGCCACCAGCAGCGGCAGCTCACGATGTGCAGCGTAGAGCGCGGCGAGCGCGAGCATGAGCAGCGCGCCGGGCAACACGAACAGCGTGCCGGCCGCGATGCCGCCGGGCACACCGTGCAATCGCCAACCGATGTAGGTCGCGAGCTGCATCGCCTCGGGACCGGGCAGCAGCATGCAGAGGTTGAGGCCGCGCAGGTATTCGGCCTCGCCGATCCAGCCGCGCTCCTCGACCAGCAAGCGATGCATCAGCGCGATCTGCCCCGCCGGCCCGCCGAAGCCGGTGATGCCGATCTCGAGCCAGACCTTGAGCGCGTCGCGGAACGGAACCGGCGTCATGCCTACCCCCAGCGGCTATCATGGCGGACATGTTCGAACACGACCACCATCGCCACGACGCGCGCGGCGCGCGACCGCTCGGCTTGGCGTTGTGGTTCACGCTCGGCTTCGCGGTGGTCGAAGCGGTCACCGGCTGGTGGTCAGGCTCGCTCGCGCTGCTCGCCGATGCCGGCCACATGGCCACCGATTCGCTCGGGCTGTTCACCGCGTTCGCCGCCGCGCAATGGGCGCAGCGTCCCGCTGACCGCCAGTACACCTACGGCTTCGGCCGGGTCGAGGTCGTCGCCGCGGCGCTCAACGCGCTGGTGATGCTCGGGCTGGTGATCGCGATCGCCTGGGGCGCGTTCAACCGGTTCGCCCACCCGGTCGCGATCAACGGCGCTGCGGTCGCGGTGGTCGCGCTGCTGGGCCTCGGCGTCAACGTCGCCGTGTTCTTCACGCTGCGCGCGGGTGCGCAGACCCTCAACGTCCGTGGTGCGATGCTGCACGTGATCGGCGACCTGCTCGGCTCGGTCGCCGCACTGACCGCAGGCCTCGTGGTCTGGTCCACGGGCTGGACGCCGATCGACCCGCTGCTGTCGCTGATCGTCTGCGGCCTGCTGCTCAACTCCGCGACCCGGCTGTTCCGCGATGCGCTCGACGTGATGCTCGAGCGCGTGCCGCGCGGCCTCGACATCACCACGGTCGGCAATAGCATGGCGGCGGTCGCCGGCGTGAAGGGCATCCACGACCTGCACATCTGGACTGCGTCGTCGGATACGGTCGCGCTGTCAGCGCATGTGGTGGTGGACCGCCTCGCCGATTGGGATCACGTGCTGCCGGCGCTCAAGCAGCACCTGCACGACGCCTACCGCATCGAGCACGTCACGCTGCAGCCCGAGCCGCGGGCGACACCGCTGCTCCGAACGTAGGTCAGGCCCATCGTCAACGCGCGGCCCAGACCACGCAGGCGAGCGCGATGCACCCGAACAGCGCGGCTTCCATCGACCGCTGCACCAAGCCGCGCACCGGGGACGGGAAGCTCAAGGGCAGGATGCCGAAGAACACGCCCATCCCGAGCGCGCGCGTCAACCCGGCGATAGCGCCGAACACTGCGTGGTCCTCGAACGCCTCGCCGAGCGTGATCATGCCGGCCGCGCCACCGAGGTAGCCGATGGCGCCGCACAGGTTGTGCAGTTGGTTGCGCAGCGTGCCGCCGAACGGCGCACCGCAGTCGCAGGGGAAGATCGCCGCGCCGATGTAGCCCACACCCAAGCCGGCGAACAGCGCGAGCCCGCGCAGCACGGCATCATCAGGCGGCAGCGCCTGGGCGAGCGCGGCCGCGAACGCACAGACCGCGAGTCCGGCCGGTGCGAAACAGGTCCAAGCGACCGCGCGCGCATCGGGCGCGCCGTGTTCGCCGAGCTCGCTGATGGTGTCGCGCAGGTGGCTGTAGCCCGGCCGCCGACGCGCGAACCACCATACCGGCACCCACGCCAGCGCGATCGCCAACGCGCCAGCGGGGACCACGAGATGCTCGCCGCTCATCGGAGCGCGCTCATTCGCTGCGGTAGACCTCGGCACCCTGCTCGAGGAACTCCGCGCTCTTCTGCTCCATCCCGCGCTGCGCGTCCGCAGCGGTCTCGAGGCCCGCCGCGTACTCGCGCACCTGCTGGGTGATCTCCATCGAGCAGAACTTCGGCCCGCACATCGAGCAGAAGTGCGCGAGCTTGTGCGCGTCCTTCGGCAGCGTCGCGTCGTGGTACTCGCGGGCGCGCTCGGGGTCTAGCCCCAGGTTGAACTGGTCCTCCCAGCGGAACTCGAAGCGCGCCTTGGACAGCGCGTTGTCGCGCAGCTGCGCGCCGGGATGGCCCTTGGCCAGGTCGGCGGCGTGGGCCGCGATGCGGTAGGCGATGATCCCCTCGCGCACATCCTTGCGGTCCGGCAGCCCGAGGTGCTCCTTCGGCGTGACATAGCAGAGCATCGCCGTGCCGTACCAGCCGATCTGCGCCGCGCCGATCGCGCTGGTGATGTGGTCGTAGCCGGGTGCGATGTCGGTGGTCAAAGGTCCCAGCGTGTAGAACGGCGCTTCGTGGCAGTCGGCGAGCTCCTTCTCCATGTTCTCCTTGATCAACTGCATCGGCACGTGGCCGGGGCCCTCGATCATCACCTGGCAGTCGTGGCTCCATGCCTTCTTCGTCAGCTCGCCGAGCGTCTCGAGCTCGCCGAACTGCGCCGCGTCATTGGCGTCGGCGATGCAACCGGGCCGCAGACCATCGCCGAGCGAGAACGAGACATCGTAGGCCTGCATGATCTCGCAGATCTCGTCGAACCTCGTGTAGAGGAAGTTCTCCTGGTGGTGCGCGAGGCACCACTTGGCCATAATTGAGCCGCCGCGCGAGACGATGCCAGTGACGCGCTTCGCGGTGAGTGGCACGTAGCGCAGCCGCACACCGGCATGAATCGTGAAGTAGTCCACGCCCTGCTCGGCCTGCTCGATCAAGGTGTCGCGATACAGCTCCCAGGTCAGGTCCTCGGCCTTGCCCTCGACCTTCTCCAACGCCTGGTAGATCGGCACGGTGCCGATCGGCACGGGTGAGTTGCGCACGATCCATTCGCGGGTCTCGTGGATGTGCTTGCCAGTCGAGAGGTCCATCACCGTGTCGCCACCCCAGCGGATGGCCCACACCAACTTCTCGACCTCCTCCGCGATCCCGCTGCTCACCGCTGAGTTGCCGATGTTGGCGTTGATCTTCACGCGGAAGTTGCGGCCGATGATCACAGGCTCGAGCTCGGGATGGTTGATGTTGGCTGGGATGATCGCGCGGCCGCGCGCCACCTCGTCACGCACGAACTCGGGCGTGACCCGCGCCGGGATCTGTGCGCCGAAGCTCTCGCCGCGATGCGCGGCGAGCAGGCCGTGCTGGGCGTAGACCGTGTAGAGCTCGTCGATGCGGGCGTTCTCGCGGATCGCGACGAACTCCATCTCCGGCGTGACTTGCCCCAAGCGGGCGTAGTGCATCTGGGTAACGTTGGCGCCCCGCTTCGCTCGGCGCGGCGGCAAGAGTCGCGGGAAACGCACCGCATCGAGCGCATGGTCGCCGAGGCGCGTCTTGCCGAACGCGCTGCTAAAGCCAGCGAGCGCTTCGGTGTCGCCTCGCTCCGCGATCCAGCCGCCGCGCACTTCGGCCAAGCCGCGCGCGAGGTCGATCGCGACGTTCGAGTCGGTATAAGGACCGCTCGTGTCGTAGAGCGTGAGCGTCGGGTTCGCTTGCGGACCCTTGGCGGTCGGGGTCGGGGTCTGCGCGACCTCGCGCATCGGCACGCGCAAGTCAGGCCGCGAGCCCGCGACGTACACCTTGCTCGAGTTCGGGAACGGCTTGACGACCTCGGCGGAAAGCTCGGCGGCTCGGTCGCGCAGCTCGGGCGAGAGGACATCCTTCGGGATTGCGTTCATCGAGGTCACCTTCGTGGCAGGACGAAGGGACGACAGGCGGGGAACGCCTGAAGCATTCCCTCCGCCGGTGCTGACCGGATCAGGTTCTAGGGGACTCTCTCAGCTGGCGCTCGAACGCGTCAGCACCCCCTGCTTCAAGGCGCGAACGCTACGCTGCGGCGTGGCCCGCAACAAGTCGGCCGCGCTTCCGCCTCGAACCGCTACTCAGCCCAGCGCCTTCTCGATCCGGTCGGCCAGCGTTTCGACCACCGTGAGGCGCGCCAGGTACTTGCTGTTCGCCGGCACCAGCGTCCAGGGCGCGAACGCAGTCGAGCAGCGGGCGACCATCTCGTCCACCGCCTCCTCGTACTTCGGCCACTTCTCGCGATTGCGCCAGTCCTCGTCGGTGATCTTGTGCTTCTTGTGCTCGATCTTGCCGCGCTCCTCGAAGCGCCGGAGCTGCTCCTCGGGCGACACGTGCAGCCAGAACTTGGCGAGCACGATGCCGTGGTCAGTGAGCTGGCGCTCGAAGTCGTTGATCTCCTGATAGGCGCGGCCCCACTCGTTCGGGCCGGCGAAGCCTTCGACTCGCTCGACCAACACGCGGCCGTACCAGGAACGGTCGTAGATCGTGACGTAGCCGGCGCGCGGCAGATGCCGCCAGAAGCGCCACAGGTAGTGCTGCGCGCGCTCCTCGTCGGTGGGCGCGGCGACCGAGATCACACGGAACAAGCGGGCATCGATCGCCGCGGTCACGCGCCGGATCGCGCCGCCCTTGCCGGCGGCGTCCCAGCCTTCGAACATCGCGACCACCGAGCGGCGCTCCTTGCGCGCCTGCATCACGAGCGCGTTCAGCCGCGTCTGGCCGTGCGCCAAGCGTTCCTCGTACTCGGCGGGGTCGATGGTGGTCGCGAGGTCGACGCGGTCGAGCACCGTCACGCGTCCGCCCGGTTCCGGGATGCTCGGTTTCGGCGGCGCCTTCGGCTTCGGCCCCGCCGCGAGTCGCTGTTCGAGCGCAGCACACAGGATGCGGCCGGCCATGAGGTCGCGATAGCGTTTGTCTTCGGAATCGATCACATGCCATGGCGCGTTGCCGGTGTCGGTATGGCGCACCGCGACTTCCGTGACCTTGAGGAACGCGTCGTACATGCTGGAGAACTGCTTCTCCCAGGTGGTGAGCTTGCGGCGATGCTGACCCTCGGCGATCTTCTTCAGCCGCTTCTTCTGCGCCTTCTTCGACAGGTGGAACCAGAGCTTCACCACGACCGCACCGTCGTCGGTGAGCATCCGCTCCAGTTCGTTGATTCGGTTGAGCTCGGCTTCGAGCTCGGTCAACTTGGTTTTCTTGTAGGCACGGTCCACGACCGGCTGCGTGTACCAGGAGCCGAACAGGATGCCGATCGAACCGCGCGGCGGCATGCGACGCCAGAAGCGCCAGTAGGGCGGCCGCTCGCGTTCCTCGTCGCTCTCGTCCCAGAACGCCGCGGTGTTCAAGCCGCGCGCATCGAGCCACTCGTGCAGGCGGTTGACGACTTCGCTCTTGCCCGCCGCTTCCACGCCCGAGACGATGACGATGGTCTGGAAGTCGGCCTCGCGCAGCCGACGCTGGACTTCCAGCAACTTGCCACGCAACTCGAGCTCGGCCTCGGCGAACTCCTCCTTGCTGACCCTGTGTCCCAGTTCCGCAGTCTCGAACATGGCGGCCTCCTCGACCCAATGCAGGCCCCTCCT
>JANNEA010000085.1:0-14033 GCA_031388175.1 Gammaproteobacteria bacterium
AGCGTCTTGCCGCCCTCGCGGTGCTCCATCACGAACGCCTTGAACCCGCGGCGCGTGAGGTCGGTGGCGATCGCCTGGCCGGTCGCCTCCTTGGAGAACGAACCGACCTGCGCGGCCCAGCCGCCGTTGTTCGTGGCAGCGGTGCTGATCCGCGGTGCGGCTTCCGGCTTCGGCTTCACTGGCGCTGCAGCCACGGTCGGCAGGGGTGCGGCAGCAGCGGTCTTGGGCGCTGTCGCCTTGGGTGCTGTCGCCTTCGGCATCGCTGCCGTCGGCGCGACGCTCGCGGCGGTGGTCGTGGCCGGGGCCGAGGCAGGCGCGCCCGGCAGCGGCGCGGTGAGGTCGTAGCCGAATGTGCTGGCGTCGACCGGAGCCGGTGCAAGCGTCGCCGGCACAGGCGCCGTCGGCGGCGCGCGGCCGTCGAGCACCATCGGCACGAAGATCGCGGTGAGCGCCACCAAAACGCCGGCGCCGACGAGACGTTCCTTGAGCTGCTGGTCCATCAGTCCCCCTGTGGCGCGCAGTATAGGCCAGCCCCGAGCACCGCCCCGACCGTGTGGAACGAACCGACGACGAGCAGGCGGTCACCCGGCTCAAGCCGCGCGCGTGCCGCGGCATGCGCCGTGAGCACGTCATCGTGCACGCTGACCGCGCCGCGCACTGGCACGGCACGGAGCTCAACCGCCAGCGCTGCAGCGCTGCGACCGCGCGCGCCATCGAGCGTCGCGGCATGCCAGGCATCGACCGCGCCATCGAGCGCCGCCGCGATCCCGCGGGCGTCCTTGTCGGCGAGCACGCCGATCACCGCGAGCGTGCGGCCCACCGCCGGCGATGCCGCGAGCGCGGCAGCCAGCGCCGCCGCTGCGGCCGGATTGTGGGCGACATCGAGCACGACCTCCCCGCCCGCGCCAGCACGCTGCAACCGCCCCGGGTTGCGTGCCGCCAGCAGCCCGGCCGCAACGGCAGCCTGCGGCAGCGGCATACCCAGCGCCAGCAACGCGGCAATGGCGCAGGCCGCGTTGTCGAGCTGGAACGCGCCGGCCAGTGCCGGCAGCGGCAAACCTGCGATGCGGCCACCTGGATGGGCCAGCGACCAGCCTTCGCCTGCACGCTCGACCGAGAACTCGCGGCCGATGCGCCAGAGCCGCACGCCGTGGCGCTCGGCCTCGGTGAGCAGCGTCGACGGTGGATCGGCATCGCCGCAAATCGCAGGTCGGTCGTGACGGAAGATCCCGGCCTTCTCCACCGCGATGCTCTCCCGGTCCGATCCAAGCAGCTCGCGATGATCGAGGGCGACGGTGGTCACGACGCTCACCAGCGGGTCGACCGCGTTCACCGCATCGAGCCGCCCGCCCAACCCCACCTCGAGGATGGCGGTCTCGATGCCGGCGCTGCGGAACGCACAGAGGGCGGCGAGCGTGCCGAACTCGAAGTAGGTCAGCGTGACATCGCCGCGCGCCGCCTCGACCTCGGCGAATGCCGCGACCAACTCGACTTCGGTCGAATCGGTGCCATCGACGCGGACCCGCTCGGTGTAGCGCACGAGATGCGGCGAAAGGTATGCGCCGGTGCGGCAGCCCGTCGCGCGCAGGATCGCCTCCATGAACGCGACGCAGGAACCCTTGCCATTGGTGCCGCCCACGGTGAACACGCGGTACGGCGGTGTCTCCAGCCCCAGCCGGCGCAGCACGGTGACCACCCGCTCGAGCCCGAGGTCGATCGACTTGGGATGCAGCCGCTCGGCGTGGGCGAGCCACGCGGCGAGATCGGGCGCGGTCACTGCTCGGCGGCGTCGTCCGGCGGGGCCGGTTTGCGCGTCAGCATGGTGAGCAGGCTGGCCAAGCGGTCGCGCAACTCGCGCCGGTCGATGATGATGTCGACCGCGCCGTGATCGAGCAGGAACTCGCTGCGCTGGAAGCCCTCGGGCAGCGTTTCGCGCACCGTCTGCTGGATCACGCGTGGACCGGCAAAGCCGATCAGCGCCTTCGGTTCGGCTACGTTCACGTCACCGAGCATCGCCAGGCTGGCGCTGACGCCGCCGGTGGTCGGGTCCGTCAACACCGAGATGTAGGGGACGCCCTCGTCAGCGAGCCGGGCCAGCGCCGCGCTGGTCTTGGCCATCTGCATCAGCGAGAACAATGCTTCCTGCATGCGCGCACCGCCGCTGGCGGAGAAGCAGATCAGCGGGATGCCATCGTCGAGCGCGACCTGGGCCGCGCGCACGAAGCGCTCGCCGACCACCGAGCCCATCGAACCGCCCATGAACTTGAACTCGAACGCGACCACCACCACCGGCAGGCCCTTGAGCTCGCCCTTGATCGCGATCAGTGCGTCCTTCTCGCCAGTCGCCTTCTGTGATTTGGCGATGCGCTCCTTGTAGCGCACGCTGTCCTTGAAACGCAGCGCGTCCACCGGCGTGACTTCGGCACCGATCTCGGTGCGCGGTTCCAGGTCGAGGAAGCCGTCGATGCGCTCGCGCGCGCCGATGCGCAGGTGATGACCGCACTTCGGGCAGACCGACAGGTTGCGTTCGAGCTCGGCTTGGTAGAGCACCGCGTCGCAGCCTGGGCACTTGGTCCACAGACCCTCGGGCACGCTGCGGCGCCGCGTATCGGTCTGGATCCTGGTCGGGACGAGTTTCTTGAGCCAGCTCATGGGTACAGGTTAAGGACTCGCGCCGTCGGGCGGTAGCCCCCGGTGACCACGGGGCAGGCCGAATTCGGCGGGGTATTCGACATCGATGAGGTAGAGCCCGTCGGGACGCGCCGTCGCGCCAGCAACCGCACGATCGCGAGCGGCGAGCAGCGTCGCCACCCAGCCCTCGGCCTGTTCACCCGCGCCGATCTCGAGCAGGGAACCGACGATGTTGCGCACCATGTGGTGCAGGAAGGCGTTGGCACGGATCTCGAACTGCAGCAGCTCACCCTCGCGCCACACTCGCGCCACGTCGACCCGCCTCGTCGCCGAACTCGCCTGGCAGCTCAAGGCACGGAACGCGCTGAAATCATGCTCGCCGACCAGGGCCTGCGCTGCAGCGTGCATGCGCAGCGCGTCGAGCGGCCGCCGTTCCCAGGTCACGCGGCCGTGGCCGAGCGCCGGGCGCGGCAGTCGGTTGTCGATCAGGTAGCGGTAGGTACGCGCCAGCGCCGAACGCCGGGCGCTGAACTCCGCCGCCACCGGCAGCACCCACTGCACCGCGACATCTGGCGGCAGGTTGCTGTTGGTGCCGAGCATCCACCCGCGCGGGCTGCGTTCGACTTCGGTGTCGAAGTGGATCACCTGCAGCGTGGCGTGCACGCCGGAATCGGTGCGACCTGCGGCCGTCACGCGTACTGGATGATTGGCGACCCGGCCGAGCGCTTCCTCGACCACCGTCTGCACGGCGCGCGCATGGCCCTGATGTTGCCAGCCGGCGTAGCCACGACCGTCGTATTCCAAACCGAGCGCGAGGCGCATGGCCTAGTGGGCCCTGACTCGCACCGGTGGTTCAGCCGAGCTGCATGAGCAGCTTCTGCGCCTCGGCCTTCTGCTTGTCATCGCCGTCGGCGACGACTTCCTCGAGTATCCCTTTAGCTGAGCCTGGGTCGCCCATGTCGATGTAGGCGCGCGCGAGGTCGAGCTTGGTGTCAATCTCGGAACCGCTCTCGCCTGAATCGTCGACGCTCAGCGCCGAATCATCGAGCTCGAGGCTGCCGAGGTCGACCTCGCCGGCCGCGGCTGCTGCACCTCCGGCAACTTCCTTAGGCACATTGGTCTCGACGAACGATGAGAGTTCCGCCAGCGCCTTGTCGAAGTCGCTCTGCGAATCGGTGTGCTCTCCCTGCGCGGGCGCAGCGTCCGCAGCCGGAGTCGCGCTCGATGTGCCCGCGTCGTCGAGCTTGAAGTCACCGAGGTCGAACTCGAGGCCATCGTCGGCCTTGGCCGCTGGCGCAGGGGCCGCGGCGGGCGCCGCAACCGACGGCACGCTCGGCTCATCGAACACGAGGTCGATCGCCGACGACGGACTGCTGCCGCCACCGAGGCTCGCGTCGAAATCGATGGTCTGGCCCGCAGTGCTCACGGTCTCATTGAAGAAACCTTCTTCCGGGGCGATCTGCTTGCCGAAGATCGCGATGTTCGCCCAATCGGCGTCAGGCGCGGCGCCCATCGTCTGGCGCAAGGCCTTGGCTTCGGCGACGAAGGCCGCCTTGCTGCCCGCGGAGAAGTAGATCTCCAGCAGCTTGAGCTTGAGGTCGCGGCGCGCCGGCTCGCGTTGCGCCGCCTTCTTGATCAGATCGGCGGCCTGGTCATACAGCCCATAGGCCATATGGAAATCGGCCTCCGACATCGGGTCGTTCTCGTCGAGCTTGAGCGGCGTCCCGCCGACGACCGTGTCGTGCGACACCGCCGGCTCCGGCTCAGCCTGCGAGCTGTCCACGACCATCGTCTGCATGATGGTCTCGTCCAACTTGTCGCGCGGGAGCATGACGGTCTTCTCGACCTGGTCCTCCGGGATCGCGACTGTCTCACCGGTCGGCGCGAGTAGCGCCGGATCGGGCCCGCGGATGATGGTGCGCTCCTCGCTGCCGCCCTGGCCGCCGCGCCCCGAGGCCTGCAGCGTCGGCTCGTCGCCGCCGACCACGGTCTTGTCCTCGTCGGCCGAAGGTTCGGTCGCCCAAGCCGAGAGGTCGGACTGGGCCTTGCGCGCCGCAGCCTTCGACTTGTACTGCTTGAAGGCCACGATGCCGAGCGCCGCCAGCAACGGGATGCCGACCAGCAGGCCGAGGACCAGCGGGTCGAACAGGTTGTCGAGGATCGAGTCGAGCAGACCCTTCTCCTGCTTCTCCGATGTCGGCGCCGGTTCGGTGGCGACGGTGGCTGGAGCCGCAGCAACGGTCGCGGGTGCCACGGCCACCGACGGTGTCGTTGCCGCCGCCATCGATGGAATCGATGCCGGCGTCTGAATCTGGCTGAACGTATCGCTCTGCACCACAATCGCGGCGCGCGCCTGCTCGAGCTCCGTCTCCAGCCGCGCGATGCGGTCACGCTTGCGCTTGGTATTGGTGCCGGCAGCCTTGGCTTCCGCCAACTGCTTCTCGAGGTCGGCGACGCGGGCCGCCGGATCTGTCGACGGCAAGCCGGAATCATCAGAGGGCGCGACGATGCTCAACGCCGAACTCGTCGCGGGCGCAGCAGAAGGCACTGGCGCGCTGACCACCGGCGCGGCAATCGGCTCGGGTTGCGGTGCCGGAGCCGGTGCCGTTTCGACCGGCGCCGGTGTCGGCTCGTACATCGCCGGCGGGGCAGCCGTGGGTTCGGTCGGCGCAGCGCTCGGCGTGACCGCGACGCGGGTCGCTTCCCATTCCTGGTGATGGCGGATCGCTTCGGCAGTCGCCTCGCTCGCCGAAATCGCGCGCAGTTCGGCGAGGTCGGGGATGCGCAGGATCGCGCCGCGCTTCAACACGTTGATGTTGTTGCGGAACGCCTCGGGATTGGCACGGTACAAGGCGATCATCATCTGGTTGATGGTGGTCGCTTGATCAGGCTTGATGTTCTTGGCGATGGTCCACAGCGCTTCGTTGCGCTTGACCGGCCCGTAGGTGCCCGCCTCGTAGACCGGTGCAG
This sequence comes from Gammaproteobacteria bacterium, assembly GCA_031388175.1. Lineage (GTDB taxonomy): Bacteria > Pseudomonadota > Gammaproteobacteria > Natronospirales > JANNEA01 > JANNEA01. The sequence continues at coordinate 5,602 of JANNEA010000085.1, forward strand.
TCACTTCGGGTACAGCGACAGCCTCGCTGGTCGGCTCCGGCGCGACCGGGGTGGCGATCACGGGGGCCGTGCCGGGCTCGGCGGCAGCCGTCGCTTCCGCTTGCGGTGCGGCCATCATCGGCGCCGCGGCGGCGGCATCGGTTGTCACGCTCGCCGGCGCCGGTTCGGCGGCCAGCGGTGCGGTCTCGGTGAAGGTCTGTGGCGGTGCGGCAAGCACTGGCGGATCGAGCAGCAACGTGTACTCGCGCAACAAGCGGCCGCGCGGCCACTGCGCTTCGACCAGGAACGTCATGAACGGCTCGCGGATCGCGGCATCGCTGGTCACGCGGATGTACGCCGACTTGTCGTCGCGGCGCATGACGGCGAACTTCAGAGTCTGCAACGCGTCGACCCGCTCGATCCCGTAGCGGTCGAACAGTTCGCTGCTCGCGAGGTGTACGCGCAGCGCGTCGATCTCGGACTCGGTCGCCGAGATCAACTCGATCTCCGCATCCAGCTGCTGGTTCAGCGCCGAGTGCAGGCGGATATCACCGAGCCCGAGCCCAAGGGCGATGGCAGGCACAAGGCTTGCGAGCGCCGCCAGGGCGAGGGCCAATCGTCGCTTCATCCCGAGCTCCCTCATTCCTAGAACCGCAATCCCAGACCCACCCTGAAGGGCATCAGGGAGGCCCCGGTTGGGGTTTCCTGGATGCCCCAACACTTGAGGTTGGGCATTACAAAGTTGGCCTAACTATAGCCTACAAGTAGTCTTTCACCAATAACTCAGCAACCTGGACGGCGTTCAGGGCCGCCCCCTTCCGGACGTTGTCCGAGACCACCCAGAGGTCCAGACCCCGTTCATGGGAGAGGTCCTCCCGGATGCGGCCGACGAAAACCCCGTCCTGGCGGGCGGCCTCGGTCGCGGGAGTCGGGTAGCCCCCGGGAGACCGCTCGTCGATGACCACAACGCCGGGGGCCTTTTCCAGCAGCCGCCGGGCCTCCGCCGCCGTCAGTTTGCGCTGCGTCTCCAGGTGGACCGCCTCTGAGTGGCCAAAGAAGACCGGGACCCTGACCGCGGTGACGTTCACCCGCAGGTCGGGCAACCCCAGGATCTTGCGGGTCTCCCACACGACCTTCATCTCCTCCCGGGTGTAGCCGTTGTCCTGGAACGCGTCGATCTGCGGGATCACGTTGAACGCAATCTGCTTCGGCCAGACCTTCGGTTCTATCGGCAGCCCGTTCAGGAGGGCCGCCGTCTGACGGCCGAGCTCGACAATCGCGCCGCGTCCAGCTCCCGACACCGATTGGTAGGTCGCGACGTTGATCCGTTCGATTCCCGCAGCGTCGTGCAACGGCTTGAGCGCCACCACCAGCTGGATGGTCGAGCAGTTGGGATTGGCGATGATGTTGCGCGCTCGGTAGCCCGCGATCGCCTCCGGGTTCACCTCGGGAACGACCAGCGGCACGTCCGCGTCGTAGCGAAACTGAGAGGTGTTGTCGATCGCGATGCAGCCGCTGGCGGCTGCCCGCACCGCATGCTCTGCGCTGACCTTGGCCCCGGCCGAGAACAAGGCGATCTGGACCTGGCTGAAATCGAAGCTGTCGAGGGCCTGGACCTTGAGCTGCTGGTCGCCGAACGCGATTCGCCTGCCAGCCGACCGTTTGCTGGCGACCGCATGGATCCTGCCGACCGGGAACTTGCGCTGCGCCAGCACCTCGAACATCGCCTCGCCCACGATGCCGGTCGCGCCAACCACCGCCACATCGAAACGTCGCCGCTTGCCCCGAACCGTCATGTCGTCTCGCTCCATTGCGGATATCGCCGACCCAACCAGACCGCACAGACCCAAGCTCCGGTCGCGGCAGCCGCGCCGAGCAGGAACGGGCTCGCCGGACCGAACCGGTCCCAGCACCACCCGCTCGCCATCACGCCGCAGGCACCACCCGCGCCATAGGCGATGGTGGAATGCAGCGCCTGCCCGCGCCCGGCGTAGCGCCCGGGGAACGCCTGCTGCACCAGCTGCACCGCGACCGCGTGATAGACCGCGAACGAGGCGAAGTGCAGCAGCTGCGCTGCCACCAGCAGCGGCATCTTATCAGCGGCCAGCGCCACGACCAGCCAGCGCAACGCGGTGAGCGCGCAGGACAGCTGCAACAGACCGAGCGGTGCTGCCCGCGGCAGCAGTCCGGGCAGCAACGCGAACGCGACGATCTCGGCGACCACGCCGAGCGCCCACAAGGCACCGACCGCCGTGGTGCCGAAGCCAAGTTCGGCGAGGTAGAGGCTGAAGAAGCCGTAATACGGTCCGAAACCGAACTGCATCAGGAACAAGGTCGCGAACAGGGGCACCACGCCCGGAGCGCGCAATGCCCCGCCGAACGAATCGGGCCCCGTTGGGTTCTCGCGCGCTGGCAGCTCCGGGATCCACCATGAGACCAAGAAGGTCGCCGCCAGCGCCGTCGCCAGGATCGGTGCGAACGCGGTCAGTCCCTCGCGTTCGAACCAGGCACCGCAGGCGAGCACCGCGAGCAGGAAGCCGAGCGATCCCCACAGCCGTACCAGGCCGTAGCGATGGCCGGCGAGCCCGAGCATGCGCAGCGTGATGACCTCAAGCTGCGGGTTGCCGGCGTTCCAGCAGAACATCATCGCCGCGATCACCGCCGCGATTGGCGCAAGCCGCGGCGGCGTCAGCCAGAGCAGCAACGCACAGAACGCGGTCGCGAGCGTGGTCCAGCGCACCAAGCGGGTATGGGCGCCACTCGCGTCAGCAAGCCAACCCCACAGGGTGGGCGCCACCAGCTTGGTCGCCGCACCAATCCCCAGCAGCAGTCCGATTGCGGTCGCGTCGAAGCCGAGGCTGGCGAGCCAGGGGCCGGCGAACGGTGCCCAGGCGCCGACCGCGATGAAGAGGAAGAAGTAGGCCGCGCCGAGCCGGGTCGCGATGCTCGGGACCGGCAGGCTCACGAGGCCTGCGGCGGCAGTCGTGGCGCCGCCGACACGACATCCGCGTTCTGGCCGCGATTGCGCAGCCAGTGGTCCATCAGCACCAGCAGCACCATCGCCTCGGCGATTGGCACGGCGCGGATGCCGACGCAGGGGTCATGCCTTCCCGCCGTGACGATGGTCACAGGCCGACCCTCGCGATCGACGCTGCGCACCGGGATGCGGATGCTGGACGCGGGCTTCAGCGCGATGCTGACCATGAGGTCCTGGCCGGTCGAGATGCCGCCGAGGATCCCGCCAGAATCGTTCTTGGTAAACCCGGCTGGGGTGAGCTCATCGCGGTGCTCGCTGCCGCGCTGGCCGACGGCGCGGAAACCGGCGCCGACCTCCACGCCCTTGACCGCGTTGATGCCCACCAGCGCGTGCGCAAGGTCCGCGTCGAGCCGGTCGAACACCGGCTCGCCCAGGCCTGCCGGCACGCCGCTCGCGACCACTCCGACCCGTGCGCCGATCGAATCGCCGCTCTTGCGCAGCGCATCCACATACGCCTCAAGTTCAGGGACGCGGGTGGGGTCGGCGCAGAAGAATGGGTTGGCATCGACCGCCGCCAGGTCGCGCACGGCGAGTTCATGTGGACCGAGCGCGGCCAGCCAGCCGCGCACCGTCACGCCGCGCGCGCCAAGCCACTTGCGCGCGATCGCGCCGGCAGCGACGCGCAATGCGGTCTCGCGCGCGCTGGCGCGTCCGCCACCACGATGGTCGCGGTGCCCGTACTTCATCGCGTAGCTGTAGTCGGCATGGCCGGGCCGGAAGCGATCGGCGAGGTCAGCGTAGTCCTTGGGTCTCGCGTCATCGTTCGCGATCAGCAGGGCGATCGGAGCACCCGTGGTCAGGCCTTCGAAGGTGCCCGACAGGATCTGCGCGACATCGCTCTCGCGCCGCTGCGACACGTGGCGCGAACTGCCGGGTCGACGCCGATCGAGGTCACGCTGCAGGTCGGTCGCGTCGAGCGCGAGGCCGGGCGGGCAACCGTCGACGATCGCGACCAAGGCTGGGCCGTGGCTTTCGCCCGCCGTGGTCAAGGTGAATAGCTTGCCGAGCGTGTTGCCGGACATGTCAGTCGAACGCCGCGGCGTTCGCGAGCAGCGCTTGCCGCGTGAGGAAGAACACACCATCGCCACCGCGCTCGAACTCGAGCCAGGTGAACGGCACGCGCGGGTAGCGCACTTCGAGCGCCGCTGCGCTGGCACCGACCTCGCAGAACAACGCACCGCCGTCAGCGAGATGGGCGGGCGCCTCGCGCAGGATCCGCCGCGCGAGATCGAGCCCATCAGCACCCGCGGCGAGTCCGAGCGCCGGCTCGTGACGATGTTCGGGTGGCAATACGGCCATCTCCGCGGCATCCACGTACGGCGGGTTGGCGATGATCAGGTCGAACTCGCCAGGCACGCCAGCCCACAAGTCGCCGTGATGCAGTTCGAGCCTATCGTCGAGGCCGTGCAGCGAGCGGTTGATCGCGGCGACCGCGAGTGCGTCGCCGGATAAATCGGTGGCGTGGACCTCGGCATCGGGCAGAGCCAGCGCGCTCGCGATCGCGATGCAACCCGAGCCGGTGCACAGGTCGAGCAGGCGGTGCACGCCACGCGGATCGACCCATGGCGCGAAGCCGCGCTCGATCAGCTCGGCGATCGGCGAGCGCGGCACCAGCACGCGCGGATCGACGACGAAGCGCAGACCGGCGAACCATGCCTCGCCCGTGAGGTAGGCCGTGGGTGCACGCTCGACGATGCGCCGCGTGAGCAGGTCGTGCACGCGGCGTTGCTCGGCGGCATCGAGCCGGCGTTCGAGCGCGGCCTGCGGCGCATCGTGCGGCAGTTGCAGCGCGAACAGCACGAGCGCAGCGGCTTCGTCGAGCGCATTGTCGGTGCCATGGCCGAAGTGCAGTCCAGCCTGCTCGAGCCGGTCCGAGCCCCACAGGATCCAGTCGGCCGGCGTGTGCAGGCGCGAGCTGACGCTATCGAGCGAGGCGAGCGACATGGGGCGCGGATTCTACCGCAGCAGCCGCAGCCTCCCGCGCGACGCGTGCAATAATCCGCGCCGCATGACGCCACGCCGTATCGCCGCGTTCACCCTCATCGCCGCGCTCGCCGCCGGCAGCGGCTACCTGTTCGGCCAGAAGCTGGCGCGGACCGCCGGCGCGGAGCTGCAAACTGTCACCCGATTGCCCGGTACGCGTGCCCTCCCGGCGGTGACCCTCGACCTCGGCGACCGCAAATTCCTTCTCGCCGACCTCGGCGGACGCTGGACCGTACTGTTCTTCGGCTTCACGCACTGCCCCGATCTCTGCCCTGCCACGCTGGCACTGCTCGCTCGCGCCGTGGCGACCTTGCCCGAGGCGCAACGCCCGCGCGTGCTGCTGATCTCGGTCGATCCAGAGCGCGACGCGCAACCCAAGGTGGCCGCGTTCGCACGCTGGTTCGCGCCCGAGTTCCTTGGCGCCACCAGCACCGAGCTGCCGGCGCTGGCCGCTGCGCTCGGCGCACCCTATGCCCGCAGCACAACCAGCGATGGCTACACCATGGACCATTCCGGTGCGCTGTTCCTGCTCGACCAGAGCGGTCGCTTCGCAGCGGTGGCGACGCCACCGCTCGACTCAGACAAGCTCGCGGCTGACCTCGCGGTGCTGGTGGCCGCGCCATGACGCGCCCTGTGCTTTTCGTTGGCTTGCTCTGCGCCAGCCTGCATGCAGCGGTTGTCGGCGCTGCGCCGACGGCGCATGACGCCTGGATCCCGCTCGGCCCGCCCGGCAGCACCACGCTCGCCGGCTACCTCACGCTGCGCAACACCGACGCAACGGCGACCGCGTTGGTTGCGGTGAGCTCGCCCGAATTCGCCAGAGTCGAGCTGCACCGCACCGAGCAAGACGGCGACAGCGTGCGCATGCGGCCAGTGCTGCGTCTCGAGATTCCGGCGCAGGCCAGCGTCGAGCTGGCGCCGGGCGGCGCGCACCTGATGTTGTTCGCGCCGCGGGCGACGCTGGCTGCCGGGCAGCGCGTCACGCTCACGCTGCGCTTCGCCGACGGCATGACGCTCACCGTCGCGGCCGAAGTCCGCGACCCACGCAGCACTGCCGCCGATCACCATCAGCATCACGCTGCGACCGACTGAGCCCATGCGCGACGCGCTCCTCACGCTCTGGCAGCGGCCGCTGCCCCATCACTTCCTCTCGCGGATCGTCCACGCCTTGATGCGGAGCACCGCCCTGCCCGCGCTGCGGCTGGCGTTCATGCGCTGGTTCGTCGCGCGCTTCGGCGTGGTGCTGGCGGATGCCGTCCAGCCCGAGCTCGCCGCCTACCCGACCTTCAACGCCTTCTTCACCCGCGCGCTGCGCCCGGGCGCGCGAGCAATCGCGGCAGCCGCCGATGCGATTGCGAGTCCCGCCGACTCGCGCTTCAGCCAATCCGGCGCGATCGAATCGGGCCGCATCTTCCAAGCCAAGGGCCGCAGCTTCAGCGCCATCGAACTGCTCGGTGGCTCGGCCGCGGACGCGGCGCCGTTCGCCGACGGCGAGTTCGCCACGCTGTACCTGTCACCGTGCGACTACCACCGGGTGCACATGCCGCTCGACGGCGAGCTGCGAGCGATGGTCCACGTGCCTGGCCGCCTGTTCAGCGTCAGCCCGATGACCACGCGCGGCGTCGATCGTCTGTTCGCCCGCAACGAGCGCGTCGCCTTCCTGTTCGACACCGCTGCTGGCCGCATGGCCTACGTGATGGTCGGCGCGCTGTTCGTCTCGAGCATCGAGACCGTCTGGAGCGGTGAGGTCACGCCACCCGCGGGCCGTGCGGTGCGGCGCTGGGATTACGCGCCTGGCCAGCACCATTTCCGCAAGGGTGATGAGCTCGGGCGCTTCAACATGGGTTCGACCGTGATCCTGCTGTTCGAGCGCGGTCGCATCACCTGGGATGCCGCGCTCGACGCCGATGCCGCGCTGCAGGTCGGCCAGCGGATCGCCCGCTACGCCTAGTCCAGGCTGGCGAGGAAGCGCGCCGCGATCGCTTCCAGCCCCGCCGCGTCGGCCGCGTCGAAGCGCCCGACGGTCGGCGAGTCGAGGTCGAGCACCCCGAGCAGGCTGCCATCGGCGCGCACCAGGGGCACCACCAATTCCGCCGCCGACGCCGCGTCGCAGGCGATGTGGCCCGGGAACTCGTGCACATCGCGGACCAACTGGGTCCGGCGGGTCATGGCAGCCGTGCCGCAGACCCCCTTGCCGAGCGCAATCCGGACGCAGGCCGGCTTGCCCTGGAACGGCCCCACCACCAGCTCGCCGTCCTTATAGAAGTAGAAGCCGATCCAATTGCAGTCCGGCAACGACTGCCAGAGCAGTGCCGCAAGGTTCGCCGCATTGGCGATGAGGTCGCGTTCGCCGGCCAGCAGGCCCTCGACCATCGGCAGCAGAGCGCGGTAGCGCGCGGTCTTGGCGGTCGGCAGGTCGTCCATGGTTCAGGCCCTCTCGATCGGGAACGCGATCGCCTGGTCGATGTGGTCGAGGCCAAGCGCGAGCATCACGACCCGGTCGAACCCCAGCGCGACGCCCGCGCAATCCGGTAGGCCATGCGCCAGCGCGGCGACGAAGCGCTCGTCGAGCGCCACCGGCGGCAGGCCGCGCGCCGCGCGCAGCTCAGCTGCCGCCTCCAGCCGTGCTCGCTGCTCGGCCGCGTCGTTGAGCTCGTGGTAACCATTGGCGAGCTCGAGGCCGGCGACGAAGCACTCGAAGCGCTCCGCGACCGCAGGACCTCCAGCCGTCGCCGGTCGGAGCCGCGCGAGCATGCACTGCGACGCGGGGTAGTCGTGCAGCAGCGTCGCCCGCCCCTGCCCAAGCGTCGGATAGACCGCATGCGAAGCCAGCAGGTCGAGCTTGGCGTCGCGCTCGATGGCGAGCGAGGCCGGCAGGCCGAGCCTCGCCATCGCGTCGACGAGCGTCTGCTCGTCGACGCTGTGTGGATCAAATCCCAGCGCGCGCTCGAACGCCGCGCGATAGGTGAGGCGTTCGGGCGGGCCCAGGACCAGGCGCGGCGCGAGCAGTTCGGCCACCAGCGTCGCGACCTCATCCATCAGGCGCAGGTGGTCCCAACCGACCCGGTACCACTCGAGCATCGTGAATTCCGGGTTGTGATGGCGGCCGCGTTCGGCCGCACGCCACACCTTGCCGAGCGCGAAGCAATCGCCGAAGCCGGCGGCCAGCAGGCGCTTGAGCGCGTACTCGGGTGAAGTGTGGAGCCAGCCATGGCCGGTGACGGTCAGCGGCTGGAGGTGGAGGTCGGGTGGCGCGCAGGCCGAGAGCGCCGGCGGCTCGACCTCGCTCACGCCGCGATCGCGCAGGAACGCGCGGGCGCGCGCGAGCAGCTGGGCCCGCGCGTGCAATGCCGCGTGCGTCGCAGTCGGTCGCCCGGTGTTGTTATGCATCGTGGTCAGCGCGGCCACCGCCGCGCTGGCGGAGCGGTGCCCG
>JANNEA010000093.1:0-6275 GCA_031388175.1 Gammaproteobacteria bacterium
GGCCGCGCTATCGATGGTCGACCGGTATCGCGTCCGCGTCTCGAGGGAGACCATCGATAGCGCGGCCCCTCGGAGACGAGCTCCGCAGGAGCTCAGAAAGAAATTATGTCGCCGATCACGAGCTGCCAGCTGTCCACGCCCGGCTCGCGCACCAGTGGCACGAACGCCGTGATGTAGATCACCTGGCCGTAGGCGCCGCGCAGGTTGCCGAGCCGCAGGCCCGCGCCGATGTCGGCCAGCGTCTTCGACCATTCGCGCGTGCCGATGCGCCGTCCGGTGCCGACCTCGGCGATCACGGTGTAGCCCACGCGCAGCGTCTGGAACAGCACCGTGTCGGTGGACCAGCGGTCTTCGAGGTGCAGCTGGAAGATGCGGTCGCCGACCAGCCAGTCCGCCGGGTAGCCGAGCAAGCCTTGGTCGCCGCCGAGCGAGGCCTCGTGCTCTGGATCCGGGTCGTCGCGCCAGTCGAGCCCGAGCCGCGCCAGCCGCGTGTGGCGGCCGTCCTGCTTGTAGGCGGTGAAGCTGGTGCTGAGCAGGCCGTCGCGCCAGTCCTCCTGCGCGTTGCGCATGTGGCCCTCGAGCTCGAGCTGCAGCAGCCAGCCCGCGCGCGGGCGCGCCGCCCAAGTCGCGCCCAAGTCGAGCCGCGTGCCTTCCTCGCCGCCGTTGCCGAAGGATTCGGGCGAGACGGTGAGCGCGAGCGTCGCGTCGAGGCCAAGGTTGATGTCCTCGGTCTTGTCCACCAGCTTCAGGTTGCGGAACGAGACGAAGCGGTCGTGGAAGCGGCTGATCGCGAAGGTGATGCCGTCGGACGAGAAGGGCGCGAGGTCGGGCGCCGGCCGCAGCGCGGGGTCGACCGCGATTGCGGCGCTGTAATCACGCACTTCGCTGCGCACGCCGATGCCGGCACGCCAACCCGAGTCCACATCGCGATCGATCAGGCGCCACAGCGTGGCGGTGTTGAGCTGGTTCGAGGAGGGCGCCTGCCAGGCGACCTCGCCGTACTGGTAGAACGACAGCGTCTCGACCGTGTCCGCCGAGCGCGCCTCGAAGCCCCAGGTCTGCTTCGCCGACAGGAACGGCAGCACCAGCGCGCCTTCGTTCGAGCGTCCGTCCGACTGGTCCTTGTGCAGCAGCGCCAGTCGCCTGCGCGAGCCGAACAGCGCCGGGTCGTCGTAGGCGTAGTTCACCGAAGTGCGGGTCGCATCGCTCTCGGTCTCGATGTAGATCTCCTTGCCGGTGCCGAGGAAGTTGCGGTCCTCGAGCTTGAGGCCGGTGCTGTTCTGGCCGCCGGCGCGGTTCGCCTTGAGCGAGACGATCAGGGTCCACGCGTCCTTGGCCTCGATGCGCAGGTCGACCACGCCGTCGCGACAGTCGGTCGGCAGGATGCTCACCTCGCGGAAGAAGCCGAGGCTGCGCAGCAGCCGGGCGCTCTCGTAGACCACGCGCGCATCGACCTTGTCGTCGGGGCGGATCAGGACCAGGTCGCGGATGACTTGGTCGCGGGTCTGGACATGCAGCCAGTTCGCGCCGGCCGCGTACCAGGCCTCGCTCGACTCGTACACGTCAGTGACGTCGATCTGGATGTGGCCGATGCGCAGCCCGGCCTGCTCGATGGCCGTCCATGCGTGCTGGCCTTGCCATTCGTCCTTCGCGCCCGCGGGCAGCGGGCAGGTCCCCGCCGCAAGCTCGGCGGCAGATGCGGCGAACGCGCCGAAGGCGAGCAGCACGGACAGGAGTCGGAACATCGGGCGGAGTATCACCCGGACGCCGGCGTCACGACTCGCGTATCCAAGACGAGTTCGTGGAGGGCGCGACCTTGGCGGTCCCGCAGCGCCCAGAGCGTGCCGAGCAGGAACGGCCCGAGCAGCGCCATGTAATAGAGCAGGGGTGGCACCGCCAGGCGGTAGCCGACCTCGAGCGCGATCACCGGCAGCAGGTAGATGCAGGCGACGGCGAAGCGCGCCGCAGCGTCAGGCAGCGAGGCGACGCGCCCGTCGTGACGCAGGAGCGCCAAGTTCCAGGTGAGCAGGCCGAGCGTGCGACCGCTGCGGGTCCAGCACCAGGCGAAGTAGAGGAAGGCGATCGCTGCGCGAAGCAGCCAATGGCGCGGATCGCGATTGTCATCGAGCGTGCCGGCCACCGCACCGGCGGCGATGAGCGAGAAGTACACCAGCATCCAGAGCGCGGCGACGACCAGCAGGTCGTAGAACGCAGCGCCGAGCCGGCGACCGATCGATGCAGGGTGCAAAGATGGCGCTCCCACGGGGATTCGAACCCCGGTTTAAGCCTTGAGAGGGCTCCGTCCTAGGCCTCTAGACGATGGGAGCGTGGCTGTGCCTGCGAAGGCCGCGTATCATACGCAGCGATTCTTCGACTCACAACGCCTCTAACACACCTAAGTCCCTCACCTTGTTCGATTTCTTCCGGTCCCGCTTCCGTCGGGACCCAAAAAACGACGGCCCGACGATCGTCCCGCGCGACCGCCACAGCATCTCGCGGCGCAACGTTTCCGAGTCCGCGCTGAAAGTGCTGTACCGCCTGGACAAGGCCGGGTACGAGGCCTACATGGTCGGCGGCGGCGTGCGCGATCTGCTGCTCGGGCGCGAACCCAAGGATTTCGACATCGCCACCGACGCGCGACCCGAAGAGGTCAAGCGCCTGTTCGGCAACTGCCGTCTGATCGGCCGTCGCTTCCGCCTGGCGCACGTGCGCTTCGGCGGTGATGTGGTAGAGGTCGCGACCTTCCGTGCGTTGGCCGGTGTGCCCGAGGCCGAGGAGCCGGAGGACGAGGACGACGAGCACGACGGCGCTCGGCGCGACTCGAAGCGAGTCGATCGCGAACTCGACGACGGCGGTCGCATCCTGCGCGACAACGTCTGGGGCACGCTGGAGGAGGACGCGTTCCGCCGCGACTTCACCGTCAACGCGCTCTACTACAACATCGCCGACTTCTCGGTGGTGGACTACACCGGCGGCGTGAAAGACCTGGAGGACGGCAAGATCCGTCTCATCGGCGAACCCGAGGCCCGCTACCGCGAGGATCCGGTGCGCATGCTGCGCGCAGTGCGCTTCGCGGTGAAGCTCGGCTTCCGCATCGAGCGCAGCACCGAGAAGCCGCTGCGCAAGCTGGCACCGTTGCTGGCCGACATCCCGGCCGCCAGATTGTACGAAGAGGTCAACAAGCTGTTCCTCGCCGGCTTCGGCGTGCAGACCTTCGAGATGCTGCGTGCCACCGGCCTGTTCGGCCAGCTGTTCCCGCAGACCGAGGCCGCGTTGTCGAAAGAGGAGCAGGGCTTCCCGATGATGTTCGTGGTGCGCGCGCTCGAGAACACCGACCAGCGCGTGGCTGCCGACAAGTCCGTGACCCCCGCGTTCCTCTACGCTGCACTTCTATGGGAGCCCGTGCGCCTGCGCGCCGCGGTGCTGCAGCAGCGCGGCATGAGCGAGTACGAGGCGCTGCGCGCCGCCGGCGAGGACGTCACCGACGCCCAGGTGCAGCGCGTGGCTCTGCCGCGCCGCTTTTCGGTGCCGATGCGCGAGATCTGGGAGATGCAGGACCGGTTCATGCTCACCCAGGGCAAGCGCGCCCAGCGCTTCATCTCGCACCCGCGCTTCCGCGCCGCCTACGATTTCTTCGTGCTGCGCGCCGAGGCCGGCGAAGTGGACAAGAAGTTGGCCGCGTTCTGGACTGAGGCGCAGGAACTGCAGGGTCCCGATCAGGATGCGTTCTTCTCCGGCCGCGGTGCGCCGCGCGCTGGTCAGCCGCAGCGGCAGCAGCAACAGCACTCGCGCCAACCGCAGCAGCGCCAGCCGCAACCGCCGCGCCAGCTTGAGCCCCAGCACGCCGACGATGACGGTGGGCCCGATGACGCGCCCTTCCCCGGGCACGATGACGGGCCTGCGCTCGGTGCTGACGGTGCGCCGCGCAAGCGCCGCCGCCGTCGCGGCGGTCGCGGTCGTCGCCGCGGTCCAGGACCGGGTTCGGCGCCGCCGGCCGAGTGAGCGTCCGCGCGTTCATCGGGCTCGGCAGCAACCTGGATGCGCCGGCCGCACGCTTGGCGCAAGCGCTCGAGGATCTTGAGCTCCTGCCTGATTCGAAGTTCATCGCCGCCTCACCGCTCTACGCGAACCCACCGTTCGGGCCGGTCGCACAGGACGAGTTCGTGAACGCGGTCGCGATGATCGACACCACGCTGAAGCCCCACGCACTGCTGCGCGAACTGCGCCGCATCGAGACCTCACACGGCCGCGTGCGCGACGGCACGCGCTGGGGTCCGCGCACGCTCGACCTCGACATCCTCGTGTACGGCACGCTCGAGCTCGACGAGCCCGACCTGCACATCCCGCATCGCGGCCTGACCGACCGCAACTTCGTCCTGTATCCTCTGGCCGACCTCGCGCCTGACCTGGTGTTGCCGCGCTACGGCGCGCTCGGCACCTTGCTCGCGCGTTGCTCGTCCGAGGGTCTGCGCCGGCTATGAACGCTCCTGCTCCGCGCTTCCTGGTGGTCGAAGGCCCGATCGGCGTGGGCAAGACCAGCCTCGCGCGTCGCATCGCCCAGGCCTACGGCACCGACTTGATGCTCGAGCGCGCCGAGGACAACCCCTTCCTCGGGCGCTTCTACCGCGACCCGCGCCACTTCGCGCTGCCGACCCAGCTCTACTTCCTGTTCCAGCGCGCGCGCCAGCTGGCCGCGCTGCGCCAGAGCGATCTGTTCGCGCCGGTGCGCGTGGCGGACTTCCTGCTGGAGAAGGACCGGCTGTTCGCGCAGCTCAACCTCGCCGACGACGAGCTCGCGATCTACGAGCAGGTCTACCACGCGCTGTCGCTCGACGCGCCCGCGCCCGACCTCGTGGTCTATCTACAGGCACCGGTGGACGCGCTGATGAAGCGCGTGCAGAAGCGCGCGCACGCCGCCGAGCAGCCGATCACCTACGAGTACCTGAGCAAGGTCGCCGATTCGTACATGCGCTTCTTCCACCACTACGACCGGGCGCCGCTGTTGATCGTGAACGCGAGCGACATAAACCCGGTCGAGTCGGACGCGGACTTCAAGGTGCTGATGGCGCAGATCGAGAAGGTCCGCGGCGGGCGCCACTACTTCAATCCCGCCGCGCACTGAAGAAAAGACGGTCGAACTCGATTACTTGGCGCTGGCCCGCCGCGCTGCGTTCGTGCACGGCTCCCGCACGCGCGGCCTTCGAAGTCTCAGGCTCCCCTGCGCGCCGCGCCGGACACGGGGTGCCCGGCGCGCGTGAAGTCGCCGCGCACGAACGCAGCGCGTCGGGCCAGTTCAGAAAAGAATCGAGTTCGACCCCTTTTTCTTCAGCGCGACTGAGGTGGTGGCGTGGACTCGCCTATCACCTGCTGCCGCAGGTCGTAGAGAAGCTCGAGGTCAAGCTCGTCGAGGTCGACGGTCTCGAGCGTGCGGTAGCGGCGATGGAAGGCGCGGATCGCCCACTTCGGTTCGTGCGTGTCGTAGCCGAGCGCGCGCAGCGCGGCGATCGGGTCGAAGCCGGCGGGCACCGGCTGGCGCACCTCGCGCGGCCAGCGGCCGAAACCAGCGCGGGCCAGCCGCGCCCAGGGGAAGTAGAGCGAGGGGTCCGCCTTCCGGTCGGGCGCGATGTCGGCGTGGCCCACGAGCTGCGAGCGCTCTATCCCCAAGCGCACGCAGAGGTCATCCAGCAGCCATAAGAGAGAGAGGATCTGCAGTTCGGCGAAGGGCTCGAAGCCGTCGTTGTCGAGCTCGATGCCGATGGACACCGAGTTCACATCGGGCAGGCCACCCCAGCGGCTGCGGCCCGCGTGCCAGGCGCGCTCGCGCTCGCTCACCAGCTGCAGCACCTTGCCGTCCTCGCCGATGAGGTAGTGGCTGCTCACCCGCGCTTCACGCTTCGGATCGGTGAGCACCTTGAGCGCGACTTCGGCGTTCGCCATCTCCGTGTCGTGCACCACGATCAGCCGCGGCTGCCGCTCGTTGTGGTTCGGCGACGGATGCCACTCGGCGAGAGGACTCCGATCGCTCCGCGTGGCACAGCCCGCGAGCAGTGCGACCAAACCAAGGACTGCGGCGGCGCGATTCATGGGCCGCATCCTAACCGCGGCGTCACGCTGGGCGCTGCGTGGTTCGTGTCGCTGGGAGCGACGTCGGACGCGCCGAGCACCGTGCGGGATGCGGGGTGCCCCGGCCAAGGATTGCCCGGGCCGGCCGCCAAAGCCCGGACGGCGCCAGAGGCCGGCCCCCCAAACCCCCCGGCCCGCAGGGCACCCCGCCC
>JANNEA010000106.1:0-1537 GCA_031388175.1 Gammaproteobacteria bacterium
GTCAAGCGCAACAACCCGATCCGCGTGCTGCGCGACAGCATCGTGATCTACCAGGGCGCGCTCGAGTCGCTGCGCCGCTTCAAGGATGAGGCCGCCGAGGTCCGCGCCGGCACCGAGTGCGGCATCGCGGTCAAGGACTACAACGACGTGAAGGTCGGCGACCAGATCGAATGCTTCGAGCGGGTCACGGTCATCCGCACGCTTTGAAGGAGTTCCCGCGAAGCCGGCGCGTCGGTGAGCAGCTGCAACGCGAGCTTGCCGAGCTGGTCCGCGACGCGCTGCGCGACCCGCGGGTGCAGGGCGTGACAATCACCGGCGTGGACTGCACCAAGGACCTGACGCATGCGCGGGTCCACTTCTCACTGCTCGCGGCCGCAGGCGACGGCGACGAGGCGGTCAAGGCCGCCGCCAAGGCGCTGAATGGCGCGGCCGGCGCGCTGCATCACGAGCTCAAGGCCCGCCTGCACATGCGGGTGCTGCCGTCGCTGTCGTTCCATTTCGACGAGAGCCTGATCCGCGGCGCCAAGCTCGAGGCCCTGATCCATCAGGCGCTGGCCGAGGATGCCCTCCATCCCAAGGACGACCCGCCGGATGATGGCGAAGAGTGACGGCGCGCGCGCCAAAGCGATTCGACACGGAGGTTGATGGGATCCTGCTGCTCGACAAGCCGGGTGGCATCTCTTCGAACCGCGCCCTCCAAGATGTCCGGGCCCTCTATAGGGCAAGAAGCGGTGGCCACACCGGCAGCCTCGACCCGCTCGCCACCGGTCTGCTGCCGCTGTGCTTCGGCGAGGCGACCAAGTTCGCCGGCCATCTGCTCGACGCCGACAAACGCTACCGCGTCGTGGTCCAGCTCGGCACGCGCACCGACACCGCCGACCGTGACGGCACCGTGGTCGAGACCAAGCCGGTCCCGGCTTTCGATGCCGCCAGGCTTGACGCCGCACTCAGCGGGTTCCTCGGCGAGAGCGAACAGATCCCCCCCATGCATTCCGCGCTCAAGCGCGATGGGGTTCCGCTGTACGAACTCGCGCGGCGGGGCGAGACGGTCGAACGCGCACCCCGGCGCGTGACGATCCACGCCTTCACCCTGGTCATCCGCGAAGGCGACCGCCTCACGCTCGACGTGCACTGCTCGAAAGGCACCTACGTGCGCACGCTGATCGAGGACCTGGCCGCAAAGCTCGACACGCTGGGACACGTCGCGGAGCTTCGGCGCAGCACCGTCGGCCCGTTCGGGCCGGAGGGCCTCTACACGCTCGAGCAGCTCCACGCCCTCGCTGAAGGGAGTGCCGCGGACCCGGCGGCGCTGCGGGCGCTGCTGCTGCCGGTCGATGCCGGGCTCATGGGCTGGCCCGAGGTCCTGCTCGGGTCGGATGCCGCGGCGTTCATCGCACATGGCAACCCCGTCCAAGTGCCTCCCGGGCCGGCGGGCACTGTCCGCATCTATGGTCCTCGGGGTTTCCTCGGTCTTGGCGAGCGGGATCTGGCCGGCGTTCTTGCGCCCAAGCGCCTAATCCGCAACGGAATTTTCCTT
>JANNEA010000172.1:0-26454 GCA_031388175.1 Gammaproteobacteria bacterium
CTGCGTGCTGCCGTCAAACAGTTGCAAGTGGCCCGCGCTCACACCGCAGGTGGGGCCACCGGGGCGCCGCCACGCTTGCAGGCGCGGGTGCTCGGCGTCGAGCGCAAAGAGGGCCTGACGCACCGCCGCCACGTGGGGCAGGCGCTGCGCAGCGGCCATCAGCAGCTCATCCTCGCCGTTCAGCACCAGCGTGCCGCCTTGATGCAGCGCGCGCGCCAGCGTGAGCTTGACTTCAGCGATGTCAGTCGCCGAGTCGACGCCGTATTCACCAAAGTGGTCAGCGCTGATGTTGGTGACGACGGCAACCTCGGCGCGCCACACCGCCAGACCACGGCGCAAGATGCCGCCCCGTGCTGTCTCCAGTACGGCAGCTTGCACGCGCTGATCGCGCAGCACCATGCGCGCGCCGGCAGGGCCGGCGTAGTCGCCTTGTGTCATGGCCTGCCCATCGATGACCACGCCTTCGGTGCTACACAGGCCGCTCACCAAGCCCGCCGCGCGCGCCATCGCTGCGAGCAGCCGTACCACCGTAGTCTTGCCGTTGCTACCAGTGACCAAGGCGGTGTGCACGTCATGCAAGGGGGCCCAGGGCACGTCTGCCAAGTCGGGCAGCGCCGCAAGTGGCCAGCAGCGGCTGCCGCTGCCCGCACCGATCGACAACTCGTCGTCGTCTTCGAGGATGGGCAATCCGCGCGCCGCGGCCGCTGCGCGCAATGCAGCCTGCTGTGGGCGAATCTCGGCCAGCGCCCGTGCGGCGAAGACTGCGGAAGCAGTCGCGCCATGGTCTTGCGCGAGATCGAAACCGATGACGCCGACTTCGGCCATGCAGCGCTCCCAAGCCCACTCGCTGATCTCGGTGGCGGTCATCAACGCATCTATCGGCGCCGAGCACATCAGCAGCGTGCCGTGCTGGTGGCGCTGTACCACGCACTGCGGCACGGGCCATCCCAGCTGCTGCGCCATCTGCGTGACGTGCGCACACCAGCTTGCATGCGCACTTTCGTTGCTAGCGACATGCGACAGCGGAGTCAGCGTCACCGCCCCTCCGTCGAAGAAGCGGCTGGGGCCCGTGAGCCGGCGTGAGTCTTCGAAGCCGTGCTTGGGCTCGGGCGCCACGGCGCCGCTGGGCTCAGTCAATCGTCCGCCTCACCCACGAAGCGCAGGCCGCGCTCGTCGCGCACAAAGCCGGCGGCGAGCAGCGTGCCGTCGTCGGGCACTGCTTGCGCGACGCTGTCGTCAGGGTTGTCAGCCACCATACTTTGCATCGGCGCATGCGCCAGCCCGAGCTCGGGTTTGAACTTCGTGACCTGCTTCCACGAGCGCGTCAACGCATCGGCAAAGATCAGCAGCAGGTCGCCCGGCTGGCCCATGCGCAAGGCGGCGTCGATGGCTTCCTGCTCGTCGGGGATCAGGGTGATGGCGCTCTCGGCCACGCCGCTCGCGCGCAGTACCTCGGCAATCATCTTCGGCACCTCGTCGCTGGCGCGGCCGCGCAGGCCGTCGTCGCGGCGGCAGATGTAGTGGTCGAACTTGCCGGCCACGGCCGCGGCGATGTCGCGGATGTCTTCGTCGCGCCTGTCGCCCGGCCCGGCCACCACCACCAGGCGGCGGCCGCGCACGTCGAGCCGGCCTGCCAGCTCGGCAAGCATGCCCACCGCATGGGCGTTATGTCCGTAGTCGAAAATCACCTTGAAGGGGTGCTCGTTGAAGACGTTCATGCGCCCCGGCGCCTGGAAAAAGGTGCTGTCAAAAGTCCGCAGGCCTTGGCGGATGGCGTCGAGCTTGATGTCCATGCTGAAGGCCAGCGCGGCGGCGAACATGGCGTTTTGCACGTTGTGCATGGCGCGGCCTTCCGGCGTGGCGGGAATCAAATGCGTCCACATCAAGGGGATGTGCCGGCCCTTGTCGTAGAGCGTGACCATCTGGCCGTTGACACCAGCTTCGAGCGCACACGCGCGGCCGCCCGCGCGGATGTGTTCGCGCACCACCTCGTGCTTGGGGTTGATCGTCACGTAGCACAGGTGCTTGGCCTCGGTGTGCGCCGACATCTTGATGACGTTGGCGTCGTCGGCGTTGAGCACCGCGCAATCCGTCGCGACCTCGATCACCACCCGCTTGACCTCGGCCAACTGCTCCAGCGTGTCGATGCCCTGCATGCCGAGGTGGTCGGACTGCACGTTGAGCACGGCGCCGACGTTGACCTCGGTGACGCCCATGCCGGCACGCAGCAGGCCACCGCGCGCCTTCTCCAGCACCGCGATGTCGATCTGCGGGTCGGACAGCACCATCCGCGCCGCGACCGGGCCGGTCATGTCGCCCTCGACCGTGCGCTGGCCGTCGATGTAGACGCCATCGGTGGTGGTCAGGCCTGGCGTGTAGCCGGCCATCTTGGCCACGTGCGCGAGCATGCGCACGGTGGTGGTCTTGCCGTTGGTGCCGGTGATCGCGGCGATCGGCACGCGGAACGGGGCGCCTGGCGGGAACAGCATGTCGATCACCGGGCTGGCGACGTCGCGCGGCGTGCCCTCGGACGGCGCCACATGCATGCGGAACCCGGGGGCGGCGTTGACCTCGCAGATGCCACCGCCGATCTTGCGATACGACAGCGTGATATCCGTGCTGAGGAAATCCACGCCGCCCACGTCGAGGCCGACCGCGCGGATCGCGCGCACCGCCATGTCGCGGTTGTCGGGGTGGATCACGTCCGTGACATCGGTCGCGGTGCCACCGGTGGAGAGGTTCGCGGTCGAGCGCAGATAGACCACCTGGCCAGCCGGCGGCACCGACTCGCCGGTCAGGTCCACCCGGGCCAGCATCATCTCGGCCTGGGCATCCAGCGTGAGGCGAGTAAGCACCTTCTCGTGACCCACGCCACGGCGCGGGTCCTGGTTCACCACCTCTATCAGCTGCGCAACCGTGCGGATGCCGTCGCCAACCACATGTCCGGGCGTGCGGCGGGTCGCCGCCACCAGCTCGCCGTTCACGACGAGCAATCGGTGGTCGTCCCCTTCCAGGAAGGTCTCGACGATCACCGAACGGCTGTGCTCCTTCGCAACTTCGTAGCCCTTCTCGACCTCGCCATCGGTGGTGAGGCGGATGGAGATGCCACGACCGTGGTTGCCGTTGTAGGGCTTGGTGACCACGGGGAAACCGATGCGTTGGGCGGCGCGGACCGCGGCAGCCACGCTCTGCACAAGTTCCTGGCGCGGGACGGGCAAGCCCAGCGAGGCGAGGATCTTGTTGGTCTCTTCCTTGTCCGAGGCCAGCTCGACCGCGATGTGCGGGGTCATGCCGGTGACGGTGGCCTGGATGCGCTGCTGGTACTTGCCGTGCCCGAGCTGCACCAGCGACTGATCGTTCAACCTGAGCCAGGGGATGCCGCGGGCCTCGGCCGCGCGCACCAACGACGCGGTGCTCGGTCCGAGCGCGCGCCGCTGCGCGTAGCGGATGAACTCGTCGCGTGCGGTCGGCCAATCCCAGCCGTCCGGCACAGTGCCGCTGGGACGGATCTGATCCGGCAGGAGCGAACACAGCAGTCGCAAGGCGAGCTCTCCGGCAGCCACGCCCTCCTCGCGCTGCGCGTATTCGTAGACCACGGTGTACACGCCGGGCTTGCCGTCGACGCTGCGGGTCTTGCCGAAGGTCACGTCCTCGCCGGCGACGTTCTGCAGTTCTATCGCGACATGCTCGAGCACGTGACCGAGCCAGGTGCCCTCGCCCTCGCGCATGCGACGGAAGAAGCCGCCCGGCTCACGGTAGGAGCACCCGTGTTGCTGCAACCCGGGCAAAGTGGCCGCGAGTGCATCGACGAAGGCAGGGCCGAGCTTGGTCGTCGGCCAGTGCTCGAGCTCGCCCAGGTCGAGCACGAGCCGGATGACCGGGAAGTGCGCATACAACGAAGGTCCGACGTAGACGGCGCGTTCGAGGATGCGCACGGCGCTAGCCCTTCGGTGTCGACGGCGGGGCGAAGGCCTCGCGGGTGTGCAGGTTGAAGGTGGTGCCCTCGGTCAGGATGTGCAGCGTCAAGCCCAGCAGCGCGACCGGCTCGCCCTCGCGCACGCTGTCCATCGACGAATACATCAGCGCCGACGCGTCCACTACCGTGACGGCGCCGTTGCCGACGACCTCGAGCAGGTTGTCGGGACTGATGAAGGCGGCGGTGTCCTCGTCGAGTCCGATGCCGACCGCGAACGGATTGTAGGCAAGCGCGGTGAGCAGACGGCCCAGGCGGTCACGCTCGCGGAAGTGCTGGTCGATGACGAAGCGGTTGGTGAGCCCGAGGCCAGGCGCCAGCCGCACGCTGCCCGAGACCGGTGATGCGCCCTCGTCGCCGAACGCGATCATGTGTTCCGACAGCACGCTGGCGCCGGCGCTGGTGCCGCCCACCACCACGCCGCGCGCGTTCGCCACGCGGATGAGCTTGGCGATTGGTGTGCCGCCGAGCAGTGTGGACAGCCGGAGCTGGTTGCCGCCGGTGAAGAAGATGCCGGTGGCCGTGGCGAGGCGATCCAGGCGCCCGCGCTCGTGGCATTCGCGCCGCGTGTCGAAGTCCATGACCTCGACCGCGCTCGCGCCGAGCTCGCTGAACAACCGCTGGTAGCGCGGGCCGGTCTCGTTGACCTGGCTCGCGGTGGGGATCACGACGATGTCGGCCGCAGCACCGCCAGCCAGCGCGACGAAGCGCTGCAGGATGTGCGGGTCGTTGTCCTTGTTCTCGGCGCCGCCGATCGGGACGATCCAACCCCGCGTCTGACCGTCTGGTACTTGGCTCGGCATCTAGGTCTTGGCTCCTGCAGCGAAGTGCGCGATGGCGCGAATGATGACGGTATGCGCGGCTCCAGTCGAATCCGGGCTGAGCAGGTCGGCATCCCCGCCTGGGTCAGCCCGGCCAGGGTGCTGGCCCACACGACGGCCTAGCCGCTATGCGGCAGCGAGCGCCGGCGAATGAACAGGCTGCGACGCATCGTCAGCGGTACGGCGGCCCATCGACCCAGACCACCAGCGAGTAGCGTTCGCCGCGCGTGACCGGCGTGACCCGGTGCTCGAGGAAGGACGGGAACGCAATCAGCGTGCCCTGCTGGCGCATCGTGTCGCGGTCGAGACCACTCAGGTGGAACTCGAGGTCGCCGCCGTCATAGGCCTCGGCCGGCGAAAGCTGGATCGAGGCCGAGAGCTTGCGCCGCGAGGTGGCGCCGATTCCGAGATCGATGTGCCAGTCGTAATGGCCGCGCACCTCCTCGGTGTAGCGCGCGATCTGGCAACCGCTGGCGAATCCGGCGAGCTCAAGCCGGTAGCCCTGGTTCAGCGTCCCCACCACCTTGCGCACAGCCTCGAAGATCTCGGCGGTCTCGGGCGAGGGGTCGAAGAACCAGATCTGCGAGCGACGAATGTCGGCGCGCGTCGTGTCGGTGGTGCCGACCCGGCCTTCCTTCGGGGCGAACCCCTGCGCCAATGCAATCGCTCGCATGCACTGCGCCGCGCTCAAGACCCGCGGCACCACGCCGACCTGGGTCAGCCGGTCGTTGTGTTCGATGCTCGGTTCCATGGCGCCGAGGATGCCCGATTCAGGGCATCTTTAGGGGAAGAGCGGCGCCTGCATCAGCCCGGCGCGTTCATCGAGCCCGAGCGCGGTGTTCATGTTCTGCACCGCTTGGCCCGCCATGCCCTTGACCAGGTTGTCGAGCGCGGTCATCACCACCAGGTGGTCGCCCGAGTGCGCGACCGCAAGGTCGCAGAAATTGCTGCCGGCCACCACCGCGAGACGCGCGCTGCCCTCGACCACGCGCACGAACGGTTCACCTGCGTAGAACGCGCGAACCTTGTCGGCGGCTGCTGCGGCGTCGGCGACGCACGCCTGCAGTGTGCAGTACACGCCGCGCACCAGCGGTGCGGAGTGCGGCACGAACGACACACGGGTCTTGGCGCCCACTTTGGGAGCATGGGCGACGATCAGTTGCTCGACCTCGCCCAGATGCTGGTGCGCCAGCGGTTTGTAGGCACGGTAGTCGTTGGCGCGCGTGGGGTGATGCGTGGTGTCGCTCGGCAGCGCGCCGGAACCCGAGGAGCCGGTGGTGCCGCTGACCGCGACCCAACCCAGCTCCAGGTCAAACAGCGGCAGCAGCGCGAGCTCGATCGCGGTGGCGAAGCAGCCTGGGTTCGCGATGCGCTTGGCACCCACGATCTTCGTGCGCTGCCACTCAGGCAAGCCATAGACGAAGCGACCGAGGTTCGCGGGATTCGGATGCGGCTTGCCGTAGTACCTGGCATAGGCCGCGGCATCCGACAAGCGATGGTCGCCGGAGAGATCGATGAGCGTGAGGTGTTCGCCCTTCGCGCCCGTGAGCCCGGCCGCGGTCCATGCCTGCTCGAGCGCGGACAACTTCTCCGCCAGCTCACCATGCGGCAGCGCGGCGAACACCACGGGCGTGGCGCCCGCGTCCACGCCGCGCGCCAACAGCGCCCAATCCGGTTCCGCAACGAACTCGCCCTCGACGATGCCGCGCAGACCAGGATGCGCCTTGTGGAACGGTGAGCCCGCGTGGGAGCGCGATGCCGCGGTGATGAAGGCGACCGCCGGATGCGCGCCGAGCAGGCGCAACAGCTCACCGCCACCATAACCGGCGGCGCCGAGGATCACTGCGTGGATGCGCGCAGAGCGGCTCAAGCGGCAACTCTCCGCTCACCGAGCAGCTTGAGGACGAGGTTCCCCACTTCGTCGGGCCCGGTGCGCGCGTTGTGCGCCGGTACGCCGACCGCGCGCTCGACGAAGCGGCAGCCGACCGCGTTGTCGGTGGCCGGACCGGTGACGAGGTCGACCTGGATGCCGTATTCGCTCTTGAGGTGGGTGACGCCACCGACCACGCCGACCGGATCGTTGGCGCAGAACAGGAACACCATGCCGAGGCCGCGCAGGTCGGCGGCGGCCAGGATGTCCTGCACGCCGTACTCGCCCATGATCCCGTCGCCGGTCTCGGCCACGATCACGTCCACACCACGGCCGCCGATGACCGAGAAGATGGTGCGCGCGGTCGCGACCACGCCCGCGCCAGGCGCGGTGCAGACCACGCCAGCGTCGGTGAAGTCGCAGGAGGTGACGGCGCCGTAATCGCGCATCGACAGCGTGTCGCGCATCAGCGAGACGCCGGTGAGCTTGACCCCGCCGACGCGCAAGCCCTCCTGGCGCAGGCGCCGCACCAACACGCAGGCCGCCGCGGTCTTGCCGGCGTTCATGCAGGTGCCCATGACGAAGATCACCGGAACCTTCGGCAGCACACCGGTCGCGGCGATCGCGCCCATGCTCACGTTGGCCGGCACGCCGGCGCGCGAACCGATGTCGGGGAAGGTCAGCACCTGGCCCAACACCTCGAGCTCGAAGGGCTTGCCCACATCGGGGTTCGCCGACACGCATTCGCCGATCACGCCGCCGAGGTTCAGCAGGTGCAGCATCTGGCCGGCTTGCACCGACTTCGGCAGCACGCCCTCGTAGCCGTGCAGCGCGTTGCGATGGCCCAGGGCGCCGACCACCACATCGCCGGCGTGGACGATGTTCATCCGGCCGAAGCAGTCCTCGAGCTGGTTGTAGGTGCTCTTGTCGCGCAGCACGCGCCCGGCGATGACGGCGCCATGCTCAGCGCGCACCTCGCGGGTCAGCGTCAGCTGCCGATCGAGCTTCAGGTTGCGCGTCACCGACGCGATCTTGTCCGCGAAGACCCTCATGATCCTTCTCCCTCGCCATCGCCGTTCGCGCGCGCCTGGCGCGCGATGACCTGTTGCACGCCGTAGAGCTTGGCGAAGCCGGCGGCTTCTGCCCCGTCCCACATATGGTTGGTCTCGCCGTAGGAGGCGATCTTCGGATCCATCATCGAGAACGGCGACCGGACGCCCTCGACCACGCTGGCGCGTGGCACCAGCCGCACCCGCACCTCGCCGCTCACGGTGATCTGGCTCGAAGCGAGGAAGGCCTCGACGTCGCGCGTCACCGGATCGAAGAAATGGCCTTCGTGCAGCAGCTGGCCGTAGAGGTTGCCGAGCGTGTCCTTCCAGAACTGCTGCTTGCCGGTGAGGACCAGTTTCTCCAGCTCACGATGCGCCTGGATCAACAGCGTGGCAGCGGGGGCCTCGAAGCCGACGCGACCCTTGATGCCGAGGATCGTGTCGCCGAGATGGATGCCGCGGCCGATGCCGTATGGCCGGCCGAGCGCGTTCAGCGCCAGCACCAGTTCGACGGGGGCCATCGCCTTGCCGTCGATCGAAACCGGCACGCCGCGCTCGAAGCCGAGCAGGACGGTGCGCGACGCGAGCGCAGGATCGAGCGCACCGCCCGGGTATTTGTCTTCCGGCAACGCGTCCCAGGAGTTGAGCGTTTCCTTGCCGCCGACTGATGCGCCCCACATGCCCTCGTTCACCGAATAGCTGGTGGTCTTGGCCGGGAAGGTGACGCCACGCTCCTTGAGGAAATCCGTCTCCTGTTGGCGCGTGAGTTTGAGCGTCCGAATCGGCGTGATGACCTCGAGCCCGGGCGCGAGCGCGCGGAACGCGACGTCGAAGCGCACCTGGTCGTTGCCGGCGCCGGTCGAGCCGTGCGCGAGCGCCGTCGCCCCGACCTCCTTCGCCACCTCGACCACCGCGGCGGCCTGCGCCACGCGCTCGGCGCTCACCGACAGCGGGTAGGCGTTGCCGCGCAGCACGTTGCCGGCGAGCAGGTAGCGCAGGTAGCGGTCGAACAGCGTCGCGCGCGCGTCCACCGTGCGGTGCGTGCTCGCGCCGAGCGTGGGCGCCAGGGCCTCGATGCGCGCGAGCTCCGCAGACGCGAAGCCACCGGTGTCGACCGTCACGGTCGTCACGCGGTAGCCCCGCTCCTTGAGCCAGATTACGCAGAACGAGGTGTCGAGCCCGCCCGAGAACGCGAGCACGGCGTGCCTCTTTGAAGTCAGCTGTTGCGTCGTCACTTGCTGCGGCCTCCCTCGATCGCGAACACGGCGGCTTCCGCGCTCGCGGCACGCATTCCGAGCGCGCGCCAATGCTCGCCGAGCTGAGCCAGCTCCTGCCCGAGCGCGCGCAGCTCGAGGCGCTGCGGCGCGCCGAGCGCGGCGCTTCCCTGGGAAGAGCTCGCCGCCGCCGGCGGCACGAAGGTCCCGCGCGAGACCTCTTCGGCGACCGTGCGATAAGCGTCGCGGAAGGGCTCGCCGGCGGCGGCGCGCAAGTAGGCGGCATGCGTCGCATGCAGCTCCGGCGTGCAGGCCGCGGCCGCGCGCGCGAGGTCGGGCTCCAGCCCGGCCACCAGGCGCCGGGTGATCTCGAGCAGGCCGGCGCCAACGCTTAGGGCCTCAAGCGTCGGCCGCTTGGTCAGCTGCAGATCCCGGTGGTAGCTGGAGGGCAGCCCCGACGACAGCGTGAGCACTTCATCGCGCAGCGCGCGCAGGCGACGGCAGTGGCCGCGCGCGAGCTCGACCACGTCGGGGTTGCGCTTCTGCGGCATCGCCGAGGAGCCGGTGGTGAACGCGACCGGCAGTTTCACGAAACCGAACTCCTCGGTGGAGTACAGCGCGAGATCCCACATCAGGCGTTCGAGCTGGCCGGCGACCGACACCAGCCAGTCGAGCACCGCGAGCGCATCGCGGCCGCGCGAGTTCATCGCGTCGATCGGGTTCACCTGCACCCGGCCGAAGCCCAGCAGGCGGGCCGTGAGTTCTCTGTCCAATGCGATGGGCAGGCCGAAGCCCGGGCCCGCGCCGAGCGGACAACGGTCGAGCCGCCCGGCCACGCCAGCCGCGGCCTCGAGCTCCTCGCCGAGACCCTGGGCGTAGGCGCCGGCCCACTGGCCGAACGACGAGGGCATCGCGCGCCGCAGGTGGGTGTAGCCCGGCAGCGGCGCGTGCTCGTGGCGCTGGGCGAAACGGAGCAGTTCGTGGGCCAAGGCTTGAGCGCGCAGCGCGAGGTCGAACAGACCGTCGCGCAGCGCCAGCCGAAGCGCGACCAGCACCTGGTCGTTGCGCGAGCGGCCGAGGTGGATGCGCTTGCCGGGATCGCCGAGCCTGGCGGTGAGCCACTGCTCGAGCGCGGTGTGCGCATCCTCCTGCTCCAGCGCGATCGTGAACTGGCCGGACAGCGCTTCACCATGCGCCACGCGCAACGCGTCGAGCAATGCGGCGAGGTCGGCGCGATCGAGCAATCCCGCGGCGTGCAGCGTGTGCGCATGCGCGGCCGAGGCCACGCAGTCGAGCGGCACCAGCGCCAGGTCGGTGACCGGATCGTCGCCGACCGTGAAGCGATGGATCGCCTGGTCGAGCGGCAGCGACTTGTCCCACAGCGTGCTCATCGCACGACGTCCCAGAGCGCGGTCATGCCGAGACCGCCTGCGCCGCCGCCGGCGGCGCCGCGCGCTCGATCATCGTGCCGCAGCCCTCGTTGGTGAAGGTCTCGACCAGCAGCGAATCGGGCAGCATGCCGCTCACCAGGTGCACGCTCTTCACGCCACGCGCGAGTGCATCGCGGATCGCCTTGGCCTTCGGCAGCATGCCGTCCTTGAGGCAGCCCGCCGTCTCCAACTCGGCGAGCTGCGCCAGGTCGCAATGCGGCACCAGCGACGACGGGTCCGCCGCGTCCTCGAGCAGGCCCGCGACCTTGAGCACGAAGATGAGCTTCTCGGCGCCGAGCGCCGCCGCCACCGCCGCCGCGATCGTGTCGGCGTTGGTGTTGTAGATCGCGCCCGAGTCCGAGCCCGACAGCGGCGCGATCACCGGCACGTAGTCGCCCTCGAGCAGGTGGGTGACGATGCGCGGATCGACCATGTCGATGTCGCCGACCAGGCCGAAATCGGCGAGCTCGGTGCGTCCATCCACCTGCACCGCGACCGGCGGCCGCTGGTGCGCGTGCACCAGGCCTGCATCCACACCGGTCAGCCCCACACATGGCAGGCCCGCAGCGCGCAGGTCGGCGAGCAGGTCGATGTGCACCGGTCCGGCGAACACCATCTTCGCGGCCTCGAGCACCGCCGGCGTGGTCACGCGCCGCCCGGCCTTCTTCTCGATCGGGATGTCCAGCGCGCGGCAGGCCGCGTCGAGCTCGACACCGCCGCCATGCACGATCACCACACGGATCGAGAACGCCGACAGCACCGCGAGCTGCTCGGCGAGCGCGCGCCGCAGCGCCTGGCTCTCGAGCACCTCGCCGCCGAGCTTGACCACGAACACCTTGTCGCGGAACAGCTTGACGTAGCGCGCCGCGGACTTGAGCGTGTCGTAGGGGTTGTTGCCGACCATCACCATCTCCTAGTTGAAGACCCAGTCGAGCAGCGCCCGCTGGACATGGAAGCGGTTCTCCGCCTCGTCGACCACGGCGCTCTGCACCGAATCCAGCACCGCGGCGGCGACTTCGACGTCGCGCCGGACCGGCAGGCAATGCATGAAGATCGCGTCGCGTGCGGCGCGGCGCAGGTGCGCGGGCGTGGGCATCCAGGCGGGGAGCCTCATCTGCAGCTCTCGCGCTTCGTCCGGCGACAGTCCCGACTCCGTGGATGGCCCCCAAGCCTTGGCATAGACGATCTGCGCGCCTTCCAGCGCAGCGTTCTGATCATGGCCGTAGCTCACGCTGCCCCCGGCCTCGCGGGCATAGGCTTCCGCCTCCGCCCGCACCGACGCGGGCAGTTCCACGCCCGGCGGATGCGCCACGCGCAGTTCGCAGCCCGCAGCCGCCGCGCTCAACAGGAAAGAGTTCGGCACCGCCTTCGGCAGCGGCTTGATGTGCGGCGCCCAGGTCAGCGTCACGGCTAAGCCCTTGGTCGCGCCGAAGCGGTCGCGTGCGGTCAACATGTCGGCGAGGCCCTGGCAGGGATGCTCGCGCGCCGACTCCATGCTGATCACCGGCACGGTCGAAAAGCGGCGGAAGGCGTTGATGGTGCGGTCGAGGTCGTCGTCGAGGTCGGAGACGCCGGCCGAGAACGCGCGCACCGCCAGCGCATCGCAGTAGCGCGCCAGCACCGGCACCGCCTCGCGCACGTGCTCGGCGCGGTCGCCGTCCATGGTGACGCCGTCGCGGTCCTCGAGCTTCCACACGCCGTTGCCAACCTCGAGCACGGTGGCATCGCCGCCGCCGCGCTTCATCACCGCCTCGAACGAGGTGCGGGTGCGCAGCGACGGGTTGAAGAACACCATGCCGAGCAGGCGTCCGCTCAAGTGGTCGCGCGAAGGCGCAGCGCGCAGCCGTTCGGCGCGCGCCAGCAATTCGTTGACGCCGGCGACGCCGAGATCGCGGATATGGGTGCAGTGCCGCAAGGGCCTGCCAGTGGGCACGCTCATGTCGCGCGCAACTCAGCGCGGTGCGCGCGCACCGCGTCGAGGAACCAGCTGAGCGAATCGTCGGTCACGGTCAGCGGTGGCATCAGCCTGAGCACCGCGGGGTCGTTGGAGCCGCCGACCAGGATGCGTTCGGTGAGCAGGCGCTGCTTGAGCGCCTTGGCATGCGCACCGCAGTCGAGTCCGAGCAACAACCCCTCGCCGTGCACGCACCGCACCACGGTGCCGTGCAGGCCGCGGCGCAGCGTCTCGGCCGCGGCACATGCGCGCGCCATCAAGTCCTCGCCCGCAATCACCTCGAGCGTCGCCAGCAAGGCGGCCGCCGCGAGCGGCGCACCGCCGAAGGTCGAGCCGAGGTCGCCGGCCTTGAGCTTGCGCGCTACGCCCTCGGTCATGAGCAGCGCGCCCATCGGCACGCCGGAGGCGATGCCCTTGGCCGCGGTCACCATGTCGGGGCGCACGCCGTAGCGCTGCACTGCGAACGGGGTGCCGAGGCGACCCATGCCGGTCTGGATCTCGTCGTAGATGAGGAGCGCGCCAGCCTTGGCCGTCACCTCGCGCAGGCACTCGAACCAGGCCTGGTTCGCGGTGCGGCAACCAGCCATCGACTGGATCGGTTCGACGATCACCGCAGCGACGTCGTTGAGCGAGGCACGAACCAACGCGCTCACGTCGCCGAACGGCAGGAACTCGACCTCGGCCAGCAGCGGTTCAACGCCCGCGTGCAGCTTGGCGTCATCGCTGACGCTCGCGGCGAGCAGCGTGCGGCCGTGGAAGCTGCCGCGGAACGCGACGAAGCGCGCGCGACCGGTGAGCTGAGCGGCGACCTTCAGCGCGTTCTCGTTGGCTTCGGCGCCGGAGTTGCAGAAGAACACCGAGTCCATGCCGCTGAAGCGCGTGAGCGCCAAGGCTGCGGCATCGCGCACTGGGACGCGCGCCACCATCGAATAGAACGGCAGCGCGGCGGCTTGGCGGGCAATCGCTTCGATCACGCGCGGATGTGCATGACCGGTGGCGCAGACGCAGTGGCCGCCGTACAGGTCGAGGTATTCGAGGCCTTGGTCATCCCAGAGACGGTCGCCCGAGCCACGCACGATGGGGAACGGATAGGGCGGATAGGTGGGCAACAGCGCCGGTGCCGGCGCCATAGGGGTGTCCAATTCAACGAGCTCCCATCGGTGAAGGCTGCGGATGCCCCCGCATGGATTCGCGCGGGGTGCGCATATCATTCACTTAAAAGAATAATATGCAAGACCTGATTGCTTGCGTGAATATGCACGCCGGAGCACAGTCCAACCATGACCCTCGACCAAGCAATCTTGCGCCTCATCGACGAAGCGGCGGTCACCGACCAGGCGCAGTTCCTCACGGTGCTGCGCGAGCGCGGCTTCTATCTGACGCAGCCGACGCTCAGCCGCCACCTGAAGAAGCTCACAGTGATGAAGCGCGAGGGCCGCTACCAGCGGGTCGACCCCGGCGCCTCCGAGATCCCGCCGTTCACGCTCAGCCCGGCACCACCGAACCTGTTGGTGCTGCGGACCCGGCCGGGCCATGCCCAACTGATCGCCTACCGGCTCGACGCCGCGCACATCAACGGTCTGGTCGGCACCGTCGCCGGCGATGACACCGTGTTCCTCGCCACCACCGGCGACCTCGCGCGCATCGAGGACCAGGTGCGGCGCGCGCTCGACGGCTAGAGCGCATGGCGCTTGCTCGTTTCAGTGAACGTCTGAAGCAGGCGCGCAGCGCGCGCGGCTTGTCGCAGGCCGACCTCGCGACCGCCTTGGCTCAAAGTAGTGCCAGCGAGGTCACGCAATCCGCGGTCTCCTACTGGGAATCAGGCAAGAACCTGCCCACGCTCGATGCCTTCGCCGCGCTGACCCAGGCGCTCGGTGTGTCGGCGGACTGGCTGCTCGGGCTGGATGGCGGCGCGCTGCCGAAGGACGCTCAGCGGCTGGCGAAGCAGCTCGCAGAACTTCCGCCCGCGCGACGCAAGGCGGTCGCTGCCCTGCTGACGCACCTCAAGGTGAAGTCCTAGCCCCCGCCGTGGCGGCGGCTCAGTGCCGCGTGTCCGCCGCCTTGCTGAACGCGAATCCGGTCTTGGTGAAGTCGGCATCGATCGTATCGCCGGCGCCGAACTCCCCGCGCAGCAGCGCCTGGGCCAAGGGGTTCTCCAACCGTTGCTGGATCGCGCGCTTCAAGGGGCGCGCGCCGAACACGGTGTCGTAGCCCGCTGCCGCCAGCTCGTCGAGACCACGGTCGCTGAGCGTCAGGCTGAGGCCGCGCTCCCTGAGCCGCGCCCGCAGCTGGCCGAGCTGGATCTCGGCGATTGCCCGGATCCGCGTGCGGTCGAGCGGGTGGAACACCACGATCTCGTCGATGCGGTTCACGAACTCCGGCCGCAGCTCCTGCTGCACGACCTCCATCACCGCCGCCTTGACCTGCTCCGGCTTGCCGGCACTCCCTCCATGGAGCGCCAGCTCCTGGATCTGCGGCGAGGCCATGTTGGAGGTCATCACGATTACGCTGTTGCGGAAATCCACAGTGCGGCCCTGGCCGTCGGTCAGACGACCGTCGTCGAGGACCTGCAACAGCACGTTGAACACATCGTGGAGAGCCGACTCGATCTCATCGAACAGGAATACGCAGTAGGGTTTGCGGCGGACGGCTTCGGTGAGCTGGCCGCCCTCGTCGTAGCCCACATAGCCGGGCGGCGCGCCGATCAGTCGCGACACCGAGTGCTTCTCCATGTACTCGGACATGTCGATCCGCACCAGTGCGTCCTCGCTATCGAACAGGAACGCGGCCAAGGCCTTGGTCAGCTCGGTCTTGCCGACGCCGGTGGGCCCGAGGAACAGGAACGAACCCCAGGGCTTGCGCGGGTCCGACAGGCCGGCGCGCGCGCGGCGGATCGCGTTCGCGACTGCGGTCACCGCCTCTTCCTGGCCGACCACACGCTCAGCCAACGAGGCTTCCATGCGCAGCAACTTGTCGCGCTCGCCCTCGAGCATCTTGGCGACCGGGATGCCAGTCCAGCGCGAGACGACTTCGGCGATCTCCTCCTCACCGACCTTGTTGCGCAACAGCTTGTTTTCGCGGCCATCCGCCGTTTCAGCGGCCTGCGCATCCGCCAGTTTCTTCTCGAGCTCCGGCAGGCGGCCGTACTGCAGTTCCGACATGCGGGCCAGGTCCGAAGCGCGGCGCGCCGTATCGAGCTCCAGCCGCGCCTCCTCGATCTGCTCGCGGATGGTCGCGGTGCCCTCGAGGGTTGCCTTCTCGCCTTTCCAGACTTCCTCGAGATCAGCGTACTCCCGCTCGTTGCGGCCGATGTCGTCCTCGAGCGCTTGCAAGCGCTTGCGCGAGGCCTCGTCTTTCTCCTTCTTCACCGCCTCGCGCTCGATCTTGAGCTGGATCACGCGCCGCTCGAGGCGGTCCATGCTCTCGGGCTTGGAATCGATCTCCATGCGGATCCGCGAACCGGCCTCATCGATCAGGTCGATAGCCTTGTCCGGCAGCTGGCGGTCGGTGATATAGCGGTGCGACAGCGTGGCGGCCGCCACGATCGCCGGGTCGGTGATGTCCACGCCGTGGTGGACCTCGTAGCGCTCCTTCAAGCCGCGCAGGATCGCGACCGTGGCCTCGACCGAGGGTTCATCCACCAGCACCTTCTGGAAGCGGCGCTCGAGCGCTGCGTCCTTCTCCACATGCTTGCGGTACTCGTCGAGCGTGGTGGCACCGACGCAGTGCAGCTCACCGCGCGCCAGCGCAGGCTTGAGCATGTTGCCGGCGTCCATCGAGCCCTCGGCCTTGCCGGCACCAACCATGGTGTGCAGCTCGTCGATGAACAGGATGATGCGGCCTTCATCCTTGCCAAGCTCCGTGAGCACGGCCTTGAGCCGCTCCTCGAAGTCGCCGCGGAACTTGGTGCCGGCGATGAGCGCGCCCATGTCGAGCGCGAGGACTCGTTTGCCTTGGAGCCCCTCTGGGACGGACTTGTCAACAATTCGCTGGGCCAAACCTTCCACGATGGCCGTCTTCCCTACACCCGGCTCGCCGATCAGCACCGGGTTGTTCTTGGTCCGGCGCGACAGCACCTGGATCACGCGGCGGATCTCGTCGTCGCGGCCGATCACCGGGTCGAGCTTGCCGGCCTCGGCGCGTGCGGTGAGGTCGATGCAGTACTTGTCGAGCACCTGGCGGTTGTCCTCGGCATTCGGGTCGGCGACCGTGCCGCCGCCGCGCAGTGCATCGATCGCGCGCTCCAGGCCGGCCTTGGTCGCGCCGGCGTCACGCAGCAGGCCGCCGGTCGCGCCCTTGTCCTCGAGCGCCGCGAGCAGGAACAGCTCGGACGAGATGTAGGCGTCCTTGCGCTTGGTGGCGAGCTTGTCGGTGTGATTGAGCAGCTTGCCGAGCTCGGGCGAGACCGAGACCTCGCCACCGGCGCCGTGCACGGTCGGCAGGCGATCGAGCACCTGATTCACGCCGTTGCGCAGCTTCGCCACATCCGCGCCGGCCTGGGCCAGCAGTGGGCGCGCCGCGCCGCCCTCCTGATCGAGCAGCGCCTGCAACAGGTGGGTCGGTTCGATCAGGTTGTGGTCGCGGCCGAGCGCGGCCGACTGGGCATCGGCGAGCGCGCGCTGGAAGGCGCTGGTGAGCTTGTCCATGCGCATGGCGAGTCCTCGCGAGGGCGTATCCCTCATGTGGGGTCGCAACGGCGACCGTTCAAGGCGCAGGGCCTAGGCCGTTCGATGCCCGTCTCGCTCAGACATGCTCGGGGACTCGCGAACTCGCTCTCCGGGCATCGAACGCCCTCTCCCTGCGCCGCGAGGCGAGCCGCCGCGGCCCCGCCCGGAGCGACTTGCGACGAGCCCGAGCACTGCAGCTGCGACGGGGTCCGCCCGCCCAGGATGGCGGGCGGAGGCCAGCCGGGAAGGACGACCGGTCAGGCCGCGCCCCGAGCAGCGAAGCGCGCAGGGGACGCCGCACTGAAAGTGCGGCGCGAAGTCGCCGGGAGCGGATGGGCGGGGCCGCGGTGGCGCGGCCCATCGGCGTCAGTGGAGCGTCGAATGACTCATATATATGAGTGCCAACCCAGCCAGGATCAGGGCGACCTGTCCAATGCCGGCGCCGGCATCGGTGCGCCGATGCAGGCCGGGGATCAGGTCCGCGACCGCGACGTAGACGAACGACCCCGCCGCGACCGCGAGCACATAGGGCAAGGCGACGGTGAACGGCGCCAGTGCGTAATACGCCACCACGCCACCGACCAGCGTGGTGATGCCGACCGCGAGGTTGGCGAGGAAGGCGCGCTTGGCGGTGAAGCCGCCATGCAGCAGCACCGCGAGGTCGCCGACCTCCTGCGGCAGCTCGTGAGCCGCGATCGCGAGCGCGGTGACGATGCCCACGTCCGTGCCGGTGAGGAAGGCCGCGCCGATCAGCACGCCGTCGAGGAAGTTGTGCAGCCCGTCGCCGACCAGGATCAGGCGGCTGGCCGCGGCCTCGCGCAGGCGGTGGCCGCCGGCGTGGTCGCCGTGCATCTCGCAGTCGTGGGTGTGGCAGTGGCGCCAGATCACGGCCTTTTCGAGCGCGAAGAACAGCAGGATGCCGAGTGCGAACGCCAGACCGACGCGGTGCACGCCCGCCATGCCGGCCGCGTCGATCGCGTGCGGCAGCAGGCCGAGGAACGCGGCGCCGAGCAGCGTGCCGATCGCGAACGAGACGAGGTGCGGCAGCGCCTGGGTGCGACGGCGTGGACTGAACAACAGGAACGACGATGCGACCAGCGCCGCGCCGACACCGCAGGCCAGCGTCGCGAGCAGGATCCAGGCGAGCGTGCTCACGGCTGCTCCACCTGCGGATCCATCCAGATCATCGCCGCCATGCGGCCGGTGCGGCCATCGCGACGGTGCGAGAAGAAGCTCTCCTCATCGGACACGGTGCAGATCCCGCCGCCGTGGACCTGGGTCACGCCGACCGCGGCCAGCCGGCGCTTGGCCAAGGCGAAGATGTCGGCGAGGTATCGGTCAGATGGCGGGCCCTCGGTCGCCACGGGCTTGAAGCAGTCCGTAGCACCGGGATCCTGATCGACGAACGCGGCGCGAACCTCGGGCCCGACCTCGAACTTCTCCGGGCCGATCGCCGGCCCGAGCCAGGCCAGCACGCTCGCGGGCGCCACACCCATCGCGCTGACCGTGGCCTCGAGCACGCCCCCGCTCAGGCCGCGCCAACCGGCGTGCGCCGCCGCGACGCGGTGGCCGGAGCGGTCGCAGAACAGGACCGGCAGGCAATCCGCGACCAGCACCACACAGACGTGGTCCGGCTTGCTCGTCACGCAGGCATCAGCCTGCGGCGGCGGGTCGCCGACCCTCACCTGTTCGGCGCGGACCACCGTCGCGCCGTGCATCTGTTCGAGCCACGCCGGATCGCGCTGGAGCTTGAGCGCGACTTTGAGCGCCGCGCGGTTGTCCCGCACCGCACCGGCGTCGTCGCCGACGTGTGCGGCAAGGTTCTGCCGGTCGAACGGCGGGTCGCCGACGCCGCCGCGGCGCGTGGTGCACAGCGCGCGCACCCAACGCGGCGCCGGCCAGCTCGGGAACATGAGCTCAGGGCGCACCGCGCCAGGCGGCAGCGCCACCGCGCCGCCGAGCTCGGCGGCGGTGTTGTCGAGATCGGTGCCGAGCCGCGGTTCAATCTTCATGGACGAGCTTCATGGGTGGCCTTCATGGTCGTGCCTCGCGCGCATCGTCGCGCAGCGCGGCGAGCAGCGCCACCAGGTCGGGCGGCGTCGGCGCTTCGAACTCGAGCCGCTTGCCGGTGATGGGATGGGCTAGGCCGAGCTTGCGCGCATGCAGCATCTGGCGCTTGGTCGCACGCAACAGCTCGGCCAGAGCCGGTGTCGCGCCACGCGGCACGGAAAGCCGGTTGCCGTAGGCCCGGTCGCCGACGATCGGGTAGCCGACATGCGCGAGGTGCACGCGGATCTGGTGGGTACGGCCGGTCTCGAGCTTGCAGGCCACGTGGCTGTGCACGCGGAAGCGCTCGATCACGCGGTAGTGGGTGACCGCGTGACGACCGTCGTCGCGCACGGCCATGCGCGTGCGGTTGACCGGGTGACGGCCGATTGGCGCATCGACCCGCCCGCCCGAGAGCATCTGCCCGACCACGACTGCTTCGTACTCACGATCGAAATCGCGCTTGGCCAGCGCCGCGACCAGTGCGGTATGCGCCGCCGGCGTGCGCGCCACCACCAGCAAGCCGCTGGTGTCCTTGTCGAGGCGGTGGACCAGACCGGCACGCGGCACGCGCGCGAGCTCGGGATCCAGGTGCAGCAGCGCGTTCAACAGCGTCCCGCTGGCCTGCCCGGCGCCCGGATGCACGGTGAGCCCAGGCGGCTTGTCGATCACGAACAACGCCGAGTCCGTATGCACCACCCGCAACGGGATGGCCTCCGCGCCGTCGCGCGCCGAGGCCGGCAGTGCCGCATCGAGCTCGACCGCCTCGCCGCCCGCCACCGGATCGCGCGCCCGGCCGGGCATGCCATCGATGCGCACCGCGCCATCCTTGATCCAGCCCTGCAGCCTGGCGCGCGAGTGCTCGGGGAACATCCGGGCCAGCGCCTGATCGAGGCGCAGTCCGCCCAGGTCATCCGGGACCCGGGCGCGCAACTGGACCCGCGCGCTCACGACCCACCCACCGGTGCGGCTATACTCGCGCCGCCCGCCGGGGACCTCGGCTGGACCTCCAACCTGAACTCAGCCGAGAAGAGATGACTCTGGTGCAATCGCGTCGCTTCGAAGTGCCAATGCGGGCGGTGATTATCGCATGCCTCGTCGCCGTGCTCGGCGCGTGCGCGGGCTCGCCGGAGGACCAGTCGGGCAAGACCGCGGCGGAGCTGTACGCCGATGCGCAACGCTCGGTACGCAACGGCAACTGGGATATCGCGGTCAAGAGCCTGCGCCGGGTGCAGGCCCGCTTCCCCTTCGATCCCTACGCGCTGCAGGCGCACCTCGACTTGATCAGCGTGCACCTGCAGCAACACGATGCCGAGCAGGTCGTGCTGGAAGCCGACCGCTTCATCAAGGAGAACCCGCGCCATCCGCGGGTCGACTACGCCTACTACATGCGCGGCCTGGCCTACTTCCCACGCGAGCCGTTCGTGATGAACAACTGGTTCAACGTCGACCAGGCCGGATTCGACGTGACGCCCGCGGCCAGGTCCTTCCAGTACTTTCGCCGCCTGATCGAAGCCTACCCGGCGAGCGAGTACACGCCCGACGCGCGCGCGCGAATGGTGTGGCTGCAGAACCTGCTGGCGCGTCACGAGTTGCACGTCGCCAAGTGGTACATGCGTCGCGGTGCATTCCTGGCGGCGGCGCAGCGC
This sequence comes from Gammaproteobacteria bacterium, assembly GCA_031388175.1. GTDB lineage: Bacteria > Pseudomonadota > Gammaproteobacteria > Natronospirales > JANNEA01 > JANNEA01. The sequence goes on from JANNEA010000172.1 coordinate 20,674, forward strand.
GCCACCGACATGCTGCGCAACTTCCCGGAGTCGGCCAGCCAAGCCGAGGCGCTCGAGCTGATGATCCTGGCCTACGACAAGCTCGGCCTGACGCAGCTGGCCGACGACGCGCAGAAAGTGCTCGACCTCAACTATCCAGGACACAAGAAGTCGCTCAAGTACAAGCCGCGCAACGAGCGCTGGTCCGACTGGCTCAAGGACATCTTCAGCTGACGCTGGGATCGTAGCCTGAGGTTATGGGATAGCGGCGATCGCGCCCGAACGCGCGCCGGCTAATCAGCACACCGGGCGGCGCCTGCCGCCGCTTGAACTCGTTTTGCTGCACCAGCGTCACCACCCGCTTCACCACCTCGCGCGGATGCCCGCGCGCGACGATCTCAGCGACCGTGAGGTCGTCCTCGACGAAGGCCTCCAGGATCGCATCGAGCTGCGCGTACGGCGGCAGCGTGTCCTGGTCGCGCTGACCGGGCGCGAGCTCCGCGGTCGGCGGTCGCTCGAGCACCGCGCGCGGAATCGGCGCACCGTCGCGGTTGCGCCAGGCGGCGAGCGCGCAGACCTGCACCTTGTAGACGTCGCTCAGCGGAGCGAAGCCGCCGGCCATATCGCCGTAGAGCGTGGCATAGCCGACGGCGAGCTCGCTCTTGTTGCCGGTGGTGAGCAGCAGGCGCCCCGACCGGTTCGAGGCCGCCATCAGGATCACCCCGCGGCAGCGTGCCTGGATGTTCTGCACCGCGGCGTCGTGCGGATCGTCGAAGGCGTAGACCGGCGCCAGCGCGGCGACGAACGCGGCGAACGCCGGCTCGATCGTGACCGAGTGGTACTCGACGCCCATGGCCTGCGCCTGGGCCGCAGCGCCATCCAGGCTCAGCTGCGAGGTGTGGCGCGACGGCAGCATCAGCGCTGTGACGGATTCCGCGCCGAGCGCGTCGACCGCGATCGCCAGCGTGAGCGCGGAATCGATGCCGCCCGAGAGGCCAAGCACTGCGCCCTTGAACCCGTTCTTGCGCGCGTAGTCGCGCACACCGAGCGTGAGCGCACCGTAGATGCTCGGCTCGGCAGCCAGCCGCGGCGCGGGCGTGCCCGCCGCCGCTGCCAGTCGTCCGTCCGCGCCGCGCGCGAAGGCGACGACCGTGACCGCCTCCACACACTCCGGCAGGCGCGCCACCGCCTCACCATCGGCGGCGAGCACGAACGAGCTGCCGTCGAACAGGAGCTCGTCCTGGCCGCCGACGAGGTTGACCGTTAGCAGCGGGCATCGCGCTTCGGCCACGCGTGCGGCGAACTCCTGCTCTCGCCGGGCGGGCTTGCCGACCTCGAAGGGCGAGGCCGAGAGATTGACCAGGACCTCGGCCCCGGCCGCCGCCGCCTGCGCTGCGGGACCAGGCCACCACAGGTCCTCGCAGATCGTGATGCCGACGCGGCAGCCCGCGACCTCGACCACGCAGGCGTCCGCGCCCGCGCTGAAGTAGCGCTTCTCGTCGAACACGCGATAGTTCGGCAGCAGTTGCTTGCGATAGGTGGCGACGATGCGCCCGCCGCGGATCAACGACGCGCAGTTGTAGAGCGCCGCACCGTCGCGCTGCGGGTGCCCGACCAAGAGCGCCATCTCACCCGCGCCGGCGGCCAGGCTCGCCAGGGCCTCGTCGACCTGGCGCAGCAGGCCGCCGTGGTGCAGCAGGTCCTCGGGCGGATAGCCGGTGAGCGTGAGCTCCGGGAACACCACGAGGTCGGCGCCCTGCTCGCGCGCGGCGCGCGCGGCCTCGAGCACGGCGGCAGCGTTGCGCGGCACGGCGCCGACCGTGAGGTCGACCTGGGCGAGAGCAATCTTGAGGGTACCGGCCATCTTTGCGAAGAGCGGCGCGACCGGCGCGTCGTTCAGCGACGCGCGGGTTTCTTGCGGGCCTTCACCTTGGGCTTGCGAGCGGGTTTGCGCGACGGCTTGCGCTGCAGGCACTTGGCCATCGCCGCGCCCAGATCGCCAGGCGAACGCACGGTGATCACACCAGCCTTCTCCAGCGCCTTGAACTTCTCGGCCGCGGTGCCCTTGCCCCCGGAGATGATCGCGCCCGCGTGGCCCATGCGCTTGCCCGGCGGCGCCGTGACGCCCGCGATGTAGGCGACCACTGGCTTGGTCACGTGCTTGGCGATGTAGGCCGCGGCCGCTTCCTCCTTGGTGCCGCCGATCTCGCCGACCATGATGATGCCTTCGGTCTGCGGGTCGGCCTGGAACAACTCGAGGCAGTCGATGAACGACATGCCGTGCACCGGATCGCCGCCGATGCCGACGCAGGTGCTCTGGCCCAGCCCGAGGTTGGTGGTCTGGAACACCGCTTCGTAGGTGAGTGTGCCGGAGCGCGAGACGATGCCGACGCGGCCCCGCTTGTGGATGTGCCCCGGCATGATGCCGATCTTGCACTCGCCCGGCGTGATCACGCCCGGGCAGTTCGGGCCGATCATGCGCACGCCGGGATAGCCGGCGAGCGCAGCCTTGGTCGCGACCATGTCCATCACCGGGATGCCTTCGGTGATGCAGACGATGATCTTGATGCCGGCATCGGCCGCTTCGAGGATCGCGTCGGCGGCGAACGGCGCCGGCACGTAGATCATCGACGCGGTCGCACCGGTGGCCTTCACCGCATCGGCGACCGTGTCGAACACCGGCAGGCCGAGATGCTTCTCGCCGCCGCGGCCCGGCGTGACGCCGCCGACCAGTCGGGTGCCGTAGGCCAGTGCTTGCTCTGAATGGAAACTGCCCTGCTTGCCGGTGAAGCCCTGGCAGATGACCTTGGTCTTCTTGTCGATGAGGATGCTCATGCGCGACCCCGCTTCGCGGCAGCGACGACCTTCTTCGCCGCGTCGTTGAGGTCGTCGGCGGCGATCAGCGCGAGACCGCTGGACGCCAGCAACGCCTTGCCCTCGGCGACGCGGGTGCCCTCGAGTCGCACCACCACCGGCACCTTGACCCCGAGCGCCTTGGCTGCGGTGATGATGCCCTCAGCGATAAGGTCGCACTTCACGATCCCGCCGAAGATGTTGACCAAGATCGCCTTCACGTCGCGGTTGGTCAGGATCAGCTTGAACGCCGCCGTCACGCGCTCGGCGGTCGCGCCGCCGCCGACGTCGAGGAAGTTCGCCGGCGCACCACCGTTGAGCTTGATGATGTCCATCGTCGCCATCGCCAGGCCCGCGCCGTTGACCATGCAGGCGATGTCGCCGTCGAGCGAGACGTAGTTGAGGTCGCTCTTGGCGGCCTCGCGCTCGCGCGCATCCTCCTGCGATTCGTCGCGCAGCGCCTGCAGCGCGGGCTGACGGAAGGCGGCGTTGTCATCGAGGTTGACCTTGGCGTCGAGCACCATCACCCGGCCGTCCTTGGTCACGATCAGCGGGTTGATCTCGACCAGCGACGCGTCCTTCTCGGCAAAGATCCGATACAGCCCCTTCACGATCTTCATGAAGTCGGGCATGTGCTCCTTGCGCAAGCCCAAGCCGTAGGCCAGGCGCCGCACGTGGAAATCCTGGATGCCCGCGGCGGGATGCACCGCGACGCGGAAGATCTTCTCCGGCGTGTCATGCGCGACCTGCTCGATGTCCATGCCGCCAGCCTGTGAGGCCATGAACACCACCGATTCGCTGCCGCGGTCCACCAGCACCGACAGGTACAGCTCGCGCTCGATGTCGGAGCCGCCCTCGACCATCACCTGGCTGATCGGCAGTCCATGCGCATCGGTCTGCGGGGTGACCAGACGCTTGCCGAGCAGCGCGCCGGCAGCGGCGCGCACCTCGTCGAGGCTGCGGCAGAGCTTGATGCCGCCGCCCTTGCCGCGGCCGCCGGCATGGACCTGGGCCTTGACCACGAAGAACGAACCGCCAAGTTCGCGCGCGACGCCGACCGCTTCCTCCGCTGACTTGGCGACTCCGCCACGCGGCACGGGCATGCCGTACTGGGCGAACAGCTGCTTCGACTGGTACTCGTGCAGGTTCATGAGCGGTGCCGGTGTTCGTGAAGGGCGCGTATTGTCGCCGAAAGGCGGTGAGCGTCCAAGCGAGCGCCAACGACGGCCCTGCTAGACTCGTCGCGGTGTCGAACGTCGCGACTCCAGCGCAAAGCGCAATCGCCGAACAGGCTGCCGCCGAGCTGCGCTGGCGGCTGCTCCGCCTGCTGAACCTGTTCCGCGCCTTCGCCGCGGCGCTACTGTTACTGCTGTTCCTGGTCGATGAGCCGCCGCGGATCGTCGGTGCCAGCGAAGCCGGCGCGTTCGTGGTCAGCGTGCTGCTCTGGTTCGGCGCAGCGCTCGGCTTCGCCGCGTTGCTCGGGCGGCGCGTACCCAACGTCACCGGGCAAACCTTGCTCCAGCTCGGCGTCGACCTGGTCGCAGTGCTGCTGCTGGTGCAGTGGAGCGGTGGCGTCACCAGCGGCCTCGGCGGGCTGCTGATCGTGAGCGTGCTGGCGGCGAGCCTTTTGCTGACTGAGCGCTATGCGCTGCTGTTCGCGGCCTTGGCGACGCTCGCGCTGCTGTTCCAGCAGGCCTTGGCCACACTCGAAGGCGTCGGCAGCGGTGAATGGACGCCGGCCGCGTTGCTCGGCGGCATCTTCCTCGGCAGCGCCCTGCTCGGCTCGCGCCTCACGCGCCGCGCCTTCGACAGCGAGGTGCTGGCGATCCAGCGCGGCGCCGACTTGGCGCGCATGGCGCAGCTCAACGACCAGGTGCTGCAGCACCTCGAGACCGGGGTGCTGGTGGTCGACGAGGCGGGACGCCTGTCGCAGATCAACGCTGCAGCGGCGGCTCACCTCGGCATCGCGGCACGCGCACGCGGCACGCGCGTCGCGGCGAGCGCGCCGCGCCTGGCTGCGCTGCTCGATGCCTGGCGCGCAGAACCCAGCCGCACCCCTGGAGCCTTCGCCTCGGCTGTTGATGGCCGCGCGCTGGTGCCGCACCTGCAGCCGCTCGGCGCCGGCGGCCAGCGCAGCACGCTGGTGTTCCTCGAGGATCCGCGTCTGCAGGCCGAGCGGGTCCAGGATGTGAAGTTGGCGGCGCTCGGCCGCCTGACCGCCAGCATCGCGCACGAGATACGCAACCCGCTGGCCGCCTTGTCGCATGCCAACCAGCTGCTCGAGGAGTCTGAACGGCTCGGCGATGAAGAGCGGCGCTTCACCCGCATCATCGCGACCCACGTCACCCGCGTCGACGACATCGTCGAGAGCGTGCTCGCGCTGGGGCGCCGCGGCAGCGCGCGACCGGAGGCGCTCGAGCTCGGCGCCTTCGTCCGCGATACGGTCGCCGAGTTCGCCGCGGACCAGCCGGGGCCGCGCATCGCGCTTGAACTGCCGGCCGGAGCGCTCGAGGTGCGGGTCGATCCGACCCACCTGCGCCAGGTGCTGGTGAATCTGCTCGACAACGCCGTGCGCCACGGCGTCGGTGGCGACGCCAGCCGCGGCATCACCGTGCGCTGCATCCGCGCAGGCAGAGAGACCGCGCTCGAGGTCGAGGACGAGGGCCCCGGCATGAGTCCGGAGCTCGCGGTGCACGCCTTCGAGCCGTTCCATTCCGGCAGTGCGCGCGGCACCGGGCTCGGGCTGTTCATCGCGCGCGAGCTGCTTGCAGCGAACCGCGCAGTGCTGGACTACGCGCCCAGCGCGCGCGGCGGCGCCTGCTTCCGCATCACGCTGCCCGACCCGGCGCGTTGGCTGTCCTAGCTATGCCGGCGCCGCAGCGGAGGGGGGCAGCCGCCCATAGAAGGGGACGCGGTGGCGGGGGGGGGGGCGGGGGAGCCGGCGCGGCG
>JANNEA010000131.1:0-8303 GCA_031388175.1 Gammaproteobacteria bacterium
CGCTAGGTCACAAGAGCGCGCTCCCAACCTTCCAGCCGCGGGATCCCGGGGTGGTGGAGGTCGGCGTCGAACTCCGAGGTGTTGTGGCGCGAGGCGTCGAGGCTCGGTGCGGGGGTGGAGACCTTCGAGCACGGGCCGCGATGCGGTATCGCGTCCGCGTCTTAGCGAGCGGCCCGTGCTCGAAGGTAGGCCACCCCCGCTCTTGCTCTTCGACGCGTCGCGCTACGATGCCCTCGATGTTTCACGTCGTCCTCCACCGCCCCGAGATTCCGCCCAACACCGGGAATGTCATCCGCCTGTGCGCCAACACCGGCTGCACCCTGCATCTCGTGTTGCCGCTCGGCTTCCGCATGGACGACGCTGACCTCAAGCGGGCCGGCCTGGACTACCACGAGTACGTCACGGTCGAGCAGCACGCCGACTTCGCGGCGTGCATCGGTCGCTTGTCGACGGTCGGGTCGGGACGGATGTTCGCGTTCGCCGCGCGCCGCGCGGGTCTCGCGCTCGGCGCAGCACAGTTCCAGCCCGGCGATGCGCTGCTGTTCGGGTCCGAGTCGAGCGGTCTGCCCGACGAGGTGCTCGATGACATCGCCGAGGACCGCCGAGTGCGACTGCCGATGTTGCCGGGGCAACGCAGCCTCAACCTGTCGAACGCGGTCGCCGTCGTGGTCTTCGAGGCATGGCGCCAGAACGGCTACGCCGGCGGATTCTGACGAGGCGATGCCGGGCCTCGGCCTGATCCATCGCCCGCTCCCTAAGACGCGGACGCGATACCGGTCGCGGACGATGGATCAGACCAAGGCCCGGGACCTCACTCGTGAGTGCGGGCGCGTTCCTGGAGGGCCTTAAGAGCGGCCTTAGGCGCGACGCCTTCGTAGATCACCCGGTAGACCTGCGCAGTGATCGGCATCTCAACGCCGGCGGCGCGGGCGCGGGTCAACGCGTCGCGCGCGGCCCAGGCCCCTTCGACCACCTGACCGATTCGCTGCCTGGCGTCGTCCACGCCGTGGCCGGCGGCCAGCGCCAGGCCGAAGCGGCGGTTGCGTGATTGATCGTCGGTGCAGGTCAGCACCAGATCGCCGACCCCGGCCAAGCCGAGGAAGGTCTCCTGCCGCGCGCCGAGCGCCAGCCCCAAGCGCATCGCCTCGGCCAGGCCACGCGTGATCAGTGCCGCGCGCGCGTTGGCACCGAAGCCCAGGCCGTCGGAGATGCCGGCAGCGATTGCGATCACGTTCTTGACCGCGCCACCGACGCCGACACCGATGAGGTCATCAGCGGTGTAGGCGCGGAACGTCGGGCTGTGCAGCGCCTTCGCCAGCTCGTCGCCGAAGGCGGGATCCGTCGCCGCCACCGTGAGCGCGGTCGGCAGGCCCTTTGCGACCTCGGTGGCGAAGGTCGGACCCGAGAGCACCGCCAGCGGACGATGCGCACCGAGCGCCTCGGCCGCGACTTCGTGCGGCAGCTTGCCGCTGCCTTCCTCGAACCCCTTGGTCGCCCAGGCGACGCGGTGCGCGCCACCCTTGATGCTTTCGAACACGCCGCGCAACCCATGGCTCGGCGTGACCACCAACAGGTCGCCGCATTCGGCGAGCAGTGCCGCCATGTCGGGCTGGATCAGCAGCGGGTCGGGGAAATGCGAGCCGGGCAGGTAGCGGTCGTTGCGCCGGTCGCGCGCCATGACATCGAGGCCGTCGGTCGGCAGACCCCAGAGCCGGACCGTGTGACCGTTGCGCGCGAGTTGGATGGCGAGCGCGGTGCCCCAGGAGCCTGCACCGATCACGCCGAACGGCGCGGGGCCATGGCGCGCCGCGCTCATCGGTTCAGACCTGAGCCTTCGGTTGCTTGATCGAGGTGTAGAGCTCGTCGAACCGCATCGGCGTGATTACCACCGGCGGGAAGCCGCCCTTGATTACGAGGTTGGCGACCGCCTCGCGTAGGAACGGGAACAGCTGCTTGGGGCAGAACACGTGCAGTCGGCGTTCGAGGTCCGCGGCCGCGTTGCCGCGGGACTGGAACAAGCCAGCCTGGTGGACCTCGCAGAGGTAGAGCGTGCGCCCTTCGGCACGCGCAGTGACTGTGCCGGTGAGCACGACCTCGAAGGTCTCGTCGGGCAAGGCACGCGCGTTCACCGCCAACCGCAGGTCAATCTCAGGCTCGGCCTTGATCAGGAACCCTTCGGGCGCCGACGGGCTTTCGAATGAGACGTCCCGCAGATAGACGCGCATGAGCTTGAAGCTGGTGTTCTCGTCGGCCATCGTCGGTTCACCTTGCATCATGTTGTTCGTCGGCGAGCAGCGCGTCGAGTTTGCCGTCGCGCTCCAATCGGTAGATCTCCTCGAAGCCGCCCACGTGGATGGCGCCGATGAAGATCTGGGGCACGGTGCGTCGACCGCTGCGCTGTTCCATCTCGGCGCGCTGCGCGGGATCCTGGTCCACCATGATCTCGGTGAACGCCACCGCCTTGCGCTTGAGCAGCGCCTTGGCCCGATCGCACAGGGCGCAGTAGCCGGCACTGTAGACCACGACCGCGGCCATCGGTGGCGCTAGCTCTTCTTGTCGCTACGGGCGAGCGGAAGGTTGTCGGCGCGCCAGTTGGCGAGCCCGCCCTTGAGCGTTGCGACCTTGCCGAAGCCGGCGGCGACCAGCCGCTCCGCGGCCTTGCCCGAATCGGCCCCGGTCTCGCAATAGGCGACGACCTGGGCGTCCTTGGGCTGCTTCGCGACCGCCGCATCGAGCTCGGCCAGCGCCACGGCGCGCGCGCCAGCGATGTGGCCATCGCGGTGCGACTTGTCGCCGCGCAGGTCGAGCAGCAAAGCGCCTGAGTTCACCAGCTGCGTCAGCTCGAAAGGCGTGAGCTCGCGCCAGGCGCGCAGCGCACGCTTGAGCTCGGTCGCCGCGATTGCGGCGACCAGCACCGCGGCCAGCGCGGTGAGCGCTGGATGCGCACTGGCGAACTCGATGAAGCGATCCATGCGTGGAATTCTCGCGCTGGAAATCTGCGGAAAAACGCGGCGCGAAGTATAACAGCGGCCGCGCGGACCAGTAGAATCCCGGTCCAAGATGTCGTGCCCGCGTCCCATGGTCCTGGTCATCCTCGACGGCTTCGGCCATCGCGACGAATGCGACCACAACGCGTTGTGCAACGCGCGCATGCCGAACTGGAAGCGGCTGCTCGCCGCCCACGCCCACGGCCTGGTCGACGGCTCCGGCCACTCGGTCGGCCTGCCCGCGGGGCAGATGGGCAATTCCGAGGTCGGGCACCTGAACATCGGCGCGGGCCGGGTCGTGTTCCAGGATTTCACGCGGATCGACCGCGCCATCGCCGATGGCAGCTTCCGCAAGAACCCCGTGCTGCTCATGTGCATCGAGGCGACGCGCCATTCCGGCGGCACGGTGCACATCGCCGGGCTGCTCTCGCCCGGCGGCGTGCACAGCCACGAGGACCAGATCATCGCCATGGCCGAACTCACCGCCGGCCGCGGCGTGCCGGTGGCGGTGCACGCGATCCTCGACGGCCGCGACACGCCGCCGAAGTCGGCCAAGGCGTCGCTCGAGAAGTTGAGCGCAGCGTTGGCGAAACTCCCCGACGCCTGGATCGCCAGCCTCTGTGGTCGCTATTACGCGATGGACCGCGACCAGCGCTGGGACCGCGTGCGCGAAGCCTACGAGCTCTACACCGAAGGCAAGTCGGTGGCGCGCGCCAACGATGCGGTCGCGGGGCTGGCGGCGGCCTACGCGCGCGGCGAATCCGACGAGTTCGTGAAGCCGACGGTGGTCGGTGCGAGCGCGCGGCCGGTCCGCGACGGCGACGCCTGGATCTTCATGAACTTCCGCGCCGACCGCGCGCGCGAGCTCACCGAGGCCTTCACCGTCGACGGCTTCCAGGGGTTCGCCCGCGGCAAGCGCCCGATGCTCTCGTCCTACGTCTGCCTCACCCAGTATCGCGACGATTTCGAAGCGCCGGTCGCGTTCCCGAGCGTGCGGCCGCGCCACACGCTGGGCGAGCACCTGGCGGCGCTCGGCTTGACGCAACTGCGCATCGCCGAGACCGAGAAGTACGCGCACGTGACCTTCTTCTTCAACGGCGGCGAGGAGCGCGCGTTCCCCGGCGAGGACCGCATCCTGGTGCCGTCGCCGAAGGTCGCGACCTACGACCTTGCGCCTGCGATGAGCGCGCCGGAGGTCACCGCCAAGCTCATCACCGCGGTCGAGTCCGGCAAGTACGACTTCGTGGTGGTGAACTACGCCAACGCCGACATGGTCGGCCACACCGGCTTCATGGCCGCGGCGGTCAAGGCCGCCGAGACGCTCGATGATTGCCTCGGCAAGCTCGTGACCGCGGTCGAAGCGGCCGGCGGCGAGCTGATCATCACTGCCGATCACGGCAACATCGAGCAGATGTTCGATGACAGCACCGAGCAGGCCCACACCGCGCACACCACCAACCTGGTGCCGTTCGTGTACGTCGGGCGCAAGGCCACGATCGTGCCGGGCGGCGTGCTCTCGGACGTGGCGCCGACGCTGCTCAAGTTGATGGACCTGCCCCAGCCCGATGAGATGACCGGCCGCTGCCTGGTGCAGCTGGTCTGATGCGGCCCGCGGCCCGCCACGCGTTGGCGGTGGTGCTCAGCGGTGCGTTCGCAGCGACCGGCGCGTTCGCGTTGGCGCCCGCGTCGGATGCAGAGAAGCTCGACGCCCTGCGCGACAAGCTCGCCAGCTTGAGCGAGAAGCAATCGACCGACGTGGATCGGCGCGGCGGCATGGTCAAGGCGCTGCGCGCGATCGAGCGCCAGGTCGCGGCCGCCAGCAACACGCTCGATAAGGTCGCGGCCGAGTTGGCTGCCGAGCAGAAGGGCCTCGACGCGCTGCAACGCGAACGCAAGCGCCGGCTCGAGTTGCTGGCCCGTGAGCGCGGCGCGCTCGCGGGCCAGGTGCGGGCGGCGTTCGTGGCCGGGCGCGAAGAGCGGCTCAAGCTGCTGCTGAACCAGCAGGATCCGGCGCGCGTCGGCCGCATGCTCGCCTACTACGACCGCTTCAACCGCACGCGCAGCGAGCGCATCGCGCGGGTCGACGCGGCGTTGGCCGAGCTCGCCGGCATCACCCGCAACATCGAGACCAAGCTCGCAGTGCTCAACGGCGTGAAGCGCGCGCGCGTTGGTGCGCTCGCCGACCTCACCGACCTGCGCGCGTCGCGCCGTGCGGTGCTGGGCCGGCTCGACGCCGACGTCGCACAACGCGGCCGCGACATCAGCCGGATGCAGCAGGAGTCCGACCGGCTGCGCCGTTTGCTTGAATCGATCGGCGATGTGTTCGTGGACGCGCCGGACTCGGGTCCGACCAGGCCCTTCGCGCAATCGCGCGGCAAACTGCCCTGGCCAGTGCGCAGCGGCCGCGTGCTGCATCGCTTCGGCGAGTCACGCGCGGAGGGCCGCATGACCTGGGAGGGCCTGCTGATCGAGAGTTCGGCTGGCGCGGAGGTCAAGAGCGTCGCGGCCGGACGCGTGGCGTTCGCCGATTGGCTGCCGCATTACGGTCTGTTGGTGATCGTCGAGCACGGCGACGGCTACCTCAGCCTCTACGGCCACAACCAGACGCTGTACAAGCAGCTCGGCGAGTGGGTGCAGCGCGGCGAACGCATCGCGGCCAGCGGTGATTCGGGCGGCCAGCAGCGCGCCGCGTTGTACTTCGAGGTGCGCAAGGGCAAGGCGCCGCAGGATCCGCGCAAGTGGTTGGCGCGACGCTGATGCGGAGCCGCTGACCGGCGTACCCTCAGGCGCAGCCCCGGAGGCGTCCATGAAACGGTCTCTCGCCTTGATCGCGTTCCTGCCGCTGCTCGCCTTCGCGGAACCCGCGCCCGCGCCGCAAGCCGCGTTGTCCTGGCGCCAGGCGCAGTTGTTCGCCGACGTGCTTGCCCGCTTGCGCGCCGAGTATGTGGATCCGGTGGACGACGCCACGCTCATCGACTTGGCACTGCGCGGCATGCTCGCCGGGCTCGATCCGCACTCGGCCTACCTGTCGCCGGGCGAGTTCCAGCAACTCGACGACATCACGCACGGCAGCTACGACGGCGTGGGCCTCGACCTGGTGGCCGAGCCCGAGGGGTTGCGCGTGATCGCGCCGCTGCCCGGGTCGCCAGCGGCGCGCGCGGGCCTCAAGCGCGGCGACATCGTCACCGCGATCGACGGCCGTGCGGTCGATGCCAGCGACGCGAGCGCAGCGCTCGCGACACTGCGCGGAACCGTGGGCAGTCCGGTCGAGCTCAGCGTGCGCCACGCGGGCGCCAGCGACAGCGTCGCTGTGACGCTCGAGCGTGCACGGGTGCAAGTCGCGAGCGTGGTGGCCACCGTGCTCGAGCCTGGCTACCTGCACCTGCGCATCAGCCAGTTCAGCGGCACCACCGCGCGCGACCTCGCGCGCGAGCTGGCGCGGCTTGGCCACGACGGCCCGCCGCGTGGCGCGATCCTCGACCTGCGCGGCAACGGCGGCGGCATCTTCGATGCCGCGGTCGAGGTCGCCGACCTGTTCCTCGAGGACGGTCTGATCGTCACCTCCGAAGGCCGTGCCCGCGACGCGAGCTACGAGCGTCGCGCCAACGCCGGCGATGCGCTGTCGGGCGCGCCGTTGGTGGTGCTGGTCGATCAGGCCACCGCTTCGGCTGCGGAGATCGTGGTCGGTGCGCTCAAGGACCGGCATCGCGCGGTGGTGCTCGGCAGCAACACCTACGGCAAGGGCTCGGTGCAGACCGTGCTGCCGCTCAGCCAGGGCGGTGCGCTCAAGTACACCAGCGCGCGCTGGCGCACGCCGTCGGGGCAGCCGATCCCGCTCACCGGCATCGAGCCCGACATCCCGCTCGCGGCGCTCGCCACGGGCAGCGGCGCGCCGAGCCCGGACCCGGCGCTCGCCCAGGCGCTGCTCGCGGTGAAGGCCGCCAAGCTGGCGCGCAAGGACTGATGCGCGCCGCAACGCACTGCGGCGCCGCGTTCGCCGCGCTGCTCGGCGCGGCTGCTGCTGCGGCGCCCGCGCCGCGCATCGCGATCCTCATCGATGATCTCGGCCACGACCGCGCCGCCGGCATGCGTGTGCTCGCGCTGCCGGACGCCGTGGGGGTCGCGGTGCTGCCGTTCACGCCGCACTCGACCACGCTCGCGGCCGCCGCCCGCAGCAGCGGCCGGGATTTGCTGCTGCATATGCCGCTCGAGTCGCTGGACGCGGAGCCACTGGGCTCGGGCGGCATCGAGGCCGGCGCGACACCGCAAGCGATGCAGGCCGCGCTCGCGGCAGGTCTGGCCGCCGTGCCGGGCGCGATCGGCGTGAACAACCACATGGGCAGCTTGTTGACCCAGGCGCCGGAATCGATGCGCGTGCTGCTGCGCGCGCTGCAGGTACGCGGCCTGTACTTCGTCGATTCCTACACGACCGAGCGCAGCATCGCGCTCAGCGTGGCGCGCGAGCTCGGCGTGGCGGCGACGCGACGCGACGTGTTCCTGGACCCGGCGCCAGCCGCGCCCCCCGTCGGGGGCCCCGCTCCCCAAGCGGGCGCCGAAGCGGCGAAGGCGGTGATTGCGACGCAGTGGCAGCGCCTGCTCGACATGGCGCGCGAACGCGGTGTCGCCCTCGCCATCGGGCACCCGAGCCCGACAACGCTCGCCTGGCTCGAGCACGAGCTGCCGCGCTTGGGCGAGCAGGGCTTCGCGCTCGTGCGCGTCAGCGAAGTGGTGGCGAGCGAGACCGCGAACGGCAACCGCTGGCACGCCGTCCCTTCGGGCACGACGCCGCAGTGACTAAGAGCGGATCAGTCCCACGATGAGCACCGCCAGGCCGATGCTGCTGATCACCAGCCCGGGCAGTGCGCCGCCTACACCAAGTCCCAGCCAGATCGCGCCGCTCAACGCGAGTGCGACGCCGAGCGCCGCCCAGTAGCGGTGGTGCCGCTCGCGCTTGAGCGTGCGCTCGATGCGCGCGAGCTCCTCGCTCTTCCACTTCACCTCGTACTCGCCGCCGTCGGCGGCACGCTTGAGCGCGGTGCGCAGCGTGCGGGCGGTCTCGACGATCTCATCGCCGAGCGTGGGCAGCGCCTTGATCAAGCGCTCGATCGCGCCCAGCGGCGAGCGCTTGCGCTCGGCCCAGCGCTCGAGGAAGGGTTTCGCGGTCTGCCACAGGTCGAGCTTCGGGTACAGCTCGCGGCCCAAGCCCTCGATGTTCACCAGCGTCTTCTGCAGCAGCACCAGCTGTGGCTGGACCACCATGTCGAAGCGCCGCGCGGTCTCGAACAGGCGGATCAGCACCTGGGCGAACGAGATCTC
>JANNEA010000004.1:0-2443 GCA_031388175.1 Gammaproteobacteria bacterium
CCGATATCGCGTCCGCGTCTTGAGGGAGACCGAGACCCCGAAGTTTCGGCCCCGATCATGTACAGACACGATCGCGGCCCTGCTCCTTGGCACGGTAGAGCGCCGCGTCGGCACGGGTCACCAGTTGCTCGAGCGACTCCCCGGGCAAGCGCTGGACCAAGCCGAACGATGCGGTGACGCGGGGCAGGGTTCCCCCCTCGTAGCCGATCTCGCAGGCCGCGATCGCGCGGCGTAGGCGCTCGGCCGCGGCCAGTGCGTCGTCGAGCGGCGTGTCCGGGAACAGCACCGAGAACTCTTCGCCACCGTAGCGCGCGGCCAGGTCGTTCGGTCGCGAAGTGTCGCGCAGCACGCGACCCACGCCCTTCAGCACTTCGTCACCGGCGCGGTGACCGTGTTCATCGTTGAACTTCTTGAAGCGGTCCACGTCGACCATCGCCAGGCATAGCGGCCGGCCGGCGCCATCGGCGCGGGCCAGCTCGCGGGCGAAGGCTTCGTCGAGCCAACGCCGGTTGCGCAGGCCGGTGAGCGCGTCCACCGTGGCGCGCTCCTCGCGCTCGCCGATGGTGGTGTTGCCGCTGCGCACCCGGCGCGACAGGATGTAGAGCAGGTTGATCGCGATCTCGTGGCTGGCGTTGATCAGGTCCCAGAACGAGTCGACGTCGATCGCCAGCACCTGCGAGGGCTCGGCGCACTTCACCAGCGCCGAAGCCACGTGGCTGCCGAAGAACGACATCTCGCCCACGCATTCGCCGCGCTCAAGCGTGGCGATCGGCGGTTGTTCGGCCGCGAGGTGCACGGTCAGCCGCCCGCGCAGCAGCAGGTACGCGAACGCGTTGTCCTTGCCGGGCTGGATCAGCGCATGGCCGGCGGGCAGGTCGAATTCCTGGCAACGCGCGAGGATCGGCTCAACCGACCGCAGGTCGACGTTGCGGAACAACGGCAGACGGGAGAGGAGGTCGGCGTCGTGCTGGTACATACAGGCTGCCCGGTTTGTACCACAGGGCCGGAGGCGCGGGTTGGATAGAATGGGCCCGCTCGCACACGCGGGCGTCGTGGCAGGGCTCGATGCAAGACACCTCGCTCTTCGGGCTCGCGCTCGCCCTGCTGCTGGTCTTCCTCAACGGGTTCTTCGTCGCCGCCGAGTTCGCGCTGGTCAAGCTCAGGTTGTCGCGCGCCGAAGAGCTGGCCGAGGAGGGCGGGTTCCACGGCCGGGTGCTGCTGCACGTGCGCGGCCACCTCGACGCCTACCTCTCGGCCTGCCAGCTCGGCATCACCGCCGCGTCGCTCGCGCTCGGCTGGATCGGCGAGGCGACCTTCGCCGACCTGGTCCGCCCCTGGCTCGGCATGTTCGGCATCGAGTCGGAGCGTGTGGTCACGGGCGTCGCGATCGGCACGGCGTTCTTCATCATCACCTTCCTCCACATCACGCTGGGCGAGCAGGCGCCTAAGTCGCTGGCGATCCGCCGGCCGGAACGCGTCGCGCTGACGATCGCGCTGCCGCTGGTCGTGTTCCGCTACATCGCCTGGCCGTTCATCTGGATCCTCAACGCTACCTCGCTGTGGATCCTGCGGCTGCTGCGCGTGGACACCACCGCGGACGGCGACGAGGCGCATTCGGCCGGCGAGCTGCGTCAGGTGCTGGCGTCGAGCCAGCTGCACGGTGAGATCGGTGCGGTCGAGAGCCGGATACTCTCGCGCACGCTCGACCTGCGCGAGCTGTCGGTCGGCGACCTGATGCGCCCGGCCAGCGAGATGGTCACGCTCGACCTCAGCGCGCCGTGGAGCGAGAACCTCGCCCGCATCGAGCAGCACGGCTACTCGCGCTACCCGGCGGTCGAAGGCGACCGCGACGACGTCTCCGGCCTGCTGTTGGTCAAGGACTTGTGGGCCGCGGTGCGCAAGGGGTCATCGCTCGACGAGCTCAGGCCGCTGCTGCGCGACATCCCCATCGTGCACCGCGACACCAAGGCGCTCGACCTGCTCCGCATGTTCCGCGAGGGCCAGCCGCACTTCGCCGTGGTCGATGACGACCTCGGCACGATGGTCGGCTTCGTGACCATGGACCACCTGGTCGCGGCGCTGGTCGGTGACGTGCAGGACGAGTTCAAGCGCACGCGTTCGGATTGGATCAAGCAGACCGACGGGTCCTGGGTCGGCGACGGCAAGCTGTCGCTGTACTCGCTCGAGCTCGTGCTCGGCCACGCCATCGAGGTCGAGGAGGTCGACAGCGTCGGCGGGCTCGTCATGTGGAAATTGGGCCGTGTCCCGACCAAGGGCGATCGGGCGGCCTTCGACGGCTTCGAGGTGGTGGTGCGCGAGATGCGGGGTCCGAGGATCTCGCTGGTGCAGGTGGTGCCGAAGCCTTAGCGCTGCGGGGCCTCGACTCGATGTCGTCCCCAGGCGACCACGCGGACGCTATGTCGCCGGGGACGACATCGAGTCG
>JANNEA010000029.1:0-2058 GCA_031388175.1 Gammaproteobacteria bacterium
GCGCTCCCCTTCGGTGATGACGCCGCGCCGGTAGTTCAGGTTGATCTGGGCCACGTCGCCGCGGGCGCGGGCGATGATCTCGTGCTTCTCGGGAGGGATCCGAACGTCGTCGATGCCCACCGTGAACCCGGCCTGCGTCGCGAACCGGAATCCCAGGTCCTTGAGCGCATCGAGCAGGTCGGACGTGATCTCCGAGCCCAGGCGCTTGTAGCAATCGCCGACCAGATTCTCGAGGCGCTTCTTGTCCATCGTCTCGTTGATGAACCCGAGCTCCACCGGGACCACGACGTTGAACAGCACGCGGCCGGCGGTGGTGACCACCCAGCCCCCGCCGCCACTGTCGGCCCGCGCCGGATCGGCACGCATCGCGAGGCGACCGTGGAGCGAGACCTCCTTCGCATCGAAGGCGGCGGATACTTCGTCGGGACCGTGGAAGCAGCGGAGCCGGCGCGGATCGTCGGCCTCGAGCTTCGCCTTCGAACCCTTGAGCCGCGGATTGAGGATCTCGCCGCGGGGCTTGGTCAGATAGTGGCAGCCGAGCACGATGTCCTGGTTCGGCGTCGCGAGCGGACGCCCGTGCGCCGGTGACAGGATGTTGTGCGTCGAGAGCATCAACAGGCTGGTCTCGATCTGGGCCTCGAACGAGAGCGGGACGTGCACCGCCATCTGGTCGCCGTCGAAGTCGGCGTTGAACGCCTGGCAGACCATCGGATGGATGCGGATCGCCTTGCCCTCGACCAGCACCGGCTCGAATCCCTGGATGCCCAGGCGATGCAGGGTCGGCGCACGGTTCAGCAGCACCGGGTGATTCTCGATGATCTCGCCCAGGATGTCCCACACTTCGGGCTTCTCGCGCTCGACCAGCCGCTTCGCGCTCTTGACCGTCTGGACGTAGCCGCGGTCCTCGAGCTTGCGGATGATGAACGGCTTGAACAGCTCGAGCGCCATGTTCTTGGGCAACCCGCACTGGTTGAGCTTGAGTTCCGGCCCGACCACGATCACCGACCGGCCCGAGTAGTCCACGCGCTTGCCGAGCAGGTTCTGGCGGAACCGCCCCTGCTTGCCCTTGAGCATGTCGGACAGCGACTTGAGCGGGCGGTTGCCCTGCCCGCGCACGGCGCGGTTGCGGCGGCCGTTGTCGAACAGCGCGTCCACGGCCTCCTGCAGCATGCGCTTCTCGTTGCGCAGGATGACCTCGGGCGCCTTGATGTCCATCAGCTTCTTGAGCCGGTTGTTGCGGTTGATGACCCGGCGGTAGAGGTCGTTGAGGTCCGAGGTCGCGAACCGGCCGCCCTCGAGCGGCACCAGCGGCCGCAGATCCGGCGGCAGCACCGGGATGACCTCGAGGATCATCCACGCCGGGCGGTTGCCGCTGTGGCGGAACGCCTCGACGATGCGCAGACGCTTGAGCGTCTCCTTCTTGCGCTGCACCGAGGTCTCGATCTTGGCCCGGGCGCGCAACTCCGCCTGCAGCTCCTCCAGATCGAGCTCGCCGAGCAGGTCGCGGATCGCCTCCGCGCCCATGCGCGCCTTGAGCCCCGACTCGGGCTGCTCGTCCATCACCTCGCTGTACTGGTCTTCGGTGATGATCTCGCGCTTCTTGAACCCGGTCTTGCCCGGATCGATGACGACGAACGACTCGTAGTAGAGGATGCGCTCGAGGTCACGGATGCTCATGTTGAGCAGGTGGCCGATGCGCGACGGCACGCCCTTGAAGAACCAGATGTGCGACACCGGGACCGCCAGCTCGATGTGGCCGAGCCGCTCCCGACGCACCTTGGCCTGCGTCACCTCGACGCCGCAACGATCGCAGATGACGCCGCGGTAGCGGATGCGCTTGTACTTGCCGCAGTTGCACTCCCAGTCCTTGACCGGGCCGAAGATCTTCTCGCAGAACAGGCCGTCCTTCTCGGGCTTGAAGGAGCGGTAGTTGATGGTCTCCGGCTTGGTCACCTCGCCGTGCGACCAGCTGCGGATGACGTCCGGCGACGCCAAGCGGATCCGGATGGAGTTGAATGCGGCCCGGCGCCGCTGCTCGTGCTCCTCGAGCCGGCTCAA
>JANNEA010000141.1:0-2551 GCA_031388175.1 Gammaproteobacteria bacterium
CGTCCTCGGCCTGCAGGATCGCGAAGTCCTTCTTGCCGGTGGCCGGATCGGTGCGGTACTTGTCGCAGAAGCCCTTGAACGCATCCATCAGCGAGGTCGAGGGCGTGATCGGGTACCAGGCGCCGACCGTGGCGCCGGCGAACAAACAACCGAGCGCCGCGGCGGTGTTGCCGTCCATCAGCACATGGCCCTTGGTCTTGTCCATGCGCGTCACGCGCACCGGCAGCGGGCACTGGAAGCTCGCCTTGGCGTGGTCGTAGCCGAGCTGGATCGCCTTCATGTTGGAGTCGACCAGCGCCGGCTTCTTGGCATAGGTCTCGGCCAGCAAGCCGCGGATCACCTCGAGGTCGAGGTCGAGCAGTGCGGCGAGCACGCCGCTGTAGACGATGTTCTTCATCAGCGCGCGCGCACGCACGCCCTGGAACTCGCGGTTGCAGATCTCGGCCAACGGCACGCCGAGCGTGGTCACGTCATCGCGCGTGAGCAGCGATGGGCGCGAGAAGGTCGAGTCGTAAAGCAGGTAGCCGCCGGCGCTGACCTCCTTGATGTCCTTGGCGTAGGTCTCCGGGTTCATCGTCACCATCAGGTCGACGCGGCCGTTGCGCGCCATGTGGCCGTCCTTGGTGATACGGATCTCGTACCAGGTCGGCAGGCCCTGGATGTTGGAGGGGAAGAAGTTCTTGCCGACCACCGGCACGCCCATGCGGAAGATGGTCTTGAGGATCAAGCCGTTGGCGCTTGCCGAGCCGGTGCCGTTGACGTTGGCGAACTTGACGACGAAATCGTTCTCTCCGGCGTTGAGCGGCTTCGCGCTCATGCCTTGCTCGCTTCATCGACGGCGTAGGGGATCTTGATCCACGACTTCTGCATATCCCAGGCCGCGGTCGGGCAACGCTCGGCGCAGAGCCCGCAGTGCACGCAGAGGTCCTCGTCCTTCACCATCACGCGGCCGGTCTGCTTCAGCGGGCCGGACACGAACAGCGGCTGCTGCAGGTTGCGACGCTTGGCGGTGAGGCGGCTGCTGAGGTCGGCCTCAGCGCCGTTGTGGGTCATGGTCAGGCAATCGACCGGGCAGATGTCGATGCAGGCGTCGCATTCGATGCAGGCCGGCGCCGAGAACACGGTCTGCACGTCGCAGTTGAGGCAGCGCGCGACCTCGCGCTCGAACTCCTCGGCGGTGAAGCCGAGCTCGACCTCGATGTTGAGCTTCTTGAAGCGTTCCTTGAGCGAGACGTGCGGCACCAGCTGGCGGGTGACCGGGTTGTAGTCGTTCTTGAACGCCCACTCGTGCAGGCCCATCTTGCGTGACTGCAGGTTCACGCCGCGCGGCAGGCGCTCGGCGACCGGCTCACGCTGGCAATGCTTGTGGATCGAGATCGCGGCCTGGTGGCCGTGCTCGACCGCCCAGATGATGTTCTTCGGCCCGAACGCGGCGTCGCCGCCGAAGAACAGACCCGGACGGGTGCTCTGGAAGGTGGTCGGATCGACCTTCGGCACGCTCCACTTGTCGAACTCGATGCCGAGGTCGCGCTCGATCCAGGGGAAGGCGTTCTCCTGGCCGATGGCGAGGATCACGTCGTCGCAAGGGAGGGTCACTTCACCGGTGATCTTCTCGGCGGTGATGCGCTCGCCCTTGAGCTCGTACTCCATCAGGTCGAAGCGCATGCCGGTGAGCTTGCCGCTCTCGACCACGAAGGCCTTGGGCGAGTGGTTGATGACGATCTCGACGTTCTCGGATTCGGCGTCCTCCAGCTCCCAGACCGAGGCCTTGAAGAAGCCGCGCGGCTTGCGCGCCATGACCTTGACGACGTCGGCACCGAGCCTGAGCGAGGTGCGGCAGCAGTCCATCGCAGTGTTGCCGACGCCGATGATCAGCACCTTCTTGCCAATCTTCTCCAAGTGACCGAAGGCCACCGATTCGAGCCAGTCGATGCCGATGTGGATGTTGGCGCCGCCTTCCTTGCGGCCCGGAAGTTCGAGCTCCTTGCCCTTCGGCGCGCCCGAGCCCACGAACACGGCGTCGAAGCTGCCGCCCTGGGCATCGGGGCCGCGGCTCTCGAGCAGCGCTTTCATGCTCTTGATCGGCGACCCCAGGCGGATCTCCGCGCCCATGCGCTCGATCACGCCGATCTCTTCCATCATCACCTGCTCAGGCAGACGGAACGCCGGGATGTTGGTGCGCATCAAGCCGCCAGGTGTGGCGTGCTGCTCGAACACCACGACCTCGTAGCCGAGCGGCAGCAGGTCGTTGGCGACGGTGAGCGAGGCCGGTCCGGCGCCGATGCAGGCGACGCGCTTGCCGTTGAGCTTGGTGCGCTTGGGCACGCGATGCTCGAAGTCGTCCTTGAGGTCGGCGGCGACGCGCTTCAAGCGGCAGATCGCGACCGGCTTGTCCTCAACGCGACCACGACGGCAGGCGGGTTCGCAGGGCCGGTCGCAGACGCGGCCGAGGATCCCGGGGAACACGTTCGAGGCGCGGTTCACGAGGTAGGCCTCGGTGAACTCGCCCTGCGCGATCAGCCGGATGTACTCCGGCACATCGGTGTGGGCC
>JANNEA010000110.1:0-18329 GCA_031388175.1 Gammaproteobacteria bacterium
GCGCCGGGCGCGCGCGTGATGGCCGTGAACAATGCCAAAGCCTACGGCCATGGGCAGGACGCGGCCGCTCGCGGCCTGCGCCACGCCGATTCCTTCGCCGTGGCCAGTGCCGAAGAGGGGTTGGCGGTGCGCGCCGCCGGCCTGACCCAACCCGTGGTGCTGCTGGAGGGCGCCTTCGTGCCGGACGACATCGCGATCGCGGCGCGCGAGGGCTTCGAACTCGTGGTGCACTCGCCGCAACAGCTCGCCATGCTCGCGGCTTTCGCCGGCGGCCCGCTGGCGTTCTGGCTCAAGGTCGATACCGGCATGCATCGGCTGGGCTTCCGCCCGGAAGAGGCGCGGGCGGCTCACGCTGCGCTGCAACGGCACCCGCTGCGACGCGGGCCGGTCGGCTGGATGACCCACCTGGCCCGGGCCGACGAAGTGGGCACCCCCGGTGTCGCGGAGCAGCTCGCGGCCTTCGCCGCTTTCGCTGACATCCCAGGGCCGCGCTCGATCGCGAACTCTGCAGCCGCGCTGGCCATGCCGGCCAGCCATGCGGATTGGATCCGGCCTGGTCTCGCGCTCTATGGCATCTCGCCGTACGCCTTCCGTACTGGCGCTGATGAAGGTCTACGACCGGCGATGACATTCGAGACCAATTTGATTGCGGTGAGAGCAGTGCGCATGGGCGAGTCTGTTGGCTACGGCGCGCGTTGGACTGCGCCTGAAGACGGCACGATCGGCATCGCGGCGGTCGGTTACGGCGATGGGTTCCCGCGTCACGCGCCGAACGGCACCGTGGCGCTGGTCGCCGGGCGACCAGCAGCTCTGGTCGGTCGCGTCTCGATGGACATGATCGCGTTCGACCTGCGCGGTCATCCGCAGGTCGAGGTCGGCGCACCGGTCGAACTGTGGGGCGCGGCGGCACCGATCGAACAGCTCGCGCGCGCTGCCGGCATGATCCCCTACGAATTGACCTGTGGCGTGACCCAGCGCGTGCGTCACGACGTCGTCTAAACGCGGAACCCGCCTTGCGGCGGGTCCCATTTCGATCGCTCGTTCAGGCGAACTGGTTCAGGTCGCGAAGAACCCCATCTTCACACCCGCGATCTCGATCACGTCGCTGTTCTTGAGCTTGGTCGCTGTCTGGCCGATTGGCGTGTTGTTGAGCAGTGGCGCTTTGCCGTCGGTGCTCTCGACCGGGACGATGAAGAACCCGTCAGCACGACGCGTGATCGCCGCGACCTGTACGCCGGGACGACCGAGCGTGGTCAGGGCCTTGTTGAGCTCGAGCTCGCGACCGGTGAACGCTCCCGACAGCACCTGCAGCTTGCCGCTCGGCAGCGCACCAGGCTTGGCCTGTTGATCGGAGATCGGCGCTGCGCCCGCGGCAGCCATCGCCTTGTTGACCGAATCCATGCTCGGCGCGCCCTGAGCCTTGCTGCCGGGCCGGATGATCATTGTCTTCTCGAACTCGTCGCCGCCCTCGTCATCATCGGCGACCTGGGCCGCGCCACCCTGCGCGTACTTCAGGTTGTGCTTGCCGATGGAGATGGTGTCGCCATCCTTCAGCGCATGCTTCTTGACCAGCTTGCCGTTGACGTAGGTGCCGTTGGTCGAATTGAGGTCCTCGAGGAACGAGTCCTTGAGGATGTTGATGATCAACGCGTGGTGGCCGCTGACGGCCAGATTGTCGACGCGGATGTCGTTGTCGGGGAGACGCCCGATCGTGTAACGCTCCTTCTGGAGCTCAATCTCCTGGATGACCGAACCATCCAGGGACAGGGTCAACTTACCCATCGTGCGTCCTCTCTAGCCCCACCAATCGGTCAAGCGGCTCAAGAACCCCCGCTTCAACTCGAAGGGTGCGTTGGCCCGGGTCAGGATGACCGAGATGTTATCTCGACCCCCGTTCTCGTTTGCCAACTGAATCAGTTGCTTAGCCGCGACTTCAAGATTAGCACTAAAGGTGCTGATGGTTAAGTGAATCTCAGCGTCCTCGACCATGTCCGAGAGGCCGTCCGAGCACAGCAGGTGGATGTCCCCCTCCAGCGCCACGTCCTCCTGGACCTCCACTTGGACCGTGGGTTCGATGCCCAAGGCACGGGTGACGAGGTTCTTGTTCAAGGATTTCCGGGCTTCTTCGGGGGTATAGAAGCCCCGGGAGATCAGTTCCTGGAGCAGGGAGTGGTCCAGGGTCACCTGCTCGAAGCGGTTCTTCCGCAGGCGGTAGAGGCGTGAGTCGCCGACATGGGCAATCGAGACCCGGTTGTCGAAGTAGAGGCAGGCAACGATTGTGGTGCCCATGCCTTCGCATTGGGGTTGGGTTTTCGAGGTGTGATTGATGATCTCGTTGGCCTTGACGACGGCGTCCCGGAGCAGCAGCGATTCCGCCGTGAAGCCCGAGACCTCGGCATCCTGCTTGTGGGCTTTCTTGATTCCCTCGGCGACCATGGTGGTCACCGTCTGGATCGCGATGGCGCTGGCCACCTCGCCCGCTTTGTACCCGCCCATGCCGTCGGCCAGGACGACGAGCCCCGCTTCGAGGTCCGTGCCGATCGCGTCCTCATTGTGCGGACGGACCTTGCCCGGATGGCTCTGGCTGATGAACTCGATCTTGCCCTTGACGTTCATTGAGCCTCGCGGTCAGGACTTCGGCAGGTCAGCGGCACAGTGCCGGATGTCAGTGGCCAATTCTGCTCCACGCTGATACCGCGAGCCAGCATCTTTCGCCAATACCTTGTCGATGATGGCCTCGATGGCGGGGGGCAGGTCGGGGCGTAGGACCCCAATCGGGGGGTGCTTTTCGTTGGCGATCTTGAACATCAGGGCCGCCATGGAGTCGCCCTGGAAGGGCTGTTGCCCGGTCAACAGCTGGTAGAACGAGACGCCCAGCGAGAACAGGTCGGACTGGCCCTCGACTTTCTTGCCCGACAGCTGCTCTGGGGACATATAGGAAGGGGTGCCCAATACTATGCCGGTCTTGGTCCTGGACGAATCGGTGACCCGGGCGATGCCGAAGTCGGTCAGCTTGAGCTGGCCGGTGTCGTGGTCGTACATCAGGTTGGCCGGCTTGATGTCGCGGTGGACCACCCCCTGCTGGTGGGCGTAGTCGAGCGCGTCAGCCGCGTCGGCGATGATCCGGAAGACCTTGTCGGCGGGCAGCAGCGTCTGCGGCTTGCTGTGCAGCGAGAGGTCGGTGCCCTTGAGCAGCTCCATCGCGATGTAGCACAGGTCGTGCTCCTCGCCGGCGTCGTAGATCGTGACGATGTGCGGATGGTTCAATCGTCCCGCGGTCTCGGCCTCGCGGAAGAAGCGCGCCTTGGCTTCCGCCAGTTCCTCGGCTTCGAACTCT
Organism: Gammaproteobacteria bacterium; assembly: GCA_031388175.1. Classification (GTDB taxonomy): domain Bacteria; phylum Pseudomonadota; class Gammaproteobacteria; order Natronospirales; family JANNEA01; genus JANNEA01. The sequence goes on from JANNEA010000110.1 coordinate 3,338, forward strand.
TGGCCGAGGGCCAGCGTCTTTATCGCCACCACGCGGTTGATCTTCGGGTCCTTGCCCAGGTAGACCACGCCCATCGCGCCCTTGCCGAGCTCCTTCTCGATCTCGTAGCGGCCGAGCATCGGCCGCTGCAGTTCGCCTGAGTCGAGGATCAGCGTGCCGGCCATGGTCCCGCCGCCGCCGATCAACACCGCCTCTTCGAGCTGCTTGCTGCGCTTCATGCGCGTCGTGGTGTCGCGGAACGCCGGGTCGGTCGCGCTGATGTCCTGGTAGACCGTGAACGCCTTGTTGTGCTGCCGCTTGCGCTCGAAGTCGAGCGCCAGGTTGTAGAGGAGGTCGAGCGTCGCCGGATCCTTGGGCAGGCGGCGGAATTTCTCGAACGCAAGGTCGAGTTGGCCCTGGCCCTGGTAGGCAAGGCCGAGCATCTTGTTGCTCTCGGCGCCCTCGGCTGCGGTCCTGAGTTGCAGCTTCTCGGCCAGGTTGAAGCGCTTGACCGTGAGCAGCAGGTGACCGCTGAGCAGGAACGCGAGCGGCGTCATCAGCATCAGCCACTGGCGCTCGCTTCGCAGCAGCACGAGCTCGGCGGCGAGCAACGCGGTCACCAGCGCGAGCGTGGCGCCGGCCGCGACCGTGGGCGGGAGCCGCGGCATGCCGAGGCACAGGTAGAGCACCAGCAGCAGCGCGATGCCGAGCTCAGCGCTCGGCGCCCAGGCTGGGCGGGTGAAGAAATGGCCCTGCAGGATGCTGGAGACCGTGTGCGCCAGTGCCTGCACTGGCGCCATCGAGGCCGAGACCGGCGTCGCCAGTCGGTCGCCGACGCCGGTGGCGCTGGCGCCGATGATCACGATCTTGTCCTTGTAATCCTCGATGCGGACGTTGCCGGTGAACACGTCATAGAAGGAGTCGGTGCGGAACGCCGGGCGCTGGTCGCTGCTCGGGTAGAACGAGTTGTACATCTCGAGCTGCGGCGTGGTTCGGATCTCGATGCCGCCGAGGTTCACGCCGACACCGAACGTGACCACGATGTCCTCGGGCGTGAGGTTGAGCGCGCGCGCCGCGATCGCCAGCGCCATCGATGGATACAGTGTGTCGTTGATCTGCAGCACCAAGGCCTCGAAACGGATTGCGCCATCGGTGTCTGGGATCGCCGAGAGGTTGCCGAGGCTCGCGGCGGCGTCGCCGAGCGCCGGGATCGGCGCGGTCAGGCTCTCGGCCGCCAACGGCGGGACCGCGCCCTCCGGTCCGTCCTGCACGTTGAACAGCGCGTTGCGCAGCACGAACTCCGGCGGCGCGCGGTCCTGCTTGCCGAGCAAGGCGCCCGGTTGCATGAAGATCGGCAGCACCACGTTACCGGCCTCGCGCAGCTTGGCCGCCAGCACCTCGTCCATGTTCGTGGCGCGCTGCGCCTGCTCGATGCGGCGGCGCAACTCGAGCAGGTCGGTGTGAAGTGGGGCAGGGATCTCGGGCGTCAATGCGACGGGCAGGGTGGCGGGCTTGACCGCAGGCGTGGTGGCGGCCGCGACCGTCGCAGGTGCCGCGCCAAGCTGTTCGGCCGCAATCGTGGCGGGCGCCGGCATCGGCAGCGGCGCGACGCTGCCGAGGTTGGAAGTGTCGTAGAAGTGCGCGAGGTCCTGAAGGTAGGTCGCGCCGGCGTCCTGTTGCGGCTCGAACAGGAACACGCCGAGCCCGACGACCTTGGCGCCGGCCTGGTGCAGGCGCGAGATCATCTCGGCGTGTAGGTCGCGCGGCCAGGGCCAGCGGCCCATCCGTACGATGCTGGAGTCGTCGATCTCGATCACCGCGATGCGCGGGTCGGGCTCTGCCGCCGCCAGTCGCACGCCGAGGTCGTAGGTCGCGGTCTCGAGCCCGCGGAAGGAGTCGGTGCTCCATGCCAGTCCGAAGAACAGCAGTGCGAACAGCAAGCCGACGAAGCCGTCGGATGTCAGGAATCCCTTGCGCATCGAGCCCCCCGGCTGCACTCGCAGCAGTATAGCCGTCCCTACGCGCGCGCCCTCGTTCCGGATGCGCGCGGAGTGCGTGCTAGCATTCCGACCACTTGGACGCTAAGGACGGCGCACATGGCACGCATCAAACCCTCTTTCGTCTGCCGCTCGTGCGGTGCTTCGACCCCGCGCTGGGTCGGACGGTGCCCCGACTGCGGTGCATGGAACACCTTCGAGCAACGCGTCGCGAGCGCCGGTCCCGCCGCGCCCGCAACCGCGGCCTCGGTGGGGAGGCTCGGCAGCGGCGCCGCCGAGTCCGGGGATCGCCTCTCGACCGGTTTCGACGAGCTCGATCGTGTGCTCGGTGGCGGTCTGCTCCCCGGCGCGGTGGTGTTGATCGGGGGAGATCCAGGGGTGGGCAAATCCACGCTGCTGTTGCAGGTTGCGGCGCAGCTCGCGGTCCACGGCGGTGTGTTGTACGCGACCGGTGAGGAATCAGTGGCCCAAATTGAGGCGCGTGCGCGCCGGCTCGGGGTGATCGGCGCGAGCGTCGACTTGCTGGCCGAGACCCAGGTCGAGATCATCGCGGCCACCGCGCTCGCGAACCGGCCACGCGTGTTGGTGGTCGATTCCATCCAGACCATGCGCTGCGACGACGCGCCCGGCGCCGCTGGCAGCGTGTCGCAGGTGCGCGAAGGCGCGGCACTGCTCACGCGCCTGGCCAAGCAGCATGGCATCGCGGTGGTGCTGGTCGGCCACGTCACCAAGGAAGGCACGCTCGCCGGACCGCGCGTGCTCGAGCACATCGTCGATACGGTGCTCTACTTCGAGAGCGACACCGCTTCGCGCTGGCGGATGCTGCGCGCAGTGAAGAACCGCTTCGGTGCGATCAACGAGCTCGGTGTGTTCGCGATGACCGAGGACGGCCTGCGCGAGGTCAAGAACCCCTCGGCAATCTTCCTCGCGCGTGCCGCGAAACCCGCGCCCGGCAGCGTGGTCGCGGTCACGCGCCAGGGCACGCGACCGGTGCTGGTCGAGGTCCAGGCGCTGGTCGCCGCGACCCAGATGACGAACCCGCGGCGTCTCGCGGTCGGCATGGACAGCAACCGTCTGGCGCTGCTGCTCGCCGTGCTGCAGCGTCACGCCGGCGCAGTCCTGCACGACCACGACGTGTTCCTCAACGTGGTCGGTGGATTGACCGTGACCGAGACCGCGCTCGACCTTCCGGTCGCGCTCGCGTTGCTGTCGAGCCTGCGCAACCGCGCGCTCGGCAGCGAGCTCTGCGCCTTCGGCGAGTTGGGTCTGGCTGGCGAGCTGCGCCCGGTGCCGAACGGTGAAGAGCGACTGCGGGAAGCGGCGAAGCAGGGCTTCACGCGTGCCTTGGCGCCGGCGGCGAACCTTCCAAGAAGGACGATAGAAGGATTGGAGGTCATCGGCGTGCAGCACCTGCACGAGGCGCTGGCCTACGTCTGAAAGCAGGGTCTGAGCGCGGATCAGCCCCAGCTGCGACCGAGCAGGACCTCGAGCACGAACCGGCTGCCGAAATACGCGAGCACCAGCGTAGCGAACCCGGCCAGGGTCATGGCCACCGCGCGCGGTCCACGCCAGCCGTGGCGCCAACGGCCCCACAGCAGCACTGCGAGGATCACCCAGGCCAGCAGCGACAGCACGGTCTTGTGGACGAGGTGCTGGGCACGCAGGTCCTGGACGAAGGCGAAGCCGGTGGCGAGCGCGAAGCTGAGCAGCACCACGCCCAGCAGCAGGATCTGGAACAGCAGCGATTCCATCACCGCCAGAGGCGGCAGTAGTCCGATCAGCCCCTTCACTTCGCGTCGCTGCAGTCTGCGTTCCTGGTACCAGAGCAGCAGCGCCTGACCCGCCGCGAGCAGCAGCAGGCCGTAGGCGAGCAGCGAGAGGATCACGTGCGCTTCGACCGCCACCGTCAGTGGGGAAGGGTTGGGGACGGGCGCTAGATCGAAAGCCAGCATGGCGGCACCGATCGCTCCGACTGGCAAGGCGACCAGGCCGAGCGATCCCACCGGCAGCGTCAACCCGGCGACCAACGTCAGCGCGGCGACCTCCCAGGCCAGCAGCGATGATGTTCGGAGCAGGTCGAGCGTGAAGCTGTCCGGACCGTGCAAAACGAGCCCCAGCGACCAGGCATGCAACAGCAGCGCTGCGGCACCGAGCCCGAGCGCGGCGAGCGGGCGCTGTCCGGTGCGCGCAGTCAGCGTGCGCCAGAGCAGCAAGGTCGCGATCAGGTAGGTCGCGGTGGCGGCAATCGCAGGGAAGGTCGGGCTCATCCGTCTAGCGTACCGCGGGGCGGGGACGCAGAAACCCTGTGCTAGCATCGGTTTTCGGGGGTTCTACGCCTGCCGGAGGCGTACGGATGAAGGTAAAAGTACTCGGTTGCAGTGGCGGGATCGGCGCGGGATTGCGCACGACATCGTTGCTCATCGATGGCGAAGTCCTGATCGATGCTGGGACCGGGGTTGGCGATTTGCCGCTGCCGGAACTGCGTCGTGTCCGGACCGTGTTCATGACGCACACGCACCTCGACCATGTCGCCTGCCTGCCGCTGCTTGTCGACACCATCTTTGACCAGCTCACCGAGCCGCTCACCGTCTACGGCCGCGCTGAGACAGTCGATGCTTTGCGCAGCCACGTCTTCAATTGGGTGATGTGGCCGGACTTCACCGTGCTGCCCTCAGCAGCCAAGCCGTGCATGCGCCTGGAGACGGTGGTGCCGGGCCGTCGCGTCACGGTCGGCGGTCGCAGCTTCACGCCGATCGAGATGAACCACACGGTTCCTTGCGTCGGTTACATCGTCGAATGCGGCGGCAAGACCTTCGCGTTCACCGCCGACACCGCCGCCAACGATGCGTTCTGGGCGGCGCTCAACGCGCTGCCGCGCCTCGACCTGCTGATCGTCGAGACTGCGTTCGCCAACGCCAACGAAGAACTGGCCTGGGTCTCGCGCCACTACTGCCCGAAGTCGCTCGCCGCCGACCTACGCAAGCTGAAGCACGACGTCGACGTGCACATCACGCACCTCAAGCCTGGCGCCGAGGATCCGATCTTCGAGGAGATTCGCTCGTTCATCCCCGAGCGCCGCTTCGTGCGGCTCAAGGGTGGCGAGGAATTCGACCTCTAAACCGGCTCCGTGTTCGAGTCCCTGACCCAAGCCCTCTCGCACATCACCGCCCAGCTCGCTGGCCGCGGCCGGCTGACCGAACGCGACGTCGACGCGGCGCTCGCCGAGGTCCGCATCGCGCTGCTCGAGGCCGATGTGGCGCTGCCGGTCACGATCGACCTGCTCGCGCGCGTACGCCAGCGCGCGGTCGGTAGCGAGGTCGCGGCGAGCCTGACGCCCGGCCAGACGCTCATCAAGGTGGTGCGCGGGGAACTCGCTGCCACCCTCCGCGCCGGCGATCCCGCGCTCGACCTGCGCACCCGGCCGCCGGCGGTCATCCTGTTGGCGGGCCTGCAAGGGGCTGGCAAGACCACGACGGCCGCCAAGCTCGCCAAGCTGCTCAAGGACAAGCAGCGCAAGAAGGTGCTGCTGATCAGCACCGACCTCAGCCGGCCCGCGGCGATCGATCAGCTTGAACGTTTGGCAGCGCAGATCGGGGCCGGGTTCATGCGCGGCACTGGCAACGATCCAATGGCGATTGCGAGCGCAGCTAAGCAGTACGCCAGCCTCAAGTTCTTCGACGTTCTCATCGTCGACACTGCCGGTCGCCTGCACATCGACGCGACGCTGATGGACCAGGTCGCGCGTATCCACGCTGCGGTCGCGCCGATCGAGACGCTGTTCGTCATCGACGCGATGGCCGGCCAGGATGCCGCGAACACCGCGCGGGCCTTCGGCGCAGCGCTGCCCCTGACCGGCGTGATCGTGAGCAAGGCCGACGGCGACGCGCGCGGCGGCGCCGCGCTGTCGGTCGCTGCGCTGACCGGCAAACCGATCAAGTTCCTCGGCGTGAGCGAGAAGCTCGACGGGCTGGAGCCTTTCGACGCGGACCGTCTCGCGGGCCGCATCCTCGGCATGGGGGATGTGCAGGCGTTGATCGAGAAGGCCCAGGCGGTTGCGCCGACCGCCGCCAAGGGTGAGGCCTTCGACCTCGCCGACTTCCGCGACCACCTGCGCCAGATCTCGGCGATGGGGGGTCTCGGCGCTTTGCTGGAACACCTCCCTGGGGCGGGCAGGCTGCCCGCAGGCGTGAAGGCGCTGGCCGATGACAGCGCGCTGAAACGCCAAGTCGCCATCGTGGACTCCATGACCCTGCAGGAACGCGGCCGCCCGGCGGTCCTCAACGGTTCCCGGCGCCGCCGCATCGCGGCTGGAGCAGGGGTCCAGGTCCAGGACGTCAATCGGCTGCTGAAGCAGTTCGACGAGATGCAGCGCGTCATGAAGCGGATGAAGGCCGGTGGGGTCCAAGGCCTTATGCGCTCGTTGGGGGGCCGGATGCCGCCCGGGGGCTTCCCGACCGGGAAGAAGCGCTGAAACCGGAGCCGCTGCGGGCCTCGGCCCGTTCGTAAGTCCTTATTCGCCCTTCACTTTTTCGGCCGTTCCCGTAGAATGCGCGGCCTTTCCCGGCCCCCCTTCAGGTACAGCTCCATGGTCACGATTCGACTCGCTCGCGGCGGCGCCAAGAAGCGCCCGTTCTATCACGTCGTGGTGACGGACCGCCGCAATCCGCGCGACAGCAAGTACATCGAGCGCGTCGGGTACTACAACCCGGTCGCCGCCGGCGGCGAGATTCCGCTGACGCTCGATCGCGCCCGCATCGATCACTGGGTGTCGCAGGGTGCGCAGCCGTCGGAGCGCGTCGTCCGCCTGATGAAGGACTTCGAGGCCGCGCAGAAGAAGACCGCGGCCTGAGGGCCGCGCTGATGGCCTCAAAGTTGGCCGACGCAGGCGAGCGCCTCGTCGTCCTCGGCCGAATCAGCGGCCTGTTCGGATTGCGTGGCGAGCTCAAGGTGAACTCGTTCACCGAACCGCCGGAAGGGATCTGCAACTACACGCCCTGGCTGCTGCAGCGGGGCAAGGTTGTGACCGAGCACAAGGTCGCAACCGGACGCCGGCGAGGGAACGCGGGCGTGGTGGTGACGCTGGAAGGCGTCGCCGACCGCGAAGGAGCGCTAGCGCTGATCGGCGCAGAGATTGCGGTGCGACGGGCACAACTGCCGCCGCCCGAGGATGGACGGCATTACTGGATCGACCTCGAAGGATTGAAGGTCGAGACGGTGGACGGCGTCGCGCTCGGTGAGGTGAGCCACCTCTTCGAGACCGGCGCCAACGACGTGATCGTCGTGCGCGGTGACCGTGAGCGGTTGCTGCCGTACGTGCCGCAGGTCGTGAAGGACGTGGACCTCGCCGCCGGCGTTATGCGGGTGGACTGGGATCCGGAGTTCTGACGATGCGGATCGACGTCGTGACGATCTTCCCGGAGATGGTGCAGACCATCGCGGGATTTGGGGTGACGGGGCGCGCGCTGACGCGCGGTCTCGTGAGCCTCAGGTGCTTGGACCCGCGCAACCAGACGCGCGATAAGCACCGCACCGTGGACGACCGGCCTTACGGCGGCGGCCCGGGGATGGTGATGAAGGTCGAGCCCCTCCGCGATGCCATCAGGATCGCAAGGGCAGACGGTCCGGATCGGAAGGTCGTATACCTCAGCCCACAGGGGCGGGTGTTCGACCAGGCCGAAGCGGCGCGCCTCGCAGCAGGCCCGGGGATGATCCTCGTGGCCGGACGCTACGAAGGCGTGGACGAGCGCTTGATCGAGTCCGAGGTCGACCTCGAGCTCTCGGTCGGTGACTTCGTGCTGTCGGGTGGCGAGCTTGCGGCGCTGTGCGTGATCGACGCCTGCGCGCGGCTCGTCCCAGGGGTGCTTGGCGACGCGGAGTCGGCGGTGGCCGATTCGTTCGTCGCGGGGCTGCTCGACCACCCGCATTACACGCGACCCGAAGACGAAGCGGGTCGCAAGGTGCCGGAGGTGCTGCTCTCCGGCGACCACGCGCAAGTGGCGCGTTGGCGTTTGAAGCAGGCACTGGGACGCACGTGGCTGCGGCGTCCCGACCTCATCGCGCGCCGCGCGTTGAGCGAGATCGAACGACAGCTCCTCGAGGAGTTCCTCGCGGAGCGAAGGTGAGAGAGAAATGAGCAAGATCATCGATCAGATCGAGAGCGAGCAGATGGCGGGCAAGCAGGTGCCGGAGTTCGGCCCCGGTGACACCGTCGTGGTGCAGGTGAAGGTCGTCGAAGGCGACAAGGAGCGCTTGCAGGCGTTCGAAGGCGTCGTCATCGCCAAGCGCAACCGCGGCATGAACTCCTCGTTCACCGTGCGCAAGATCTCGCACGGCGAGGGCGTCGAGCGCACCTTCCAGACCTACAGCCCGGCGGTCGCCGCGGTCGAGGTCAAGCGCCGTGGCGACGTGCGCCGCGCCAAGCTCTATTACCTGCGCGATCGCGCCGGCAAGTCGGCGCGCATCAAAGAGAAGATCTGAGCCGTTCTCGACCGATACGCGTCGCGCTGCGGCGCGTGGCCAGCACGCTGATACGATTGCGGGCGCCCGGAGACCGGGCGCCCGCTTCTTTTTGCGCGCCTACTTCGTACGTGCCATGTACCCAACGCTGATCCTCACGCTCGCTCTGTCCGCCGCCACGGTGCCTGCCATCACGGCGGCGCCGGCGGTCGCGCCGCCACCGTGGGCGGCGGCGTTGGCCGAGGTCGAGCGCCTGGCGCGCAGCGGAACTCCCGATCTCGCGTTGACGCGGCTCGATGCCTTGCAGCCGGCGGCCGAGATCGATGCGGAGGCCTGGGCGGCCTGGCAGCGCCTCCGGCTTGATATCTTGCAGACCCGCCACGACTGGAAGGCGCTGATAGCGGCGACCGCCGCTCTGCCAGCGGCCACGCCTGGTGCGTTGCGCGCCCACGCGCTCACGCTGCGCGCCGATGCGCTGCTCGAACTCGGTGACGGCGCGGCCGCGCGTGCTGTCGCGGCGGGCCAGCTGTGGCAGGCCGATGGCTTGGTGACCGCGGCACAGCTCGATCGCTGGCGCCGCCAGCTGATCCGCGCCTACGCCGTCGATGGCGTGGAGCAGGACGCGGCGATCGCAATCCAGCGCCATCGCCAGGATGATGCGCGCGCCGCCGCGCAGTGGTCGACGCTCGAGGCCGAGCTGCTGCTGCGCGCCGGCAACCCCAAGCGCGCTCGCGTCGCGCTCGGTGTTGGCGCTGACGCTCGCTCCCTGTTGCTGGCACAGCTCGCCGACCTGCGTAGTGGCGCGGCCAAGCCCGCGGCGGTGTTCGAGCGCACGGTCGCGCTCGCGGTTGCCAAGGACCGCTCCAGCGCCGCGCGCGCATTGGCCTGGAGCATCGCCGCCGAGGCGGCTGGCCGCATGGACAACGCCGCGTCGCGGATCGCGGCGCTGGAGAAGGCATTGGTCGCGCAGGGCCGCGATGCCGATCCGCGTGCGTTCATGCATGTCGCGCCGGCCACGGTCTGGACCGCCTACCGCGAGTACGGCGAGGCGCTCGGCAACGCGCTGCAGCTCGTGGTCGGTAGCGAACAGGACTGGTTCGTCGCCGCCACCAACCGCTTCGACACCGAGCCGATCGCAGCGCGTGCGCTGTCGGTGGTGGTCGCTGCGACCGCCGACGACCCGGAGCAGCGCCAAATCGCGCACTGGCAGTTCGCACAATTGCTCAGCCGCGAGCGCGATGGCGGCGCGGTGCTGGCCCAGCTCTATCTCGACACGGGCGATGACCCGAAGCTCGTGGCGCTCGGCCTCGCCTTCGCCCAACCTGAGCAAGTGCCGGCACCGGTGCGCTACCTGCTGCTCGAACCGGTGCTCGCGGTGCCCGACATCCCGCTCGCCTCGCGTCTGCTGGTCGGGCTGGAGACACCGCCACAAGGCGCAGATCCGGCTGAGTGGCACCTGCGTCGCGCGCGCGTGTTCGTGCTCGCCGGGCGCGTACCCGATGGCGTACACGCGCTGGAGCAACTGCTCAAGAGCGGTGCCGGCTTTCCGCTCGACCGCTTCCTGCAAGTGGTGTTCGACCTGCAGACGCTCAAGGCCGACGTTGAGGCGCTCCGGTTCCTCGAACCGCTGCTCGCGCAGGTGGATGAGCCGCAGCGCAAGCGCGAGCTCGCGTTCTGGACCGCCGACTCGCGCGCCGCGCTCGCCGCTTCGGCGCGCCCGCAGGGGCGCGGCGACCACGCCGAGGCTGCGCGGCTCTACCTGCTATCCGCCACGGTGACCGACCCGTTCGCGATGGATCCCTGGGCCCAGACCGCGCGCTACCGCGCTGCGCAGGAGCTCGGCCGCGCCGGCTTGCACGGTGATGCCAAGCGCCAGTACTCGGCCCTGCTCAACGCCACCGCCGATCCTGCGCGCCAGGCTGTGCTGCGCCACGAGCTGCAGCAGTTGGCGCTCGAGGAGGCTCGGTGAGTCGGGTCAGGGACGCGAGCGTCGCGGCCCGTATAATCACGGGCGTGCCGCGAACCCGCATCCTTCTCATGTCCGCCTTGGCACTGGCAGTTGCCGGCTGCGGCGGCATCGTCACCCGCACCAGCGAAGGCCTGACCCGCGGCATCCTCGGCCACGACGACCCGGAGACCGTGAAGAGCGGCATGCCGGCGTTCTTGCTGGTGATGGACGGTCTGATCGAGGCCGACCCCGATGACGCCGACCGCCTGGCCGGTGGCGCCACGCTCTACACCGCCTACGCGGCGACCTTCGTCGACGATGCTGCGCGGCGCAAACGCCTGGCAACGCGCGCGCTCGGCTACGGCGAGCGTTCGGCCTGCGCCGAGGACGAGGATCTCTGCGGCCTGCGGGCCGCACCCTTCGACCAGGCGAGTGCGGTGGTCGCGGCCTACGGCGACGAGGCCGAGGACGCGAAGCCGCTGTTCACGCTGGCGCAGAGCTGGCTCGGGTGGATCAAGGCCAACAGCGACGACTTCGCTGCGGTCGCCGAGCTGCCGCGTGCCCAGGGTCTGCTCGAGCGTGTGCTCGCACTCGACCCGGACAACGGCGACGCCCACCTCTATATGGGCATCCTCGAGACCGTGCGCCCGCCCGCGCTTGGCGGCCGACCCGAGGAAGGGCGCAAGCATTTCGAGCGCGCGATCGAGTTGAGCAAGGGCACCGACCTTGCTGCCAAGGTGCAGTTCGCCGAGTCCTACGCCCGCATGTTGTTCGACCGCGAGCTGCACGACCGCCTGCTCAACGAGGTGGTCGCCGCGCCGACCGAGGCCGGCAGCCGCACGCTGCAGAACGTGATGGCGCAGGAACGCGCCCGCGCCTTGCTCGCCAGCGCCGACGACTACTTCTAGCCCCTCACTTCGGAGCTCCAGCACCATGATCGTCGACCGACTGTTCGTCCGCGCCCTGGCCATCGCGTTCGCGCTCAGTGCTGCGGTGGTCAGCGCGGGGCCCGCGCTCGGCATCAAGATCGCCACCATCGCGCCGGACGGATCGACCTGGATGACGGAGTTCCGCGCCGCCAGCGCTGAGATCGAGAAGCGCACCCAGGGTCGCGTGGGGTTCAAGTTCTACCCGGGCGGCGTGATGGGCAACGACCAGTCGGTGTTGCGCAAGATGCGCATCGGGCAGCTGCACGGCGCTGCGTTCACTGGTGGCGGCTTGGCCGAGGTCTATGCCGACAGCCGCATCTACGGCCTGCCGTTCCTGTTCCGCGACGAGGCCGAACTCGATTTCGTGCGCAGCAAGATGGATGCCACCTTCAACACCGGGCTCGAGCAGGCGGGCCTCGTGAACTTCGGTTTCGCCGATGGTGGCTTCGCGCTGCTGATGTCGGTGCCTCCGATCGCCAAGCTCGATGACCTCAAGAAGTCCAAGACCTGGGTGCCCGAAGGCGATCCGACCGCCTACGGCATGATGCAGGCGCTCGGCTTCCCGCCGGTGACGCTGCCGCTGACCGATGTGATGACCGGGCTCTCGACCGGCCTGATCGGCACCGTTGGGTCGAGTCCGATCGGTGCGGTCGCGTTCCAGTGGCACACCAAGGTGAAGTACGTCTCCGACCTGCCGTTCGCCTGGCTGTTCGGCGTTTTCTGCATCGACAAGAAGGTTTTCGACAAGGTCCCCGCCGCTGACCAGGCGATCGTGCGCGAAGTGCTGACCGCGACCTTCAGGAAGCTGAACGTGCAAAATCGCATCGACGGCTTGCGCGCGCGTGAGGCCTTGAACAAGCAGGGCCTGCAGACCTTCAAGTTCAATGCTGAGGATGTGGCGAAGTTCGAGCGTACCGGTGCGCAGGTCGCCAGCGAACTGGCAGCGAAGGGTTCGTTCGACGCCAAGCTCTACGGCCAGGTCGTCACGCTGCGCGATCAGTATCGCGCCGGCGCTGCCAAGCGCTGATGCCCGGCTGCCGATGACCAAGCTCGCTGACAAGCTCTCGCGCGTCGGGCGCGCGACCGAGGACGCGCTGCTGGTCGGCATGCTTAGCGTAATGGTGCTGCTGGCCGGGTTGCAGATCCTGGCGCGCAACCTGTTCGGCGAGGGCCTGATCTGGTCCGATCAGCTGCTGCGGATCCTGGTGCTGTGGGTGGGCTTGCTCGGCGCGCTCGCTGCGAGCCGCGACAACAACCACATCGTCATCGACCTGGTGCCCAAGCTGCTGCCGCCGCGGGCCAAGCGCGGCATCGAGATCCTGGTGTTCGCGTTCACCAGCGCGGTCAGCGCGCTGGTCGCCTGGCACGCTGCGCGCTTCGTGATCGAGGAGTACGGCTACAGCCAACCGCTGCTCGGACCGGTGCCGGGGTGGGTGTTCCAGACCATCATCCCGCTCGGCTTCGGCCTGATTGCCTGGCGCTATGCGGTCTACACCGTGGTCGCGACCCACGCGACGCTGTTCGGCCCGATCCCGCCGCAGGGGCGCCCGCTCACCGACCATGAGCCGACCTTGCGCGCAGACGCTCTTGGTGATGGGAAGAGCGAACCGTGATCGTCACGCTCCTGCTCATCGTCCTGGCGCTGCTCGGCGCACCGCTGTTCGCGGTGATCGCCGCGAGCGCGCTGTGGGGCTACCACCAGGGCGAAGTGGACCTCTCCGCAATCGCGATCGAGTTCTATCGCATCGCCGAGACGCCGGTGCTGGTCGCGATCCCCTTGTTCACCTTCGCCGGCTACGTGTTGTCCGAATCGGGCGCGCCGCACCGGCTGGTGCGCGTGAGCCAGGCCTTCCTCGGCTGGTTGCCAGGCGGGCTCGCGTTCGTCGCGCTCGCCGCCTGCGCGCTGTTCACCGCGTTCACCGGCGCCTCGGGCGCCACCATCGTGGCGCTCGGCGCGCTGCTGTATCCGGCGTTGAAGGAGTCCGGTTACCCGGACCGCTTCAGCCTCGGCCTCGTCACCGCGGGCGGCAGCCTCGGCATGCTGTTCGCGCCAGCGCTGCCGCTGATCCTCTACGGCATCGTCGCGCAGCAGATGCCGGCCGGCCGCGGCATGACCATCGATGAACTGTTCATCGCTGGCGCGGTGCCCGGCGCGATCCAGGTGCTGATGCTCGGCGGCTTCGCGGTCTGGGTGCATCGCAAGGCGGGGGTGAAGCTGCAGAGCTTCTCCTGGCGCGAGGCCAAGCTCGCGCTGATCGAATGTGCCTGGGAGATCCCGCTGCCGTTCGTCGTGCTCGGCGGCATCTATTCGGGCTACTTCGCCGTGTCCGAAGCGGCGGCGGTGACCGCGATCTACGTGCTGATCGTCGAGGTGTTCATCCACCGCGAGGTCAGGCTCAAGGAACTGCCGAACGTGATGCGCCAGTCGATGGTGCTGGTCGGCGGCATCGTGATCATCCTCGGCGTGGCCCTGGCCTCGACCAACGTGATGATCGATGCCGGCATCCCGGAGCGTGTGGTGGCCTGGACCACATCACAGATCCATGACCGCACCACCTTCCTGCTGCTGCTCAACCTGTTCCTGATCGCGATGGGGATGATGCTGGAGATCCTGGCGATCGTGCTGGTGGTGCCGCTGCTGCTGCCAGTCGCGGTCACCTACGGCGTGCACCCGGTGCACTTCGGCATCATCCTGCTGGCCACGCTGCAGCTCGGCTATCTGCTGCCGCCGGTGGGCCTGAACCTGTTCGTCGCGTCCTACCGCTTCAACAAGCCGGTGCTCGAGGTGGTGCGCGCCTGCCTGCCGTTCATCGGCATCCTGCTGATCTCGACGCTGCTGATCACCTACTGGCCGGCGCTGTCGCTCTTCCTGATCACCTGAGCGTGGCGTGAAGCTCGACCGCGAATCGCTGGCCGCGCTCGATGAAGCGCTGGCGGTGCTGGAGCAGGGTTTCGCGTCGCTACCTGAGATCAAGTCCCGTCCCGCCCGAGCTCCGCAGACGGAGCTCGACCGCATCCGTCCCGTGCTGCGCGAGGTCGCGACGAGGCTGCAGGGCAACTTCCCCTACGCCCATCCGCTCTACGCCGGGCAGATGCTGAAGCCCCCGCATCCGGTGGCGCGCCTCGCCTATGCGCTGTCGCTGTGGGTGAACCCGAACAACCATGCGCTCGACGGCGGCCGCGCCTCGAGCGCGATGGAGAAGGAGGCGGTGGCGGCGCTCGCGCGCATGTTCGGGTTGCCTGCCCACCTCGGCCACCTGACCAGTGGCGGCACATTCGCCAACCTCGAAGCGCTGTGGGTCGCCGGTCACGAGTCTCCGGGCGTGGTGCTCGCCAGCAGCCAGGCGCATTACACGCACTCGCGCATCTCCGCGGTGCTCAAGCTGCCGTTCGAGAGCGTGGCGGTGGACCGCCATGGCCGCATGGACCTGGACGCGCTCGAGTTGCGCCTCAAGCAGGGCGGGGTGAGAACGGTCGTCGCGACGCTCGGCACCACGGCGCTGGGCGCGGTCGATCCGCTGCCTGCCATCCTCGCGCTCGCGCGGCAGCATGGCGCGCGCGTGCATGTGGACGCGGCCTACGGCGGCTACTTCATCCTCTCGTCCCTTCTCCGGCCCGATGCACACGCGGCCTTCGACGCGATCGCGCATGCGGATTCCGTGGTCGTCGACCCGCACAAGCAC
>JANNEA010000124.1:0-7433 GCA_031388175.1 Gammaproteobacteria bacterium
GCGGCCGCGTCACCGGCGGCGGCAGCCTCGAGCTCGGCAGATCGCAGCGCGTGCAAGCCACGCTGCGCGCGCGCGACCTCGACCCGCGTGGATTTGATCCACGCTTCCCGGGGAGGCTCGCCGCGAGGCTCGAGCTCGGCGGCAGCCTGGCCGCGCCACAGATCGAGATCGCCGATCTTGGCGGCGAACTGCGCGGCCGCAGGGTCGCGGGCTCGGCGCGCATCGGCCGCGGGCGCTCGGCCGAGCTCGCACTGCTGGGGCTGGACGGTCTGGTGCTCCACGCGCTCCAGCTCGAAGCCGGCAACGCGCGGCTGAGCGCGCACGCCCTACCGGGCTCCGCGGCCTTTGCGCTCGAGGCGCCCGACCTCGCCGACCTGCTGCCGAACTCGAAGGGGAGCGTCGACGCGCGCGCGGCGCGCGCCGCGGACGGCGGTGTGGACCTGAGCGTGACCGCGCGCGGCGTGTTGCTCGGCACTGCGCGCGTCGCCGCGCTCGACGGCGCACTCGACGCGCCGGCCGATGGCCGCGTGACCGGGCGGCTCGAGGCCAAGGGCCTCAGCGCCGGCGACGTGGCGCTCGATGCCTTCAGCGTCGAGGCGAGCGGCGATCGCGCGCAGGTCGTGCTCGGCGCCGAGGTGCAGAGCACGGGCACCGCGTTCATCGCCGCAGCCACCGGCGCGCTGCAACCGCAGGGGTTCGTGGGCCAGCTCACGCGCTGGGAGCTTGCGCCGCTGGCCGCGCCGCGCTGGACGCTGGCGGCGCCCGCCATGCTCACCGTGGGCCGCGACGGCGCGGCGCTCGGCCAGGCCTGCGCCAGCGACGGCAAGGCGCGGGCTTGCATCGACGGCGGCTGGCACCCGCTCGAGCCCTGGCGCGCGACGGTGGTGGTGGAGCGTCTCGGCATCGCCGCCTTCCGCAACTATCTGCCGCGCGGCCTCGCCTACGCCGGCGACATCGATCTCGATGCACGCGTCGCCGGTGTAGGGCCGACGCTCGGCGCGGTGCGCACCGAGCTCACGCTCTCAGGCGGCAGCATCGAAGCCACGGTGCGCCGCGGCAAGACCACGGCCGCGACCCAGCTGATCGCGTTCAGCAGCGGCCGGGTGCTGCTCGAGCGCGATCTGCAGCACCTCGGCGCGCGCGCTGCGCTCGTGCTCACCGCTTCGGGGCCCCCGACGGGGGGCGGCGATGGCGGCAAGCTCGACGTCACGCTGGATGCGCGCGGCAGCGGTCCGCTCGACACGCGGCCGCTGACGGGAAGGATCGTGGCGCAGGCCGAGCAGTTCGCGCTGCTGCCGGTGATGTTGCCGGAGCTCAAGCAGCTCAGCGGCAAGCTCGATGCCGACCTTGTGGTGAGCGGCATGGTCGGCGCGCCCAAGTTCTCCGGCCACGCTGCGTTCCGCGGCGGCAGCGCGAGCGTGCCACGCCTCGGGCTCGAGCTCAGCGCCGTCGAGCTCGAGCTCGACGGCGATGGCGATGCACTCGACCTGCGCGGCAGTGCGCGCGCTGGCGGCACGCTCGAGTGGCAGGCAAGGGTGCACCACGCCGACAGCGGCTGGTCGGCGGCCGGCACGCTCAAGGGCGAGCGCTTCCGCGCGATGAACACGCCGGAGGCGCGCATCGTCGTCTCACCGGACCTCGCGCTCGCCTACGCCAACGACCGGTTGAGCGTGACCGGCACGGTGACCGTGCCCGAGGCGCGGATCGCGCCACGCAGCCTGGCGAGCGCGGTCCAGGCCAGCAGCGACGAGGTGCTGATCGGCGATGCCGGCACGACGCCCGCGCCCGACGCGCTGACGCTCGAGGCGCGCGTGCATGTCGCGCTCGGCGCGGAGGTCGAGTTCGAGGGCTTCGGCCTCAAGGCCGGGATCGAGGGCGGGCTGACGCTGACCGAGAAGCCGGGCTCGCTGACGCTCGCGAGCGGCGAGCTCGCGCTGGTGGACGGCAAGTACGAGGCCTACGGCCAGCAGCTGGCGATCCAGCGCGGCAAGCTGCTGTTCAGCGGCGGACCGGTGGCCGATCCGGGGCTCGACGTCCGCGCCCAGCGGGTGATCGAGAGCCCCGGCGCCGATGACGTCACGGTCGGCATCGACGTGCGTGGCACGCTGCGCGAACCGGAGATCGCGCTGTTCTCCGATCCGGCGATGTCCTCGTCGGAACAGCTGTCGTTCCTGGTGCTCGGCCGCTCGCTCAACGAGAGCACCGAAGGCGACCAGCAGGCGCTCGGCGACGCAGCCCAGAGCATGAAGCTCTCGGGCGGCGAGTTGATCGCGCAGCAGATCGGCATGCGCATCGGTCTGGACGAGGTGAAGATCGAGGACGACGGCGACCAGGAGGACGCCCAGCTCTGGCTCGGCACCTACCTGTCACCACGGCTGTTCGTGAGCTACGGCATCGGCCTGTTCGAGGACTTCTACAGCGCGCGCGTGCGCTACGACATCTCGACCAAATGGACGATCGAGGCCGAGTCGGGCCGCGAGAGCAGTGCGGATTTCAAATACACGATCGAGCGCTAGAGCGCCGTCGAAGTACGCGGCGGCCTAGCGTTTGCTGTCCCGCCCGCCCTAAGACGCGGACGCGATACCGGGCGGGCGGGACAGCAAACGCTCTCCGCCGCGACTCAGCGTTCCACCGCTTGATCGTGTGCGGGTCAGGTCTCGAGGACGCGACCGAGGAAGCCGCGGACCAACGCGATCTCCTCGTCGCAGACCGTGTGCGCGATCGAGAAGCTGTGCCACTCGACCGGGTGGCCGAACTCGAGCAGCAGGTCGCGCGAAGCGACGCCGAAGCTCTCGGGCACCACCGCGTCCTGCGTGCCGTGGACCATGAGGATCGGCGTGGCGTGGTTCGCCTCGCTGGCCTCGTCGGGCAGCGTCTCGGCTGCGGGCAGGAAGGTGGACAACGCGACGATACCGGCCAGCGGTCGCGGCTCACGCAGGCCGGCGTGCAGCGCGATCGAACCGCCCTGCGAGAAGCCGGCGAGCACGATGCGCTGCTGTGGGCTGCCGCGCGCGACCTCGCGCGCGATCAGCGCCGCGACCGCGGCGGTCGACGCGTCGATGCCGGCCCGGTCGAGCTGCGCCGATGGATCAATCGCGCCCAGGTCGAACCAGGCGCGCATCGGCCAGCCGCCGTTGAGCGAGACCGGGCGCACCGGGGCGTGGGGGAACACGTAGCGCACGGCGAACGGCAGGGCCAGGGCCGGCACGATGGGTTCGAAGTCGTGGCCGTCGGCGCCGAGCCCGTGCAACCAGATCACGCTCGCGACCGGCTCAGGTCCGGTCGCGACCTCGACGCACGGCAGGATTTCGCTCATGAGGGCCGGGATGCTAGCAGGCAGCGGGTTTGGCGGACGTCGGAGCGCTCGGGTAGGCTAGACGCCCTTCGTCACCCAAGCGCCGGTCCACGGTGCTCTCCGAGTCCTGATGGAAGCGCTCCTCGACCCACAGATCTGGGCCGCACTCGTCACGCTAACCGCGCTCGAGATCGTCCTCGGCATCGACAACATCATCTTCATCGCGATCGTGGTCGGCAAGCTGCCGCCGGCGCGACGCGACCGCGCGCGCAAGATCGGCTTGACGCTGGCGATCGTCACCCGCATCGGCCTGCTGGCCTCGCTGTTCTACCTGTCCCAGCTCGCCGTGCCGCTGTTCACGCTGTTCGGCGAGGAAGTGTCGGTCCGCGACCTGGTGCTGATCGGCGGCGGCCTATTCCTGATCGCCAAGAGCACCTTCGAGATCCACGGCGCGGTGGAGGAGGCCGGCGACGCGCCGGACATCAAGGTCAACGTCGACAACTTCGCCTCGGTGATCGTCCAGATCCTGGTGCTCGACATCGTGTTCTCGCTCGATTCGGTGATCACCGCGATCGGCATGTCGAACCTGCTGTGGGTGATGGCGACGGCGATCGTGATCGCGGTCGGCTTCATGTTGATCTTCGCCGGCGCGGTCAGCGACTTCGTCCATCGCCACCCGACCATCAAGATGCTGGCGCTGGCCTTCCTGCTGATGATCGGCATCGCGCTGGTCGGCGAAGGCCTCGACATGAGCATCCCGAAGGGCTACCTGTACTTCGGCATGGCCTTCAGCTTCTTCGTCGAGATGCTCAACATGCGCCTGCGGCGCTAGCGCCAGGCTGCGATTGCCGCGCGCGCCGCATCGTTCGCGGGCCGTGCCACCAGGCCGCTGGCCGACACCTTCACCTCGTAGCGCGCG
This sequence comes from Gammaproteobacteria bacterium, assembly GCA_031388175.1. Taxonomy (GTDB): domain Bacteria; phylum Pseudomonadota; class Gammaproteobacteria; order Natronospirales; family JANNEA01; genus JANNEA01. The sequence continues at coordinate 4,215 of JANNEA010000124.1, forward strand.
CCCTCGGCGGCCGGCAGGTAGACGCTGCTGCCGTAGTGGGCGTCGATGAGCGGCAGCCACTGCCGCTGCGCCAACGCCCAGAGGTCCAGCCCCGGCGCCGTGCCACCGAGCCCATGCACCGTGCGCAATGCGCTGCGCTCGGCTTCGAGGTCGCGGTAGCGACCGCTCAACCGCTCCAATCTCCATAGTGTGTCGAGGCCGAGCACCACGCCGATGCCCTGCCACTTGATTACGCGCGCATCCAGCTGCCACTCGTCGCCGCGCAGGTCGAGCACGCGGTAGGCGCCGTCGCTCGTTCCATCGCGTGTTTCGAGCTCGACCGACCAATAGCGATCGCTGACCTTGCGAAAGGCCAGCGTCGCCGCCGGTGCCTCGTAGGTCAGGCGCTGGTAGGTGCGCAGGTTGGCGCCGATCGACAGCATCATCAGCGCGGCCAGCCCGAACACGCTGCCGAGCAGCAGGCGCATCACCGCAGCGATCGGCTCGCCGTGACGCAGTCTGGCGAAGGCGCGCAGCACGCCCCAGACCGCGAGCAGCGCGAACACCGCCATCATCCCCACATAGATCGGACCGAGCACGTCGAGCATCAGGCTTTATACTCCGCGCATGCGTAACCGTGTAACGCCCCTGCTCCTGCTCAGCCTGCTGCTGCTCACGCTCGCGGCCGCCGGCTGTGGCCAGAAAGGGCCGCTCTACCACCCCGACGCGACGCCGCCGGCGAAACCGGCGCCCGCGCCGGCGACGACGCCCGGCCCCTCCCCGTCGGGACGCTGAGGCAGCGACGCGCTGAGCCGATGGCCACCGCCCCGCTCGTCCTGGTCGACGGCTCGTCCTACCTCTATCGCGCGTTCCACGCGCTGCCGCCGTTGACTGGCCCGCGCGGCCAGCCGACCGGCGCGGTCGTCGGCGTGACCCACATGCTGCGGCGGCTGATCGACGAGACCGCGGCGACGCGCATCGCCGTGGTGTTCGACGCCAAGGGCCCGACCTTCCGCGACGAACTGTTCGCCGACTACAAGGCGCACCGCCCGCCGATGCCCGACGAGCTGCGCGGCCAGGTCGAGCCGTTGCTGGCACTGACCCGCGCGCTCGGGTTGCCGGTGCTGCAGGTGAGCGGCGTGGAAGCGGACGACGTGATCGGCACGCTGGCGGCGCGCGAGCCCGGGCCGGTGCTGATCTCGACCGGCGACAAGGACATGGCGCAGCTGGTGGACGCGCGGGTCACGCTGGTGAACACCATGAGCGGCACCACGCTCGATCGCGCCGGCGTCAAGGCCAAGTTCGACGTGTTCCCCGAGCAGATGATCGACCTGCTCGCGCTGATGGGCGACTCGAGCGACAACATCCCGGGCGTGACCGGCTGGGGCCCGAAGACTGCGGCCAAGTACCTCAACCAGTACGGCACGCTCGAATCGCTGCTGGCGAACGCCGGTGAGGTGCCCGGCAAGGTCGGCGAGAAGTTGCGCGCCAGCCTCGAGGTGTTGGCGCTGTCGAAGGAACTCGCGCGGATCCGCTGCGACGTCGAGCTGCCGGTGCTCGACCTCGCGCGTCAACCGCCCGACCGCGCAGCGCTCGAGCCGCTGTGCGCGGAACTGGGGTTCAGCTCGCTGCTGCGGTCGTTGGACGCGCCCGGCGCGAAGACCAAGGCGGCGGCGCCCCCCGCGACCCGTACCGCGGCGGCATCCGCACCAGTCGCCGCGGGCGCCGCCGGGCCAGGCCCCGACCCCTTCGCGCGCCACTACACGACGATCCTGACCGAGGCCGAGCTGGCGGCCTGGATCGCCAAGCTCGAGCGTAGTGAGCTGTTCGCGGTGGACACCGAGACCACCAGCCTCGAGTACATGAAGGCCGAGATCGTGGGCCTCTCGTTCGCGGTCACCCCTGGCGAAGCGGCCTACCTGCCGTTGGCCCACGCCTACCTCGACGCGCCGCTGCAGCTCGACCGCACGGCGACGCTGGCACGGCTGAAACCCCTGCTCGAGGACCCGCGACGGCCGAAGGTGGGTCACAACCTCAAGTACGACGCGCATGTGCTGGCCAACCACGGCATCGCGCTCGGCGGCATGGCCTTCGACACGATGCTCGAGTCCTACGTGTACGACGCCGCCAGCAACCGCCACGACATGGATTCGCTGGCGGCACGCGAGCTCTCGCTCAAGACCATCAGCTACGAAGAGGTCGCCGGCAAAGGCGCGAAGCAGATCCCATTCGCCGAGGTCCCGGTAGAGCGCGCCGCGGAGTACGCGGCCGAGGACGCCGACGTGACGCTGCGGCTGCATCGTTCGCTCATGCCAAAGCTGCGCGCCGAGCCGACGCTGGCCGAGCTGTTCCACGACCTCGAGATGCCGCTGCTGCCGGTGCTGCTCAAGATGGAGCACGACGGCGTGCTGGTGGACAGCGCACTGCTGCGCCAGCAGAGCACGGAGCTTGCCGCGCGCATGGCAGAGCTCGAGCGCGAAGCGCATCGGCTCGCGGGCCGCGAATTCAACATCAACTCGCCGAAGCAGCTCGGCCAGATCCTGTTCGAGGAAGCGAAGCTACCAGTGCTGCGCAAGACGCCGACCGGACAGCCGTCCACCGCCGAGGACGTGCTCGAGGAGCTGGCCGCCGAGCATGCGCTGCCGCGCGCGATCATCGACCACCGGTCCTTGAGCAAGCTCAAGAGCACCTACACCGACACGCTGCCCGAGCTGGTGCATCCGCGCACCGGGCGCGTGCACACCTCGTACCACCAGGCAGTCGCGATCACCGGGCGTTTGTCGTCTTCGGACCCGAACCTGCAGAACATCCCGATCCGCACCGCCGAGGGCCGGCGCATCCGCCAGGCCTTCATCGCGCCGCCCGGCCATGTGCTGCTCGCCGCCGACTACTCGCAGATCGAGCTGCGGATCATGGCGCACCTGTCGCAGGACGCCGGCCTGCTCGAGGCCTTCGCCGCTGACCGCGACGTGCACCAGGCGACCGCGGCCGAGGTGTTCGACGTCGAGCTCGAGGCGGTGAGCGACGATCAGCGGCGCGCGGCCAAGGCCATCAACTTCGGCCTGATCTACGGCATGAGCGCGCATGGCCTCTCGCGCCAACTCGACATCAGCCGCACCGATGCGGCCAAGTACGTCGACCTCTACTTCGACCGCTATCCGGGCGTGAAGCGCTACATGGACCAGATCCGCGTGACCGCGCGCGAGCAGGGCGCGGTGACCACGGTGTTCGGCCGCAAGC
>JANNEA010000177.1:0-76332 GCA_031388175.1 Gammaproteobacteria bacterium
AGCGCCAGCGGTTCGGTGCCAGTGAGCGGAACCTGGGCGTGGCCATGCCAGAGCGTGCCACGCAGGTCACGCAGGCTCTCGCCAGCCTCAGCGGGCAGCAGGTGTGAGGCCATGCGCGCCGGAATTCCGGCAACCAGGCCACCCAGGAACGCGATGGTCAGCGCGCCGATCCAGGCGTGCTCGAGTCGGCGCGTCATCTGCCGGCCGGTGCCAGCACGATGTTGGCGTCGATCAGTCCCGGGTCCGCGCCGCGTTCGAGCGCGATCGACTCGATGATGGCGCCGCTGCCGGCCTGGACCGCGGCGAGCCAGCGCACCACGGTGCCGAACGGTGCGGACTCGAGCCGGGCGCGGACGCGGCCACCCTCACCGCCATCAAGGCGTTTCAGAGCACCACCAATCCCGGTCTCACGCGCGCTGCGCTCGGCGAGCGCGAGCAGGGGCTCTGCGCTGCGGGCAGCACCAGGCCCGGCAGCATCCAACGCGCGGGCCAGTGCCAGCGATTCGCGTTGCGCGGTGACATCCGCGCGCAGATCGCCGAGCGCCTCGTGGCCGGCGCGCCAACTGAGCTGACCGAACGTGAGCAGCAGCAGGGCCAGCGCGGCGCCCACCAGCCAGCGCTCGCGTCCGCCCAGCTCGCGCCAGCGCAGCCACAGCTGGTCGAAGTTCCTGTTCAAGGAGCCACCGCCAGTCGGGCCTCAGCCCGCCCACCGGCGCTGGAGGCGCCGCGAAGTTCGACGGCACGACCGAGCGACTGCTCGACTGCTGCACGCGCGGCTTCGAGCCCGGTCAGATCGGAGGCCTGCACCGCGAACTCGAGCGCGCCGGGACGCGCATCAACCCCAACAAGCTGTGCGCCACCCACGCCGCGCAAGGCGGCGACCGTGCGCTCGAGGTCGAGCAGCAGGCCGCCCTGGCGACCGACGCCGGTACGACGCGACATGCGGGCTTCGAGGTAGGGCCGCGGATCGGGTTGGCCGACAGCTTCCGGCGCCACCCGCGAGAGCAGAGGGGCGAGCATCGCCGCCTGCACCTGACGTTCGCGCAACAGAGTGCCGACCTCGATCGCCAGCGCCAACGCGGTGATGCCCAGCAAGGCCAGGGCGAGGACCACCGGCAGGCGCCAGCGCTCGGCACGCTCGCGCTGCGCGCGCGCGGTGCGGAACTTGCCGTGACGCAGGTCGTGAACGCCTGCTGCGTCGACGCCGCGCATCAGTATCCGTTCGAACTCGACGGCCGACACGGGTTCCTCACGCAGGGTGGTGCCGACCGCAGCGAAGGCACTGGTCAACGCCGCGATCGCGGGCGCACCTTCGGGCGTGACCAACGCACGCAGTTCGCCGCGCACACCGAGCAGGACAGGGGCCAGCGCCCAGGCACCGGGCGCAAGCGCAGCCGCACGCTCCGACGAGCGCAACAGCACACGCCCGTCTGCGGCAGCCACGATTGGCCCGCCAGGCAGGCAGAGCACATCGGCCACGATCAAGTCGGGATCCAGAGCGACGGCATGCGCGGCGGCAAGCCAGGACTCAACGCGCGCGCGCTCGACCACCAACACCTGGCAACGGCCATCGGTGGTGACCGGCCCTGGCGTCAGGTGTTGGCGCTCGACATCGCCCACCAGCCGCTCCTCGACCAGTGCCGGCAATGCCATCTGCAAGCGGACGCGGTCGCGCAGCGGCGTGCGGATCTCGATCATCGAGCAGTGTTCGGTCGGCACCAACAGGACCACGCGACGCCCAGCGGCATGGCGCGCGACCTCGATCAGCGCATCGCGCCGCGGCAAGCCGATGCCGTTGCCGAGATGATCGGTGGTGAGCCACCAGACCGTCGTCGGGTCCGCGTCGAGATGGATGAGCAGCGCGTCCTTCAAGGTCGCGTCCTTAGGGTTCAGGGTCTGCAGAGCGGCGCAGGGTGTGCACGGCACCGCCGGGTGTGCGCGCCAGCAGACTGTACATCGTCGTGGTCAGGCCGTCGAACTCGACCGCGGTCTCCAACGCGAAGTACTGCGAGCGTGTGCCAAGGGTGATGCCCTCAGGGACGACGTGCCCGAACTCGCGCGCAAAGTCGGCGACATCCGCGAACGGTGCGCTCTGCTGACGCGCGACCACCGCGATCAACGAATCGCCGATCGCGCTATCGGCAAGCGACTGCAACACGGCGACCGGCGCGGTGTTTATGTTGGTGGCGCCGCGCCCAGGCAGCGCAGCTAGGTTCGGTGCCAGCTTGGCGTATGCCTCGGCGGTCATGCCATCGAGCGTCCGCAGTTCACCGACCCACAGCATCGCGCGATCGGCGGTGCGGTAGGCAGGGACCAACCGCAGGTAGGTCTGGTCCTCGGCACCGAACGGGAAGTGCGGTTCCTGATCCGCGTCGAGCCAATCGACCAGCGCACCGGCGACGCGCTCGGGCTCCGCGATGTCGAGCGTGGCGAGCATCCGCTGGAAGCGGGCGAAGGCCGCCGCGTCGACGCCGCCGTCGCTCTTTATGAGGTCGTTGACGTTGAAGCGGCCCTGCAGGTCGCGCAGCGTGCCAACCAAGCGTCCGCCCTCGATCGGCAAAACGAGACCCTGCTGGTTCCACGTCTCCGTGAGGTCATCACCGGCGTCGTCGCGACCCTCGCGCTGCAGCATCGCGCCGGCCCAGTCCTCGGCACCCCGGTGGTAGGCGCGGGCCTGGTCGGCGAGCACGAGGTTGGTGGTGCGTCGGATCTGCAGCGCCTCGTGGAACTGCAGCCCGGTGACGAGGATCGCGACCGCAGCGGTGAGCGCGACCACGATCAACAAGGCAACGCCGCGCATGCGGGGCGGGATGCGGATAGGCATCACGGTGCCTCGTCCAGCAGTTCGACCACGCGCTCGATGCGTCCTTCGCCCTCGACGGTGAACGAAACACGAACCGCGCGCGGCAGCGCAGAGGCGCTGACGTCCTCGCCCGCCGGCGGCCAGTTTGGCACCCATTCGTCACCGGCGAGGAACGCAAGTTCGAGCGCACTCACACCTGCGAGCAGTTCGCGCCGCGTCGCGACGGAATCTGGCGCCCGGTCGAGCACGCGCCAAGCGTTGCGCACCAATTTGCCGTCGACGATCGCGTAGGCGACGCGTTGCAGCGGACCATGGTTCGCATCGCCCGGGTTGCGCCAGCCGGCGCGGGTGAACTCGAGCGGCACCGCAGCGGCGCTGCCGCCGCTCAGTGCCGGCTCGGCTGAGCCGTGGTAGCCCTCACGCACCGGGCGGGGCTGCACCTGTTCCAGGTCGCTGGCGAGCAGCGCGACGCTGCGTTGCACGGCGGCCAAACGCGCGTTGCTCGCGTCCTGCTGAGTTGTGGCACGCGCGACCTGATCGAACCCCTGGTAGGCGAAGCTCGCGAGCAGGCCGACCATCGCGACCGCGATGAGCATCTCGTAGAGGGTGAAGCCGCGCGCGTGCCGCATGGGCTCAGCCGCCTCCAGGGCGGCCAAGGAAGCCGATCAGTGTCGCCGCTGTCGTGCCGTCCTCGGCGAGGACGACGAGGTCGATGCGACGGATCGATGCGTCCTCGGTGGCCGCGACCTGGCCACGCCATTGCCAGCGCCTGCCAGCCAGGTCCGCGCTGCCCTGCAAGGCCCCAGTGGGTGGCCAGCTGCGCCGCGCCCGCAGTTCCGCCAACTCGTTGCTGGCCACCAGCTGGCCGTAGGTGCGGTCGCGCAGCACCGCCGCGTTACGCGAAGTGGCGCCCGCGGCGCTGAACAGCGCGAGCAGGGCGATGGCTGCGATCGCCGTAGCGACGATGACCTCGAGCAAGGTGAAGCCGCGCACCTGCTTCATTCTCCGACCTCGATCCGCATCGCGCCATCCTCGCCGCCGATCAGGATCGCGCTGCGGACGCCGTCGGCGCCGAGCGTGATGCGGAACGGCGTCATGTCGCCATCGGGGAGCAGCACGATCGGTGGCGCGACACCGTCCATCGCCACCGGCGCGCCATCGACCTCGAGCACGAGGCGATAGGGCGGTTCGAAGCGCTGCGGCGCGAGTTGCCGGTCATCGTCGGCGGCACCCCAGAGCGCGCGACGCGAAGCAGGATCAATCGCGAGCGCACGGAACTCGACCCCGTCCACCGTCTGGCGCAGGCCAAGGGTCCGGCCGCTCAGCACGGCCCCCTCGTGGGCGAGCGCGATGCGGTCGGCGAGGTCGCGCAGCTCCGCATCCGGCCGTGGTCCGCTGATGCCGCCGAGGCTCAGCGCCACCAGGCTGACGAGCAGGCCGGCGATCGCGACGACCACCAGCAGTTCGAGGAGCGTGAAGCCGCGCGTGCTACGGACGCGACGGGTCCCAGTTGCCGATCTCAGCATCCTCACCTTCACCACCGAGCTTGCCGTCTGCGCCGAGCGAGAACACGTCGAAGCCGCCACGACGCCCGGGGTTCAGGTACTGGTAGGGATTGCCCCAGGGGTCCTTGGGCAGGGAGGTGACGTAGCCGCCGTTGCGCCAGTTGCGCGGTTCCGGTGCCGCGGCAGGGCGCTCGATGAGCGCCAGCAGGCCCTGCTCGGTCGTCGGGTATTGGAAGCTGTCGAGCTTGTAGAGGTTGAGCGCGGCCTCCAGCGTGCGCACATCCGCCTGTGCCTTGGTCAAGCGTGCCCGATCGACCTCACCTGCGAGGTTCTGGACCACGAACGAAGCCAGTAGACCGATGATCACCACCACGATGATGATCTCGAGCAGCGTGAACCCCTGCGCGGCGCGACGCGAACGGAAGTGTCGTGGCATCGGTTGAGTGGCTCTGGTGGCGCGGGCTAGAGTCCCGCGGCCCGCATGATACCAACATCCTCCAGCGCGTCTGCCGACCCATCGCCCACCCTGCGAGCGCGCCTCGCGCGTGGCACGGTACCGATTGCGTTGCTGATCTCCTGCGCCGCGGCCGAGCTGCTCGGTGACGTCGGCCGACTGGCGTTGCGATACGACCGCGCGGCGATCCTCGATGGCGAAGCCTGGCGCTTGCTGACCGGCAACATCGTGCATCTCGGCGCGCGCCACCTCGTGCTCAACCTCGCCGCGCTGGTCGCGCTGTGGGCGCTCGCGGCAAGCGTGCTGCGCGGCATGCGCGGGGCGATCGCGATCGGCGGTGGCGCCCTGGGGGTCGGACTGGGGCTGCTCACATTCGCGCCACAAGTCGGCTGGTATGTCGGCGTCTCGGGCGTGCTGCATGGCCTGCTCGCGGTCACGGCGCGCGACCTTATCCGTGCGCGTGATCCGCTCGGGATCGCCCTAGCCGTGCTGCTGGTGGCGAAGCTGCTATGGGAGAGCGGGGCGGGACCCTTGCCGTTCACGGCGCAAGCCGCCGGCGGCCCGGTCATCGTCGAAGCCCATCTCTACGGCACTTTGGGCGCATTGCTCGCGCTGGTCGTAGCCGAAGCATTCACGAAGCGGCGGCTATAATGCGCGCCCGCGCTTCTGTCATCTGCCCGTCCCGCCCGAGGTCCGCATGACCCACGCCTTCGTGTTCCCTGGCCAAGGCTCTCAATCCGTGGGCATGCTGGACGCGCTCGCGGCGGCGGAGCCGTTGGTGCGCGACACGTTCGCAGTAGCCTCAGCGGCGCTCGGCTATGACCTTTGGCAGTTGGTCAGCGCGGGCCCGGACGATGCGCTCAACTCGACTGAACGCACCCAACCCGCGCTGCTCGTCGCCGGGGTCGCGGTGTGGCGCGTGTGGTGCATGCACGGCGGTCCGGCGCCCGCTTGCCTTGCGGGCCACAGCCTCGGCGAGTACACGGCGCTGGTCGCGGCTGAGGCGCTCGATCTCGCCACCGCGGTGAAGTTGGTGGAGTTCCGCGGCCGCGCGATGCAAGCCGCGGTCCCGCCCGGCGTTGGGGCGATGGCAGCGGTGCTGGGCTTGGACGATGACGCGGTACGCGCGGCATGCGCCGAATCCGCCGCTGGTGAGGTCGTCGCCGCGGTCAATCTCAACTCGCCCGGCCAGGTCGTGATCGCCGGCAACGTCGCCGCGGTCGAGCGCGCCGCGGCGGCATGCAAGGCGCGTGGCGCGAAGCGCGTGGTGCCGCTGCCGGTCTCGGTGCCGTCGCATTGCGCGTTGATGCAGCCCGCCGCGAAAGCGCTCGAACAACGGCTGGCGACGACCGAGCTGCGCGCACCGCGCATCCCGGTCGTCCACAACTTCGATGTCGAGGCTCACCAGGACCCGGCGGCGATCAAGCGCGCGCTCGTCGCGCAGCTGCATTCGCCGGTCCGCTGGGTCGAGTGCGTCGCTGCGCTCAAGGCGCGTGGTGCCACCCGCATCGTCGAGTGCGGTCCGGGCAAGGTGCTCGCCGGTCTGGTGAAGCGGATCGACAAGGAACTCGAGGGGCTGGCGATCTTCGATCCAGCCACGCTGACCGCGGCGCGCGCGGCGCTGGAGGCACGATGATGTTCACGGGTGAACTTGCGCTGGTGACCGGCGCGTCGCGTGGCATCGGCCGCGCCTGTGCTCTGGCGCTGGGTGGCGCCGGTGCGAAGGTGGTCGGCACCGCGACCTCGCCAGCTGGCGCCGATGCCATCTCCGCCTACCTGGCCGAAGCGGGCATCGCTGGCAAGGGCCTAGTGCTCGACGTCGGTGACGCCGCCAGCATCGCGGCATTCCTCGAAGTGGTCGATGCCGAGTTCGGGACGCCCTATGTGCTGGTCAACAACGCCGGCATCACCCGCGACAACCTCCTGCTGCGCATGAAAGAGGAGGAGTGGCAGGCGGTGATCCAGACCAACCTGACTTCGGTGTTCCGCCTGAGCAAGGCCGTACTGCGCGGGATGATGAAGCAGCGCAAGGGCCGCATCATCAACATCGCGTCAGTCGTCGGCGTGATCGGCAACCCAGGACAAGCCAACTACTGCGCGGCCAAGGCCGGCATCATCGGCTTCACCAAGTCGCTGGCGCGCGAGGTCGGGTCGCGCAACATCACCGCCAACACCGTGGCACCCGGGTTCATCGACACCGACATGACCAAGGCGCTCACCGCGGACCAGCGTGGTGCGATGCTCACCAACGTTCCTCTGAGCCGCCTCGGGCAGCCCGAGGACATCGCCGCGGCCGTGCTGTTCCTGGCCTCGCCGGGCGCGAGCTACGTCACCGGTGAGACCCTGCATGTCAATGGGGGCATGTTCATGCCGTGATGCCGCGCGGCGATGCACGCGGATGCCTTGATTCCACGCCCACCAGCGAACTGGCGGGTGCCATGCGCTTTCAATTAGAATGCGCGCCGCGGCCAGCCGAGTCGGTCGGTCCGCTCTGTTCCCATCAAGAGGTCTACCAAGACATGAGCACGGTTGAAGAACGGGTCAAGAAGATTGTCATCGAGCAGCTCGGCGTCAAAGACGAGCAGGTCACGCCGCAGGCGTCCTTCGTTGACGATCTGGGGGCCGACTCGCTGGACACCGTCGAGCTGGTGATGGCACTCGAGGAAGAGTTCGAGTGCGAGATCCCGGACGAGGAAGCCGAGAAGATCACCTCGGTCGGTATGGCCATCGACTACATCAAGGCCCATCTCAGCAACGCCTGAGGTCGGTCTGCCCAAGGATGCCGTCGTCACCTCCGGTGGCGACGGCATCGCCATTTTTGTGGAGGGTGATCCCGTGACGAAGCGTCGTATCGTCGTTACAGGACTCGGCATCGTGTCGCCGGTGGGCAGCACGGTCGCCAAGGCTTGGGACAACGTGCTTGCTGGTCGCAGTGGCATCGGCCCGATAACGCACTTCGACGCTGCGGTCTATCCGACCCGTATCGCCGGCGAGGTCCACGACGTCAACCTCGACGACTACCTGTCGACCAAGGATGCGCGGCGCATGGATCCGTTCGTCCACTACGGGATGGTGGCGTCGATCCAGGCGGTGCGCGACGCCGGGCTCGAGGGCTTCCAGGGCGATCCCACGCGCATCGGCGTGATGGTGGGCGCTGGCATCGGCGGCCTCCACTCGATCGAGGCCACCACGCTCAACATCGCCGAGCACAAGGGTCCGCGTCGGGTCACACCGTTCTTCGTGCCGATGAGCATCATCAACATGGTCTCGGGCAACCTGAGCATCATGTTCGGGTTCAAGGGCCCGAACCTCGCCATCGTCACCGCCTGCACCACTGCGACCCACAACATCGGCGTCGCGGCGCGCCTGATCGCCTACGGTGATGCCGACGCGATCATCGCCGGCGGTGCGGAATACGCCAGCACGCCGCTCGGCGTCGGCGGTTTCTGTGCCGCGCGGGCGCTCTCAACACGCAACGATGATCCGACCCGCGCCTCCCGGCCTAGGGACAGGGATCGCGACGGCTTCGTGCTCGCCGACGGCGCTGGGGTCGTGGTGGTCGACGAGTACGAGCACGCCAAGCGCCGCGGCGCGAAGATCTACGCCGAGCTGATCGGCTTCGGCATGAGCGGCGACGCCTACCACATGACTTCGCCACCGGAAGACGGCGAGGGCGCGCGCCAATGCATGGTCGCAGCGCTGCGCGACGCCGGCTTGAACCCGGACCAGGTGCAGTACGTGAACGCCCACGGCACCTCGACCCAGGTCGGCGACAAGGGCGAGACCGTTGCGATGAAGCGCGCCTTCGGCGACCACGCCAAGAAGCTCGCCGTATCCTCGACCAAGTCGATGACCGGTCACCTGCTCGGCGCGGCTGGCGGAGTGGAGGCGATCTTCTGCGTGCTCGCGCTGCGTGACCAGGTGATCCCGCCGACCATCAACCTCGATAACCCAGACGAGGGTTGTGACCTCGACTACGTGCCCGGCACGGCGCGCCAGGCCAAGCTCGACATCGTGTTCTCGAACTCCTTCGGGTTCGGCGGCACGAACGGCACGCTGGCGCTGCGCAGAATCTGAGCGCGATGCGCCACCCGGTCGCCGCTTCGGCGCCCCCTCGGGGGGCAGCGGGCCCGAGCTTGGTGCGCGAGCTCGATGCGCGCGGTCTCGATCTGCTGGCCTTGCATCGAGTCGCACCAGAGCGCTACCCGTTCTTGCTCGAGAGCGTCGCGCATGGCACGCCGCAATCGCGCTACGACCTGCTGCTCGCGCGACCGGGTTCATGCCTTTGGCTCGACGCTGCAGGCGCGGTCCATGGGCCGCACGCCGGCAGCCGCTTCCTCGACAGCCTCGACGCCTGGTTCGACGCCGAGCAGGCGGATGCGCGCGGCGCTCTGCCGTTCGCGGGTGGCTGGTTCATCTATCTCGGCTACGAACTGGCAGCCGAGGTCGAGCCAAGGCTCCGCCTCGATCGCGATGCCCGGCTGCCCGTCGCGGCCGCGGTGAGGGTCCACGCTGCCGTGGTGCGCGATCATGCGACCGGCCAGATGTTCGCGATTGCAGAGCCTGATGCGGCTGACGCGCTCGACGAGATCGCGGCCGACGTGGCTCGGACGACACGGCTACCGCACGCGCCTGCCGGCCCCGTGCTGCGGGATGGCCTGGAGGAGGAGGGCGAGGCGGGCTACCTCGACGCTGTCGATCGCGCGCGCCGTTACATCCACGATGGCGACATCTTCCAGGCCAACCTTGCGCGACGCTGGACCGGAACCCTGGCCCCCGGTGCGGACGCGGCCGCGCTCTATGCGCGTCTGCGCGAGCGGAACCCAGCGCCGTTCGCCGGGCTGGCGCGGCTTGGCGCTGCAACCATCGTCAGCTCGTCGCCAGAACGGCTGATAGAAGTGCGGGGCGGTTCAATCGCGACCCGCCCGATTGCTGGGACGCGGCGGCGCGACCCAGATCCGGTGCGCGATGCCGCACTTCGGGCCGAACTGATCGCGCATCCCAAGGAGCGTGCGGAACACGTGATGCTGATCGACCTCGAACGCAACGATTTGTCGCGGATCAGCCTGCCCGGCACGGTCAAGGTCTCCGAGCTCATGGCGATCGAGAGCTACGCCACCGTCCATCACATCGTTTCGAATGTGGTGGGCCAGCGGCGCGCGGATGTGACCCCGGGCCAGACGATCGCGGCCGTGTTCCCAGGCGGGACCATCACCGGTTGCCCCAAGGTGCGCTGCATGGAGATCATCGCGGAGCTGGAACAGGCGCCGCGCGGCCCCTATACCGGATCGATGGGCTACCTCGATCGCAACGGTGACCTCGACCTCAACATCCTCATCCGTACCGTGCTGATCGTCGGCGACGTGGTGGAGTTTCGTGCGGGTGCCGGCATCGTCGCCGACTCAATCCCGGAGCGTGAACTCGCCGAGACGCGGCACAAGGCACGCGGTCTCACCCGCGCGCTGGTCGACGCATGATCTGGGTCGACGGTATCGCGACCCCGACCTTACCCGCGGACGACCGCGGGCTGCAGTACGGCGACGGCTTGTTCGAGACGATGCGGGTGGTGACCGGCCGTGTACCGCTGTTGGAACGCCACCTGGCGCGACTGAACGCCGGTTGTGGACGACTCGCGTTGCCCGCACCGGAACCTGCGGCGCTGCGTTCCGAAATCGCGGCTGCGTGCGCCGGACACAACGACGCAGTCCTGAAGCTCGTGGTCACCCGCGGCAGCGGTGGCCGCGGCTACCGCGCACCGCCAGGCCCACGAACGAGGCGAGTGGTCAGTCTGTACCCGCGCAGGGAGTGGCAGTGCGAACCAGTCAGCGCCAGCATCCGCGCGCGAACCTGCTTGACGCGCTTGGCGATCGGCGGGCCTTTGGTCGGGCTCAAGCATCTGAACCGGCTCGAGCAGGTGTTGGCGCGCAGCGAATGGCAGGATGACACAATCGCCGAGGGGCTGATGCTCGACGCCGAGGGCATGATCGTGGCCGGCACGATGACGAACCTTTTCCTGGTGATCGACGGTGCGCTCCAAACGCCGGCGTTGGACCGCTGTGGTGTCGCGGGGATCGCACGTTCGATGGTGCTCGAACTCGCGGCTGAACTCGATCTTCAGGTCGCCCAGCGACGCATCACGGTCAGCGCGCTCGGCGATGCCGATGAGATCTTCGTCTGCAACTCGGTGGTCGGCGTGCGGCCGCTGTCCGAGCTCGATGGCCGCGCGCTGGCAACGGCACCGCTCACGGCGCGCGTCCGCGCGGCGCTCAGCTCGCGGGGCCTGGCAGCATGAACCGTTACCGTTGGTTCGTATTGGCCGTGCTGTTGCTCGGGCTGGCCACCGGCGCCTGGTTGCGCAGCGAGTTCCTGCGCCTGTCGGACGCACCTGCCTCCGCCACGGTCACCACGCAACAAGTGATGGTCGCGCCAGGCAGCAGCGTCGCTGCGGTCGGCCGCCAGCTGCAGGCGATCGGGGCGATCGCGGCCGCGACCGATCTGACCTTGGCCTATCGGATCTGGGGTGCAGGCGTGCCGATCCAGGCTGGTGAGTACGCGATCGCGCCCGGCGCGAGCGTGCGTGACCTGCTGCGCATGCTGCAATCCGGCGCGATCGTTCAGCATGCCTTGACCCTCGTGGAGGGCATGACCGTGCACGAGCTGCGAGCGCGGTTGCGCGCCGAGCCCGCGCTCCTGCACACGCTCGATGCGATCGCCGACGCCGACCTGCTGGCAGCCTTGGGCCTGCCTGCCGGGCATCCGGAGGGCCGCTTTCTCCCCGATACCTATCGCTTCCCACGCGGCACCACCGACCGCGATTTCCTGCGGCGGGCCAACGCGGCGCTCGAGCAAGCACTGGTCGAGGCCTGGGCCGGCCGCGCGGCCAAGCTGCCCCTGGACAGTGCTGCTGAGTTGCTGACCCTCGCCTCGGTGGTCGAGAAGGAAACGGGGGTCGCGGCGGAGCGCGCGCTGATCGCCGGGGTGTTCGTACGACGGCTGCAGAAGGGGATGCGCTTGCAGACCGACCCCACCGTAATCTACGGCCTCGGCACGCGGTTCGACGGTAACCTACGCAAGCAGGACTTAATGACAGACGGCCCCTACAACACCTACACCCGTCGCGGTCTGCCGCCGACGCCAATCTGCCTCCCCGGGCGCGAGGCGCTGCGCGCCGCGGCGCGGCCAGCTGCCGGCGACGCGCTCTATTTCGTCGCCAGTGGCGACGGTGGTCACGTGTTCAGCGCGACGCTCGAGCAGCACAACGCCGCGGTGCGCCGCTACCTCGATACGCTGCGCGCACGACGCCGCGGCGGGCGGGCGTCATGAGCGGGCGTTTCGTGGTCCTTGAGGGCATCGAGGGTGTCGGCAAGACGACGCAGATGGCGGTCGCGCGCGAACAGCTCCTGGCACCAGGTCGCGAGCTGGTGGTCACTCGCGAACCTGGCGGCACACCCTTGGCCGAACAGATCCGCGAGCTGGTCTTGGCACCGAGCGCCGAGCCTCTGCCGGCGAGCGCTGAACTCACGTTGATGTTCGCTGCACGCGCGGTGCACCTCGAGTCACTGATCCGACCAGCGCTGGCGCGCGGTGCTTGGGTCCTCTGTGACCGCTTCACCGACGCGAGCTACGCCTACCAGGGCGCCGGACGCGGGCTCGGTCGCGAGGCTGTCGCGGCGCTCGAGGAACTGGTGCAGGGCACGCTGCGCCCGGACCTCGTGGTCGTGCTCGATGCGCCGGTCGAAGTCGCGCTCGCCCGCGTCCGGGCCCGTCGGAGCGCTGCCGACCGGTTCGAATCCGAACGGGGTGAGTTCTTCGCGCGTGCCCGGCGCTGCTACCTCGAGCGAGCCGAATCTGCGCCGGCGCGCTATGTGATCATCGACGCCAGCGGCGATGTCGAGTCGGTGGCTGCGGCCCTGCGTCAGATCCTGCAAAGCGCGACCGCAGCCTGGCACACATGACCACGACACTGCTGCCGTGGCATGCAGAACCCTGGGCGGCGCTTGCGGCGCGGCGTCGCGACGGGCGGATGCCTCATGGCCTGCTGCTGAGCGGTCGCCGCGGCCTCGGCAAGAACGAGCTAGCCCTGCTGCTCGCGCGGTCGCTGTTGTGCGAAGCGGCGCCGGCGACGGCGCCCTGTGGCGCCTGCCGCGGCTGCATTCGATCCGAGGCGGGGACGCAACCTGACCTGCACCTGGTCTCGCGTCTGGTCGATGACGAAGGCAAGCAGGCGAGGGACATAAGCGTCGCCCAGATCCGCCAGCTCATCGCGACGCTGCAGCTTGCGGCACACGGCCACGGCTGGCGCTGCGCGATCATCGAGCCAGCTGAGGCGATGAACCCCAGCGCCGCGAACGCCCTGCTCAAGACTCTCGAAGAGCCGCCCGCGAAGACGATCATCATGCTCGTGACGTCACGCCCGGATCGGCTGCCCGCGACGATCCGCAGCCGCTGCCAGCGCCTCGACTTGCATGCGCCACCGTTGGCACAGGCGCTCGCCTGGCTGGCGACGCGTTCGGCCCGCGACGATTGGGGGTTATGGCTCGGCCTGGCCGATGGCGCGCCGTTGGCGGCCGAAGTGCTGGCGGGCTCGCCGCTCGCCGCGCAACGCGGCGGTTGGGCACGGGCGCTGCTCGATCTGCCGGAAGGCCGTGGCGACCCGTTGCGCCTGGCTGAGGAGTGGAGCCGCATCGATGCACGCCTGCCGCTGCGCTGGTGGGCCAGCGTCGTCGCCGACCTCATCGTGCTGGCCCAGGCGGGTGAAGGGCGCCTGCGCAACCCCGACCTCGCCGGGGTTTTGAGAAACCTCGTCGGCCGCTTACACTTGGGCGCGCTGCATCGGTTCCTCGGGAGCCTGCAGCGGGCGCAGGGGATGCTGGAGACAAACGTCAGCCCCGTGCTCGTGCTGGAAGCACTTTTGATCGCCTGGGCAGCCAAGCTGGCCCCCGAGGCCATGCGACCGATCCTCGCCGACGACTAGATCGATAGATAGGGAGTACGACTCGATGGCCGCACCGACACCGCGACAGGGCATCCTGACGCTGACCATCAAGGACAAGAGCGCGCTCTACGTCGCCTACATGCCGTTCATCAAGAACGGCGGGTTGTTCATCCCGACCAGCAAGCCTTACCGCCTCGGTGACGAGGTCTTCATCCTGTTGACGCTCATGGACCAGGCCGAACGCCTTCCGGTCGCCGGCCGCATCGTCTGGTTGACCCCGCGCGGCGCGCAGAACAAGCGCGCGGCGGGCATCGGCGTCCAGTTCTCCGAACAGGACGGCGGCCAGACCCAGAAGAAGATCGAGTCCTACCTCGCCGGCGCACTCGGCGCCGACCGTCCGACCCACACGATGTGATTCGCTGACGCGCGGCGCGGCGGGCCGTGGCCCGCGCGGCGGGCGCGCTGACGATGCTGGTCGATTCCCACTGCCACCTCGACATGCTGGCGCCGGTGAAGGCGGGCGGCAGCGTCGACGGCGTGCTCGATGCGGCGCGCGCCGCCGGGGTCGAGGGCTTCCTCTGCGTCGGCGTCCACCCGGACTCGCAGGCCGCGATGCTCGCGCTGGTCGGCCAGCGCGCGGGCGTCTGGTGCTCAGCCGGCGTGCATCCGAGCTCCCAGCTCGAGGCCGAGCCTGACGTCGCCACGGTCGTCGGTTGGTGCGACGACCCGCGCATCATCGCGGTCGGTGAGACCGGCCTCGACTACCACTACGTCGACGCGGTTGCACCGGACCGGCAACGTGAGCGCTTCCGCACCCAGGTGCGCGCGGCACGTCAGATCGGGCTGCCGCTGATCATCCACACCCGTGAAGCACGCGCTGACACGCTGGCCATCCTGCGCGATGAGCGCGCTGGGGAGGTCGGTGGCGTGTTCCATTGCTTCACTGAAGACCGCGACACCGCCCTGGCTGCGATTGAACTTGGTTTCGCGATCTCGTTCTCAGGCATCGTCACGTTTCGCAACGCTGGGCCGCTGCGCGCCCTGGCACGCGAGCTGCCGCTCGAATCACTATTGGTCGAGACCGACTCGCCCTACCTGGCGCCGATGCCGATGCGTGGCAGGGAGAACGAGCCGGCGTTCGTCCGCCACGTCGCCGATTGCATCGCCCGCGAGCGCGGCGTGGACCTGGCAACGGTGGCGGCGGCGACCAGCGCGAACTTCCACCGCATCTTCGCCCGCAGCGTTCGACCGCAGAAACGATGAGGCCAGCTTGCGCCGGCCCCCGTGAATCGTCACGCGTAAGCCAGTGGCTCAGCTGCTGACCGACTGCAATCCACCCTTGAGCACCGAGGCCTTGAACCCGCGCTCCGAGAGGATGTACGCCGCCGCAGAAGAACGACGCCCGGTGTCGCAGCACACGACGTAGTGCAGCTTCGGGTCGATGGTGTCGACCTTGAGCCGGATGAAATAGAGCGGGATGTTCAGCGCGTCGGCCTGGTGACCGGTCTCGAACTCGCCGGGCAGGCGCACGTCCAGCCATTTGCCGCCTTCCGCCACCAAAGCCTTGGCTTTGTTGTAATCCACCCAGGACTGCATCGGCTCGGTGAGCAGCTTGCGGAAGTCTTCCTTGGCCAAACGCATCAGCTGGCCCGGCGTGAGCATGCTGATGGTGGCATTGCGCTTGGCTTCCGAGATCAGCGCTTCCTCGCCGAAGGAGTCGCCAGGACCGAGCTCAGCCAGACGGATGCCGGCCTTGTTGGTCGGTGTCTCGCGCGTCACCACGCACTTGCCCTCGGTGATGATGTAGAAGAAATCGCCGTCATCACCCTGCTTGATGACCGTTTCGCCCGCCTTCAGCACCACCTGCTGCATGCGCATGAACACCATCTGGATGTTCGCCGGCGGGATGCGATGGAAGGCCTTGGCCTGGAGGAGCTTCGCCATCCAGTCGTCACCGCCTTCCTCTTCATGTTGCAGTTCGCCGACCTCGAACGCACCGGTCTGGTCCCAGGTGAGCATGATGTCGAGCAGGTCGGAGTCGACCGCGAGGAACTCGATGTCAGTCTTGGCGCGCGCGCTCACGTGGCGTGGGCTCTGCGGCGCCAACGGGTGCTTGGCCTCTTCGGTACCGCCCTTGATCACGCGGACGACGTTTTCGCCAACGCGCAACTCGATCTCGCCGGAGATCACATAGATGGTGCGCTTGTCAGATTCACCCTGTTTGAACAGGTATCGCCCGGCGCCGAGGTCCTGGATCATGGACTTGCCGGAAAGATCCTGGATGTTCTCCGGCTTGAGCCCGTTGATGGGCGTCAGCGAGCGGAGCAGGTCCTTGTCTGGGGGTCTGGCAGCCATTTTTCTCGTCAGCGCTCGCGACTAGCGTCGGTTGGAGATGATGAATCCGGGCAGGAGCCCGGACGCGGGGCAGTCTACCACAGGGGTCTGGGCGGGCTGCGGGACGAGTCCGGCGCGCCGGGTCACGGGGGCGGCACCGGGCGCGGCCGTCGGTCACGCCCGACATGGACGTAGGTCATCTTCGCCTGGGCAACCTTGACGTTGTCGGTGCGGCCCTCGTCGCTGCGCTCGCAGAAGACCGTAACGTCGACCGTGACGCTCGTGGTGCCGACCTTCGCGACGTCGGTATAGAAGCTCACCACGTCACCGACGAGGACCGGCTGCAAGAAGACGAACTCGTTGACCGCGACCGTGACGACCCGGCCGGCGGCGCGCCGGTTGGCCAGGATGGCGCCAGCGATGTCGGCGTGCGACATCAACCAGCCGCCGAAGATGTCGCCGATGCCGTTCGTGTCCTTAGGCATCGCCAGGGTCCTAACGGTGGCTTCCTGATCGGTCGGCGGTGTCTCGCGGAAGGACATCTAGCGTTGCTCCGTGTGGGGGTAGCGTCTCATGCCTGGTCCCAGCCCGTGTCCGGGCGGAACCTATCGCCGAACTGCTCATGCAGCGCTTGCATCCTGGCCCGCATCTGCGCCACGCCCGCTGGGCCGCCGGCGCGGATGTAGTTGATCGGACCCCCGCGGAACGGCGCGAAACCGGTGCCGAAGATCACGCCTGCATCCAGCTGCTCGGCATCAGCGACGATCCCCTCACGCAGGCAGGCGATCGCTTCGTTCAGCATCGGATAGATGAGGCGATCGGTCACTGCGGCCGTCGCGCCGCGGGCCTTGCTCCGGTCCTTGACCGGCTTGCCATCGACCCATTGGTAGAAGCCGCGACCGGTCTTCTTGCCGAGGTCCTTGCGTTCGACCTGTGCCGCAAGCTCGCGCGGCACCGGGATGTCGAACTCGCCCGCCAGGATCTTGCCAACGTGCAGGCAGACATCGAGGCCGACAGTGTCGGCGAGCTCGATCGGTCCCATCGGCATGCCGAAGTCGGTCGCTGCCTTGTCGATCGCCTCGAACGCGATGCCTTCCTGGTGCAGCACCACCGCTTCCATGAGGTAGGGCATCAGGATTCGATTGACCAGGAACCCCGGCGCCGACTTGCACGGCACGCCGAGCTTGTCGATGTGGCGACAGAACGCCAGCGCCTTCTGCACCATCACTGGATCGCTGTCGGCGGTACGGATGACTTCGACCAGCGGCATCAACGGCACCGGGTTGAAGAAGTGCACACCGACCAGCCGCCGTGGGTCGGTCAGACCGGCGGCAAGTGTCTCGAGCTTGATGCTCGAGGTGTTGGTGGCGAGCAGGGCGTCCTTGCGCATGCGCGGCTCGAGGTCGCGGTACAGCGCCTGTTTGGCTTCGACGTTCTCGAATATCGCCTCGATGATCACGTCAGCGGCGGCGACGCCCTTCGAGTCGACGTCGGGCTTGAGGCGCGCCAGCGCGGCCGCGACCTTGGCCGGAGTCTTGAGCCGCTTCTCGAACAGGGTCTTGGCGCGGTCCAGCGCTGGCTGTACGTACTTCATCTCGCGGTCCTGCAGCGTGACTTCGTAGCCCCGCATCGCGCAGAGCGCAGCGATGTCGCCACCCATCACACCAGCACCGATCACGTGGACGCGCTTGAGGTCGAGGTCCTTGCGGTTGCCGAGAGCCTTGAGCTTGTCCTGCAGCAGGAAGACCCGCACCAGGTTGCGCGCGGTATCGCCGACCATGAGCTTGGCAATCGACCGTGCCTCCGCTTCGTACATCGCTGCATCGTCGCCCCAATGGCGACGCCAGAGGTCGATGATCGCGAATGGCGCTGGGTAGTGGTCCGGGTTCGCCTTGGCGCGGGTCGCGGCGGTGATCTTCTTGGCGATGAAACCGCGAACCAGCGGCCAACTGAGCGCACGCGCCAAAAGCGGCGGACGATGCTGTGACAGATCGCGTCGCAACAACGCGATCGCGGCGGGCCTCCAGTCGGCCTCCGCGACGATGGCGTCGACCAGGCCGGCCTGCTTCGCGCGCTTCGCGTCGAGCGAGCGACCGGTGAGCATCAGTTCCATCGCCGCCTGGACCCCGGCGAGACGGATCGAGCGCACCGTGCCGCCAAAGCCAGGATGGATACCGAGCTTCACTTCGGGAAGCCCGAGTTGGACCTTCTCGTCATCGAGCGCGATGCGGTGGCGGCAGGCAAGCGCAAGCTCAAGGCCGCCGCCGAGCGCGAAACCGTTGATCACCGCGACGGTGGGGCAGGGCAGGCGCTCCAAGCGCTCCAGGACCTGCTGCCCACGCCGGATCAAGGCGTAGGCCTGCTCCGGCGACGTCAGCGTCGTGAACTCCTTGATGTCGGCACCAGCGATGAATCCGCCTTTCTTGCCGGAGTGGACCACCACGCCAAGGATCTGGACGCCTTCGAGTTCCGTGAGTTTCTGATCCAGCTCGAGCATCACACCGCCCGAGAGCACATTGGTGCTGGCCCCCGCCTTGTCGAAGCACAGCCAGGCGACACGATCGGAATCGATCTCGAGGCGCCAATCGACGCCGGTGTTGGTGGCAGAGCCGGTGGAGGTCGGCATGCGGGATGTCCTTAGTGGGCGGGCAGGGATCAGTGCCGGTTGGCGGGCGCGAGGCGAGGGCCGCGAGCCTCCAGACCAGCGACGATGAAGGGCACCAGTTCTCGGGCGGCGCCCCTCAGATCGGGCGCCGCGGCGTCGCCTGCCAGCGGGCGCAGGTACACGCTGTCAGCCACCGCGTGGTTGACCGCGCCGATCATGAACTGAAGCCGCCATTCGAGCTCGGACGGGCCAAGATGCGGCAATGCATGGGTCAGTGCGGCACGGTAACGCTTGATCACGCCGGCGTACTCGCGCGCGAAGAGTTTGCGGAAGTGCTGCGCGGCTTCGGCATAGGTCTGCGCCAGCAGCCGCATGAACACCAGACCTTGCTTGGCGTCGTGAGCCGAGAAATCGACGATCGGCTCGACGAAGGCCTCGACCACCTCGACGACTGTCGGTGGCTCAGCGCGGGTCTCCAGAACGTCGAGGTTGCGCAAGCGTGCGCGGTTCAATGGCCCGATGCGGCGCTCGTAGACCGCTTCGATCAGAGCGTCCTTCGATCCGAAGTGGTAGTTGACGGCGGCGAGGTTCACGCGCGCTTGACTGGTGATGGCGCGCAGCGAGGTCGTGGCGACGCCGCCCTCAGCGAACAACCGTTCGGCGGCGCTCAGGATGCGTTCGCGGGTCGACGAGAGCAGCGGTTTCATCGCGGTTAGTGGTGCCTCATATAGATTTGGTCGTCGTCGCTGCGTTTAAAACAGTAGTTCGAATCGTAGCGGGGCGGTGCATCGCGCGGCAACCTGCCATCAGCCGCTCACCGGCGCCGGGTTGCGGAACCGCATCCCGGGCGGCACCTTCAATAGACGCTGGCGCAACTCGCCCTCGACCAGAGCGAACTGGGCGCCGAGCGGGTCGCTGGTGTCGCCGCTGAGGGCGCGCTCCAGGATCGCGCGTAGTTTGCGCTGCTTGAGCTGGGCAGCCCGCTCGTAGACCGCGAACCAGTCGTTGCTCGCCTTGTCACCGTAGCGCAGGGCAGCGTACTCGCGCAGCACGTGCAGGCGCCATTCGTTGGCGGCGATGTAGCGACGCGTCTCGCCGTCGGTCTGATGCAGTTCAGTGGATTGCGCCCGGACCCTGACCTTCACTTCCTCGGGCAGGCGCAGGATCTCGGCGTTGAGCATCCGGCGATCGACGCTGGCCATCAGCTCCTCGCGCACTGCAGCGAGCGGCTGCGCCTTGCCGATGGTCTCGGCCTCGAGGCGATCGAGGTCGGCACGCACCGCCATCAGGGTCGGCTGATCGAGCAGCTCGAGCAGGGCTCCACGCAACAGACGTTCAGCGTCCGACAGCTGTCCGCCATCCATCCAGCGGCCCCAGGCATCGTCGACCGTGGCGTCGCTGATCGTGTAGGTGAGGCGGCGGCGTCGTGCGGCCCAGGCCAATGCCGCGGCGGCACCCACGGCGACCAAGCCGATGGCGATGACGAAGACGATGAGCAGGGATTCTAGTGACATGGAGCCTCAGCTGACCTGCAAGTCGCAGACCAGTGGTCGATGATCGGAGAGGCGCACATCGGGCACCTCGAAGCGCGTCACCTTCAACTCGCGCGACACCAGTACGTGATCGAGCGCCAGGCGGGGCTGCGGCGCCGGCCAGGATGCCGGCAGCGCGGCGTCAGCTGGTCGCAGTCCAGTTGCGTCGAGGAAGGGTTGCAGTTCGAGTGCAGCTTGTCGTGTGTTCAGGTCGCCGGCGATCACCACCGGTCGCTGGGCCGCGCTCACCAAGTCGGCGAGCTCGAGCAGTTGGCGACGGCGCAGCATCGGACGCAGGGCGAGATGAACGACGAACAGCGACACTGCATCGAGCTCGGCCTCGATCACCAGCCGCTTCGTGCCGCGCGATAGTTCGTGGTAACGGACCGAGCGCAGCGGTGTACGCGACAGCACCGCATTGCCTTGCGCTCGCAGCATGGGCATGCGTGCTGCAATCGATCCGGTCGGGTACTTGCAGCGGAACGCCTGGTGCTCAGTGCCGAGCGCCTCGGCCAGCGCGCCGACCTGCGAGTGCGGGGCACGTCGCGAGCCGCCGTCGATCTCGACCAAGGCGAGCAGGTCGGCGTCCAAGCCGTTGAGGTAGCGCTGGATCCGGCCGAGGTTGGTCGCAGCGTCGCGCAGGTAACCCGCACCAGGGAAGGGCATGTTGAAACGCAGGCCCGCGCCAGCCGCGTATCGCATGTTGTAGAGGACCAACCTCATGTGGCGATTATGCGCCGGGCCGCAGCGCAGGCCGCAACAGCAACAGGGCGGCCAATGCAGCCGTGCCGGCACCAAACGCGAACGCAACGTCGGCGCCTGCGCGCACCCAGATCACACCGAACAAGACGCCGCCAGGGAGCGCGGCAAGCCCTGGCAGGGCGGCATAGGCCCCGAACGCCGTTCCGCGCCTGGTCTCCGGCGCGGCCTCGGCGATCAAGGCGCGCTCAGCCCCCTCACTGCAGGCCAGCGCCGCTGCATACGCGAGGAACGCAATCGGCATCAGCGCAGCGGTCGGCGGGGATGCAGCGCCGATCGCAAGCAGCGATGCACGCGCCAACCAGCCGCCGCCGATCACCTGCAGCCGACCCACGCGATCAGCCAACGCACCCGCCGGGAAAGCGACCAGCGTCTTGACCACATGCGCTGCGGCCCAGACCAACACGATCTCGCTCGGTGTGTAACCCGCGTCATACAACCAGACGACCAGCAAAGCTTCGGGGAGGTTGCTGAGCGCGAGCAGGCTGGCGGCGATGACCAATGCCCGGCCATGGGCGTCGAGCTGGGCCCAGGTTGTCGTTGGCCCCGCGGCGGCCAGCGGCGGCGCTGCAGGCGTGAAGCCTCGGAAGAGGGCGAGGGTGAGCAGGGCGGGGCCGAACGACCAGAGGATGGTCGTGGTGATGGACGCCCCGCTCTGCAGCATCCCGTAGGCGATGACCGGCCCTAGCGCCGCACCGAGGTGGTCCATCGAGCGCTGGAACCCGAACGCCCGCCCGCGGTGCGCGCCAGGCGCCGCATGGGCAAGCAAGGCGTCGCGCGGCGCGGTGCGTATGCCTTTCCCGACCCGATCGAGCGTGCGCAGCACGACGACACCGGCAGCACCCGTCACCATGCCGAGCAGAGGGCGCATCAGGTTGGAGAGTGCGTAACCCCCTACCATCAGCCTCAGGTGCTGGCCGTGCCGATCCGACCACTTGCCTACGGCCCATCTCAGTCCCTGGCAGGCGGCTTCGGCGATGCCCTCCACGGCGCCCACCACGGCGGCGCTGGCGCCGAGCGGCCCGACAAGCAGCAAAGGGATCAACGGCGTCACCATCTCGCTGGCGGTGTCGTTGGCGAACGAGATCCACCCGAACCTCCGGACGGTAGGGTCGAGGGGAGGAGCAGCACTTGGCAGCTCCGTCCGGGGACTCATTCTGGTTGTAAGACGCATAATGTATATTATGTAATATACCAGGGCATCAGAGCCATTCTAGATAAACTCCCTATCTGTTTGATAGAAAAGACTTTTCTATCACCACCACACGGTTCAGCGTCCCCGGCTCCGCTTTGCTCGATACATGGCCTCGTCGGCCGCTGCGAGCAGGTCTGCCACGCTGCGCCGATCGCTCACCTGGTGCACCACTGTGCCCAAGCTGAACCCCACACGCTCCGCCATCTCCAACGTCGACTGTGCCTCGTCCAGCGCCGCCCGCAGGCGCTGCTCGGTCTGGTTGGCCGCCTCAACGTCGGCCTCGGCGAGCAATGCCACGAACTCATCGCCGCCCAGCCGAGCCACCAAGTCTGAATCCCGGACCGTTGCTCGCAGCAGGTCCGCGACCCGCCGCAGCACTCTATCGCCGGCATCGTGTCCTAGGGTGTCGTTGACCGCCTTGAACCCATCCAGGTCCAGGAACAGCAAGGCGAACGGCTCCTGATGCCGCATCGCGCGCTTCTGCAGCTCGTCAGCCAAAGTCATGAAGCCACGCCGGTTGTGCAACCCGGTCAGATCGTCGCACAGCGATAGATCGCGCAGCACCTCGAGCAAGGCTTGGCGCTCGGTGATGTCGCGCACCACCAAGGTATGGGCCGGCCGGCCCGCGATGTCCCAAGCTGCGATCGAAACTTCGACTGCAAAGCTCTTGCCGTCACGCCTGCGCGCGACGAGTTCCACCGGTTTGCTGCCGCCATGACCGGCGCGCACCCGGGCCAGCGCATCATCCAGCGGCGGGATCGATTCGGCGGCGAACAAAAGCTCGAGCGGTCGGTTGGCAATCTCGTCCGCGCGTCGATCGAAGGCGCGTTCAGCCGCCGCATTGAAGAACGTGATGCGACGCTGATCGCTGATGGTCACCAGCGGATCGAACGTGGTTGCTGCAAGGTTGCGGAACCGTATTTCGCTCTCGGCCAGTTCTGCGGTACGGTCGGCGACGCGCTGTTCGAGGCGGCTGGCATAGGCGGTTAGATCGGCCTGAGCGGCGCGCAGCGCGCGCATCATCCGATCGAGCGAGCTGCCGAGCAGGCCGAGCTCGTCACCACCGCGGGTCGCCAGTTCGGGGACGTGATCGTGCTCGCCACGACCGAACGCATCGACCGCTTGTGCCAACAACCGCAGCCGCACCGTCACCAGTCCGGCGAACAGATACGCCATCCACCCACCAACGACGATCAACAACGCAGCCGCCAACGCCAACGAATCACGCAAGGCGCGGGTCGGCGCGTAGGCTTCGGCAGCATCGAGCTGGACGATCAGACAGAGCTCGCGATCCTCCAGCCAACGCACGGCAGCGATGGTGCGCTCGCCACGTGAATCCGCGCCTTCGTGCACCACGGACTCGCGCTGGACACAGGCCTGCAAGTCGCCGCCAACGAGTGCCACGAGCGCCCCGTAGCGTGGCGCGACCAGCACCTCACCATCGCGTGCCACGAGCAGTGCGTCGAAACTGCGCCGCACCCCGGAGCGCCGCGCCACAATCGTCGCCAAACCGGCAACGTCAGCTTCGCCACGCACTTCGCCGATGCGCCGGTTGGTGGCGTCGTATACCGGCGCTGTGAACGACAGGCGCTGCGAAGCGCCGGTCGACGCTGCGCCCAGCTCGAGCACGTCGTCGACGACCGTACCGTCAGGCCCGCGCTTCACCAACCGTAGCCTGGCGAAGCCGGTGCTGAGCTCGGCGCGGGCGAGTTCGAGGAAGCGCGAGCTGTTGCCCGCGAAAGCCTCCAGGGTTTCGGGTGCCACCGCCAGACCCGCCAACAACGACTCGCGCTCGTCGAGCCATGCACGGACCGCCGCTTCCTTCTCGATGCCGCTGCCGAGGACCTCGGCGACGCTCGCGGTGCGAAGCGTGACCCGTGCGGTGTAGTAGCTCGCTGCCGCCATCGCCAGCGCGGCGATCGCGATGCCCACGGACAGCGCGAGCGCAAGCTTGGCGGTGATGCGCAGCCCGAGCATGGGGTCAGCGCGTCCGACCGCGCAGCGCGGCCAAGGTGAAGCCGAAGGCCGCGCCGAGGGCCAGCAGGCGCGGCAACCAGATCTGGAGAAGGTCCAGCAAGCGAACCTGGTTGCGCGCCAGTTCGAGCAGCGCGACCCGATCGGCCTCGGCATAACGCCATTCCAGGGCGTGCGCAGGGCCCAGCACGCTGCGATCGCTGGCGAGCACGAACCGTGCCTCAAGCCGCATTGCGCGGTCCACCACCAGTCCGCTGCGCGGTTCGACCAGGGCCCAGCCCGTGCCGCCGATCACGACCCGATAGCGTTCAGGCACCAGCTGGAACGGCGCGTATGTCGGGCTGGCGTCGGCCTCCTCCACCGCGAGCGAATAGCGGTAGTACTCGATGCCGCCCTGGGTGGTGGCGAGTTCGAAGCGGGCATTGACCGGGCCGGGATGGAAAGCGTCCCAGATGCGCAGGCTGGCGCGCGGCGAATCCGGCGGGAATCCGAAGCTTCCGCTGCGTTCACGATCGCCGTAGCCGGGCAGGATCGTCCTCGTCTGGCGGTCGACGCCGAACAGATCGACGGTCTGCGCCAGCGGCGCGACCTCGGTGCCAGGCGAGATCCAAATCAGGCTGGTCTGGACCACGGCGAACTCGGCGTCGGCGACCACGGCGTGCTCAGTGCGGCGCAGGATGAAGCGTTGGTGCCGCGGATCAGCGCCAGGCAGTTCATGCAGCGCTGAATCGACGGTCGCGTTGACCACCGAGCGGTGGCTGCTCCCGAGCGCCACCAACCGTGGCGCAAGCACGAACGCGACCGTGGCAGACAGCACAGCGCAGCTGATGGCGAAGCCGAGCGGGATGCTCAGCCCGCGGCGTCGAGTCGTCGACGGTGCGGCGCGGTCTGCCATCAGGGGCCTCGTGCCGCGCGCGGGGTGGGATGCTAGAGTGGCCACCGCGCGCCAGCGGCCGTCAACGCGGCGCCAGTATAGCCCTGCTGGAGCGCCGCATTCATATGGAACGCCGCAACTACCCTCGCCTGCACACGCGCTTTCCGGCGGAAGTCCTCGCTGGCGGCAAGCGCGCGATTGACCACGCGCTCGCCACCGATGTCTCGATCACCGGATTGCAGTTGGTCTGCGATGCGCGCGTCGCGAACCGCGTCGTGGAGAAGGCGGAGAAAGGCAAGGTCAAGACAGCGAAGGCGGTGTTGATCCGCGTCAACCTTCCCCTGCGCGACGGTTCTCATGTCCGGGTCGAGGTCCGCTGCAAGGTGCGCGCACTGCGCAAGGCCGAGGACGACTCGTACCGGGTCGGGCTCGAGTACGAGTACTTCGAAGGACAGAGCTATGCCGCACTCGAAGCGTTCATTGATGATTGGGTCGAGTTCCCAACAGAGTCCTGAGCTGCCGCGCGCGCTGCTCGCCCTACTCCCCCTGCTCCCCTTGCTCCTGTTGCTCGCAGCGCCGGCCGCGCTGGCGGCGGCGCGCAGCATCACCGCGGCACCGGTGCGCGCCGAGGGCGACGGCCCTTACTCGCAGCTGATCCTGCGCAACGTCACTGTGATCGACGGTACCGGCGCGCCGGCAAACGGCCCGATGGACGTGGTCATCGCCGGCAACCGTATCGTGCGCCTGGTGCCGCTCGGCGATCCGGTGTTCGCTGGCGGGTCCGAGCGACCGAAGCTCGCCGCCGGCGGCCGCGAGATCGACCTCGCCGGCCACTACCTGATGCCCGGCTTCGTCGACATGCACGGCCACCTCGGCGGTGTCGAGCAAGGCACGCCTGCGGAATACGTGCTGAAGCTGTGGCTTGGCCACGGCATCACGCTGGTGCGCGATCCAGGCAGCGGCAACGGCCTCGACTTCATGCTCGACCACAAGCGCAAGAGCGCGCGCAACGAGATCACCGCACCGCGCCTCGTCGCCTATGTGTTCTTCGGCCAGGGCCGCGACGCACCGATCACCACCGCCGACGAGGCCCGCGCCTGGGTGCGCGAGGTGGCCAAGCGCGGCGCGGACGGCGTCAAGTTCTTCAGCGCGCCGCCGGTGGTGCTTGCCGCCGCGCTCGATGAATGCCGCAAGCTGGGCATAGGTTCGACGATGCATCACGCCCAGCTCTCGGTCGCGCGCGCCAACGTACTCGACACCGCGCGCTGGGGCCTGCAGGGCATGGAGCACTGGTACGGGCTGCCGGAGGCGCTGTTCGAGGGCCGCACCGTCCAGGACTACCCGCCCGACTACAACTACGCCGACGAGCAGGACCGCTTCGGCCAAGCCGGTCGGCTCTGGGCCCAAAGCGCAGCGCCGGGCTCGCCGCGCTGGAACGCGGTGCGCGACGAACTGATCGAGCGCAAGTTCAACCTCGATCCCACCTTCACCATCTACGAGGCGAGCCGCGACCTCATGGCGCAGCGGCGCGCGGAGTGGCACGACGAGTACACGCTGCCCTCGCTGTGGGATTTCTATGCGCCGAGTCGCCGCTCGCATGGATCGTACTGGTTCGCTTGGTCGACGGCTGACGAGATCGCCTGGCAGGACAACTTCCGGCGCTGGATGGCCTTCGTCGACGATTACAAGGACCACGGCGGGCGCGTCACGCTCGGCTCGGACTCCGGCTACATCTACAAGCTCTATGGCTTCGGCTACATCCGCGAGTTCGAGCTCATGCAGGAAGCGGGCTTCCACCCGCTCGAGGTCGTGCGCTCGGCGACACTGTGGGGCGCCGAAGCACTCGGCCGCGGCGCCGAACTCGGTTCGATCGAGCCCGGCAAGCTCGCCGACCTGGTGGTGGTCAACGCCAACCCGCTCGAGGACTTCAAGGTCCTGTACGGCACCGGCGCGATCCGCGTCAGCGCTGACGACAAGGTCACCCGAGTCGGCGGCGTGCGCTACACGATTAAGGACGGCATCGTCTACGACGCGCGCCAGCTGCGCGAAGACGTGAAGCGCATCGTGCGCGAGGCCAAGGCCGCCAGCGGCCGACCGACGCTCGACCAGCCCGGCAAGACCGCCCCAGCCCCGGCAGCCGCCCGCTGAACCTTCCACTCCTTCGCTCCGCAGAGGTCCCTCCCATGCGCTCCGCATCGTCCGCACTCGGTCTCTCCGTCGTCGCCCTGCTCGCGGCCTGCAGCCAGGAGCCGGCGCCGGCACCCACGGTCGCGGCCCGCGACCCGCTCGCGATCCATGCCGGCGCACGGCTGGCGAGCTATGCCAAGGTCAAGCTCACCACCGACCTCAGCACCCTCAGCGATGCCGAACGCAAGATGCTGGTGCATCTGATCCGCGCGAGCGAGGTGATGGACGACCTGTTCTGGCGCGTGGCCTACGGCGACAAGCGCACGCTGCTCGATGGCTTGAGCGATCCCCGACAGCGCGCGTTCGCCGAGCTCAACTACGGCCCTTGGGACCGTCTCGATGGTGACGCATCGTTCGTCACCGGCATCGGCCCGAAGCCCGACGGCGCGCAGTTCTATCCCGCCGACATGACCAAGGCGGAGTTCGAGGCTGCGGCGCTGCCGGGTAAGGAAGGCCAGTACTCGCTGATCCGCCGCGACGCTGCAGGCAAGCTCATCGTCGTGCCCTACCACGAGGCGTTCAAGCCCGAGCTCGAGTCGGCAGCCGCGCATCTGCGCGAGGCTGCGGCGCTCGCCGGCGACGCTTCGCTGAAGCGCTACCTCGAACTGCGTGCCGTCGCCCTGTTGTCGGGTGAGTACCGCGAGAGCGACCGCGCCTGGCTCGACATGAAATCGAACCACATCGACGTCGTGATCGGACCGATCGAGAACTACGAGGACAAGCTGTTCGGGTACCGCTCGGCGTTCGAAGCCTATGTGCTGGTGAAGGACATGGCCTGGAGCGAGCGCCTCGCCCAGTTCGCCAAGTTCCTGCCCGAGCTGCAGCGCGGCCTGCCGGTGCCCGAGAAGTACCGGCGCGAGATGCCCGGCACCGATTCCGACCTGAACGCCTACGATGTCGTCTACTACGCCGGCGACAGCAATTCGGGCAGCAAGACCATCGCCATCAACCTGCCGAACGATGAGCTGGTCACCAAGGAGAAGGGCAGCCGTCGCTTGCAGCTCAAGAACGCGATGCGCGCGAAGTTCGACGCGATCCTGGTGCCGATCGCCGACGAACTGATCGACCCGAGCCAGCGCGCGCACGTGAAGTTCGACGCGTTCTTCGCCAACGTCATGTTCCACGAGGTCGCGCACGGCCTGGGTGTGAAGAGCGTGGTCGGCAGCAAAGTGATGGTCCGCGATGCGCTGAAGGAATCTTACGGCGCGCTCGAGGAAGGCAAGGCCGACATCCTCGGGCTGTACATGATCAGCCGCCTGAAGCAGAAGGGCGAGCTCGCCGACACCGAGCTGCTCGACCACTATGTGACCTTCCTCGCCGGCTTCTTCCGCTCGGTGCGCTTCGGCGCCTCGAGCGCGCACGGTCGCGCCAACATGATCCAGTTCAACCGCTTCGCCCGCGCTGGTGCGTTTCTGCGCGACCCGGCCAGCGGCCACTACACGGTGGACGTCGAGAAGTTCGGCAAGGCAGCGGAAGCACTCGCAGCGTCGCTGCTCACCACCCAGGGCGACGGCGACTACGCCGGCGCGAAGCGGATGCTGGCGGAGGAAGCGGTGATCCCGGCCGACCTGCAGGCCGACCTCGACCGCCTGGGGCGCAAGGGCGTGCCCGTGGACATCGTCCTCGAACAAGGCACCAAGGCGCTCGGCCTAGAGTGAGCCGAGCGGCTCGACGCGACCGCTGAGGTGCAGGCGCCGGTCGTTGGCGCCATCGCGCAGCTCGAAGCTGAGCGCGCCACCCTCGGCGCGATGGATCAGGCGTACCTGCGCCGGCAGAAGCACCGGCTGCTTGAACTCGATCGCCATCCGGCTCGCGCCCTCCGGCCATGAGGGCGAGAGCTCGGCGGCGACGCGCGCCAAGGTCCACATGCCGTGGGCGATCGCCGCTTTGAAGCCGAACGGCCGCGCGGTCAGCGCGCTGAGGTGGATCGGGTTGTAGTCGCCCGAAACGCGCGCGTAATCGCGACCGATGCTGCCGATCGCGGCGAAGGTCGAGGCCACGCCGACCAGTGCTGGTGCGCTCTTGCTGCGCGGCACCGCCTCGCGCGTGCTGCGCGCGCTGCGCTCGGCGCGCGCCAGGAAGGTGCAGCATTCCTCCCACACCAGCGCGCCACCGGCGCGCGCGTAGGTCCACAGCTCGAACTCCTGTCCGCGCGAGGTCTCGCGGTGTCCTTCGAGCATGCAGCGCAACTCGAGCGGCTCGTCGGCACGGATCCAGCGGTGCTGGGTGATGGCATTGCGCAGGTGCACGAGACCGAACACCGCGATCGGGAAGCGCGGGTGCGTGAGCATCTCGAGGTGCAGCGGCGTGGCCAGCACGTGCGGCAGCGGCAACGGCAGATGACGCGCATCGCGGAAACCGCAGATCTCACGATAGGTGGCGAGCTGGTCGCGCTCGGCGACGTAGGCCGACAGCCTGGCCTCGATCCGCGGCACGCTGCGGCCTGCGGCCACCAGCGTCGGCTTGCGCTGCAGCAGCACGCGCGGATAGCTTCGGGCCAGCTGCGGCATCTCGTCGAACACCAGTTGCACCGGGCCAGCCATGCGTCAGCCCGCGCCCTTCGCCCGACCCGCAGCGTGCAGATCCGCGAGGTCCTCGATCAGGTCGTCGAAGCGCGCCACCACGCGGCTGCGCTGCTTCGGCGTCAGGCTCGCCACCAGGCCGGCGAGCACGTCGGCGGTGATTCGGCGGTTGTCCTCAAGCTGCCGCGCAAGGGCGGGATCGAAGTGGCGATCGCCGAGCCACCACTCCTCGGCGAAGGCGACGTAGGCCTCGCGGCCGGCACGCGCGCGCAACAGTGCCAACAAACCTTGCTGGCGGTGCTCGCGGTATTCCAGCCAGGTGCGCGCACCGTCAGGGATACGCGCGGCGAGCTCGCGCAATCGGGTGCGCTGCGGCTCATCGAGTCGGCCGCTCCAGCGCTCGAACTCCTTGATCAGCTCCTGCTGGCGCTCCTTCAAGCGCTCGGCTGGCGTGCCCTCAAGCAACTCCTCGAGCTCTTCGGCGTTGGATTCGGCGCGCTGCTCGGCCAGATGCTCGACCTGCGCCGGTGACAGTTCGGCCAGCGTGTCGGCCATCAGCGGCAGGGAGCGCCGGACGCCGAGCTCGATGAGCTCGCGCGAGCGTTCGAACAGTTGCTCGAGTTCCGCGGCTGACGGCGCCCCGCCGACCACGGCGCGCGCCTCCTCGAGGAACGCGACGTAGCGCGGCAGCTCGTCCTGCCGATGCAACGCCATGCGCTCGCGGAAGCGCTCGCGGAAGCGCTTGCCCTGGGCGCGGTCGAGGTCGAACCAGTCGTCGATGTAGGCCAGTGCCAGACGATCGGCGTTGTCATAGACGACGCTGAACACGCTGCAACCGGTGAGGAGCAGTGTGGCGAGCAGCGCGAGCGGCGGCAGCCGCCGCATCAGGGCACTACGCTGCCGAGCACGAGCCTGACGGTGTTGCCTTCGGCGACGGTGGCGACGCCTTCGATGTCGCCACTGCCGCGACCTGCTGTTCCGAGCTTGGACAATCGCGCACCGACAGTGAAGCCGGCGCGGATCGCGACCATGTCGCCAAGGCGGTCAGCCGCCGTGAACGCGACGCGCAGCGGGAAGCGTGGGCGCATCACGCGCTTGACCAGCACCGGCGCCGCGACCCCGGGGGCGCGCACGAACACGAACAATGGCGCATCCGGCGCGGCGCGCGTGGCCATCTCCGGCGCGAGCGCGACCTCGACCTCGAGCAGCGTGGCACCGGCGGCGCTCGCCTCGGTGACCGGTGGGCTCACCCCGAGCCGATCGCGGATCGCGACGCGCAGCGGTTCGGGGATGTCCTGCTGCAACAGCCGGTTCCAGAGCACGACGGCGCGCGGGCGGTCGCCGCTATCGTTGGCCGCGTGGCCGCCGTACCAGAGCGCCTTCTGGTCATCAGGTTTTAGCTCGAGTGCGCGCTCGAACAGCGGCGCCATCGCCGCGAGCTGCGACGGATCCTCCAGCACGCGGGCCTCGGCGTACCCGACCAGTGCGCCGACGTCGGTGTCGCCGCTCAGGCTGCGCGCGCGGGCGAAGGCCGCAGCGGCGTCTGCGTAGCGCCCCTGCATGCCGCGCACACCGCCGAGCATGCGCCAACCGGCCGCGTCCTCGGGCTGCTGCGCGAGGCGATCGCCGAGCTGCGTCGCGAACACCTCGGTCGGATCGTCGCTCGCACGCGCCGTGACGAGGGCATCGGGGCGGCCGATCGCGTAGTAGATGCCGCCGGTGATCAGGAGCAACGCGATGGCCACGACCACACCGCGGCGCGCGCGCGGGTCGCCGCGCAGCGGCGCGAGGATGGCCCAGGCGACCGTGCCGAGCAGCAGCGCGCCGAGCAGTGCCAAGCCGAGCATCTCCGCGGTCATCGTTGGTCGCCTCCGGCATCGGTCACGGCGCGCCCGCGCACCACGCGCCACCACACGGCGAGCGCGAGGCCGAGCAGAAGGAAGGGGCCGGCCCACAGCAGCAGCGTCGTCGCATCGAGCGGCGGCCGATACAGCACGTAGTCGCCGTAGCGCGCGGTCATGAACTCGATGATCTCGTCATCGCTGGCGCCGCGCTCGAGCTGCTCGCGCACCTCGCGCCGCAGGTCGGAGGCCAGGGTCGCGTGCGAGTCGGCGATGGTCTGGTTCTGGCACACCAGGCAGCGCAACTCGCGGGTCAGCGCCTCGTAGCGCGCGGCGAGCACCGGATCCGCGAACTCGGGCGGCGGTTCTTCACCGCGCACGATGCCCGCGACGGCCAGCGTCAGCGCCGCCGCGATGAGGACGGCACGCCACGCGCTCATCGCACCGACTCCTTCTGTAGTGCGGCCAACAGCGGCACGATCCGCGTCGCCACGACCTCCGCGGTCAGCGGGCCGACGTGCTTGTCGCGCACCATGCCGTTGCGGTCGACGACGAAGGTCTCCGGCGCACCGTAGACGCCCCAATCGATCGCGACCCTGCCGTCGGCATCGAACGCGACCATGGCGTAGGGATCGCCGAGCTGGCGCAGCCAATCGCGCGCCGCCGCCGCATCGTCCTTCCAGTCGATGCCGACGATGCGCACGCCATCGCGGGCCAGGCCGAGCAGCACCGCGTGCTCCTGGCGGCAGCCGCCGCACCAGGTGCCCCAGACGTTGACCAGCGTGACCTCGCCCCGCAGGTCAGCGCTGGTGATGCGCTGCGTGGGATCGGCGAGCGTGGGCAGGTCGAATTGCGGTGCCGGTCGGCCGATCAACGGCGACGGCACGAACGTCGGATCGCGACCGAGACCGCTCCACAACGCCGCTGCCAACAGCAGCAGCGCCAGCAAGGGCGCCAGCGCAGACCATTTCATGCGGCAGCGCCTTCGCGACGCCGACCCGCGAGCGCGAGCAGGCCGCCGAGCGCCATCAGCAGCGCACCAAACCAGATCCAACGCACCGCGGGCTTGACCTGCACCCGCGCCGACCAGACTCCCTCGCCCACCTGCTCCCCGAGCGCGACGTAGAGGTCGTGGCTGAACGCCACATCGATGCCGGCCTCAGTCATCGGCATGCCGCCGGCGCGGTACACGCGCTTCTCGGGATGCAGCACGAGCGTGCTGCCGTCCGGACGCGCAATCGTGATCGTGGCGCGCACGGCGTCGAAGTTGGGGCCGGCGCGCGGCTCGAGCGCGTCGAGCGTGATGCTGTGGCTGGCGACCTCGACACGGGCGCCAACGCTGAGCGCGACGTCGCGCTCGAGGCCGAGGCTGGACACCAGCGCGATACCGAGCGCGGTGACACCGACGCCGAGATGGGCGCAGGCCATGCCGGCAACCGCGAGCGGCACGCGCCGCGTCTCGCGCCAGAAGCGCAGCGGTTCGAGGCCCGCGCTGGCGACCGTCCAGGCGCCGAGCACCACGGCGACGAGCGCGACCGGCGCGCGCGGCCCGGCGAAGCCGACCAGCAGCGCGACGACCAGCACCACGGCGCCGATCGCGCCGAGCTTGAGCCGCGGCAGCAGCTCTGCGGCCGAGTCCTGTTTCCAGCGCGTCACCGCGCCGACGCCCACCGCCGCGAGCAGCGGCAGCATCAGCGGCACGAACACGGTGTTGAAGAACGGTGGACCGACCGAGATCCGGCCGAGCTCGAGCGCATCGAGGAATAGCGGATAGAGTGTGCCGAGCAGCACGGCGAGCGCGGCCGTCACCAGCAACGCGTTGTTGAGCAACAGGAAGGTCTCACGCGACAACGGCGCGGAGCCGCTGCCAGTGGGCAGCTGTGGCGCACGCCAGGCGTAAAGCGTGAGCGCGCCGCCCGCGACCGCGACCAGGAAGGCGAGGATGAACACGCCGCGCATCGGATCGCTGGCGAAGGCATGCACCGAAACCAGCACGCCTGAGCGCACCAGGAAGGTGCCCATCAACGACAGCGTGAACGCCGCAATCGCCAGCAGCAGGGTCCAACCAAGGAAGGCGCCACGCTTCTCGGTGGCGATCAGCGAATGCAGCAGCGCGGTGCCCACCAGCCAGGGCATGAACGACGCGTTCTCGACCGGATCCCAGAACCACCAACCGCCCCAGCCGAGCTCGTAGTAGGCCCACCAGGAACCGAGCGCGATGCCGATGGTGAGGGCGATCCAGGCGACCGTCACCCAGGTGCGCAGCCAGCGCACCCACTCGCGCTCGACCCTTCCCTCAAGTAGGGCTGCAACAGCGAATGCAAACGGCAGCGCCATGCCGACGTAACCGATGTAGAGCATCGGCGGGTGCAGCGCCATCGCCGGGTCCTGCAGCAGCGGGTTCAGGTCGCGGCCCTCCGCCGCGGCCGGCAGCAGCCGCGCGAACGGGTTGGAGGTGAACAACATGAAGGCGATGAAGCCGACGCTGACCAGACCGAGCGCGCCCTGCATCCGGCTACGGAACGCGAGCGGCAGCACCGCACCACTCCAGACCGCGATGGCGATCCAGGCGCTCAGCCACAGCGCCCACAGCAGCAACGAGCCTTCGTGCGCGCCCCACACCGCCGCGACCTTGTACAGCGTCGGCAACGCGGTGTTGGAGTTGGTCGCGACGTACAGCACGCTGAAGTCGTCGCGAAGGAAGCAGGTCACCAGCAGGCCGAACGCGACGGCGGTGAGTGCGCCCTGGGCCAGCGCCGCGCGCAGCACCATCGCGCCGACCGTGGCGTGGCCGCGTGCGCGCGGGTGCAGTCCGAGTGCGGCTTGGAGCGCGGCTGCGAACAGCGCACCGATGAGTGCGATCTGGCCGAGCTCGGCGATCATGGCGCGACGGCCTTCTGCGCGTCACGCGCCTTGGCCCGGGCCATGCCTTCCTCGTGCGCCTTCTTCAACGAATCGGCGACGTCGGGCGGCATGTAGTTCTCGTCATGTTTCGCCAGCACCTCGTCGGCCGCGAACAGGCCGTCGGCCTCGAGCCTGCCGTGGGTGACGATGCCCTGCCCCTCGCGGAACAGGTCGGGGAGGATCCCGGTGTAGGTCACCGGCAGTTCGTGCTGCGTGTCGGTGAGGCGGAAGCGCACGGTGAGCGTGCCAGCCTCGCGCAGCACGCTGCCGGGGACCACGATGCCGCCGACGCGGAAGCGTTTGTCGGCGGGCGATTCGCCGCGGCTGACCTGGCTCGGACTATAGAAATACAGCAGGTTCTCCTGGAACGCGCGCAGCGCAAGCGCGACGGCGAACCCTACGCCGACCAGCGCGGCAGCGACCAGCAACATGCGTTGGTGACGAGGCGTCATGGCGAGCGCGGCTCCGAGTTGTTGGCGTTCGCGCGGGAAGCACGCTCGCGGGCCCTACTGTAGGCCGCGCGGGCCGCCCACAGGTTGACCAGCGTCACGAACACGAACAGTCCGACTGCGCTCCAGACATAACCGCCGTAGACGCCGAAGGAAAGGTTCATCGCAGCGCCTCCGCGACCCAGCTCTGGGACCGCTCCCGCTCAAGGATAATCGCCCGCGTGCGCAGCAGCGTGAGCGCCGCGAACAGCAGCGTCGCGCCGAGCCAGACCGCGAGCAGCGGCCAAAGCATGTCCCAGGAAATCGAGGGCTTGCCGAACTTGGCGATGGTCGCCGGCTGGTGCAGCGTGCTCCACCAATCCACTGAGAACTTGATGATCGGCAGGTTGACCACGCCGACCACCGCCAGCAGCGCGGCGGCGCGATCGCCCTTGCGTGGGTCGTCGAAGGCCTGGGCCAGTGCCATGTAGCCCAGGAACAGGAACAGCAGCACCAGCTCGGAGGTCAGCCGCGCATCCCACACCCACCAGGCGCCCCACATCGGCTTGCCCCAGATCGACCCGGTGACCAGGGCGAGGAAGGTGAACGAAGCGCCGATCGGCGCCGCCGCATGTGCGACCCAATGCGCGAGCTTGATGCGCCAGATGAGCCCAATCGCCGACGCCACCGCGAGCGCGGCATAGCCCGCCATCGACAGCCAGGCGCTCGGCACGTGCACGTAGATGATGCGGAACGCATCGCCCTGCTGGTAATCGGCAGGCGCGATGAACAAGCCCGCGTAGAGCCCGATGCCGAGCAGGATCCAGGCCGGCCAGGCGAGCCAGGGTTCGATCGTCGCCGCGAAGCGATACAGGTGCGGCGGCGACGCCAACGAGTGGAACCAGAGCTTGAGGCCTTGCCAGGACATCGAGGTCACTCCAGTGAGATGCGCAGCGCCGCGGCGATCGCAGCCGGTGCGAGCGAGAGTGCGAACACGGCCAACGCCGCAACCAGCAACAGCGGGCCGGTCGGGTCCTCGCCGTCGGCGGCGAGCGCGGCGGCGCGCGCGCCGAAGATCAGCAGTGGCACCGCGAGCGGCAACACCAGCAACGGCAGCAGCAGCGCGCTGCGGCGCGCGCCGACCGTGAGCGCGGCGCCGAGCGCGCCGAGCAGCGCGAGCGTCGGCGTGCCGAGTGCGAGGCCGAGCAGCAGCGTCGGCAGGCCGGCGTGCGGCAGTGCCAACAGCTCGGCGCACAGCGGCGCGACCAGCAACAGCGGCAGGCCGGTGAGCATCCAATGCGCCGTGACCTTGCCGAGCACCAGCAGCGCGAGCGGCGCTGGCGCGAGCACCAACTGCTCGAGCGTGCCGTCGTCGAAGTCCGCGGCGAACAGACGCTCGAGCCCGAGCAGCGAGGCGAGCAATGCGCCGGTCCAGAGGATGCCGGGTGCGACCTTGGCCAGCAATACCGGCTCCGGCTCCAGGCCGAGCGGCACGATGGTGGTGACGATGATGAAGAACAGCGGCGGAGTCAGGACCTCGCCAGAACGGCGCGCGGCGACCCGCAGGTCACGGACGACGAGCGCAGCCGTAGCGCTCATGCTGCCGCTCCCAACGCGAGCTCGGTGACGCGGCCACGCACGCCGAGCGCAAGGTGCGACGCGGTGACCACCGCCCCGCCCCGCGCCAGCTGCGCGTCGATCAGCGTCGCGACCACGCGCTGGCCCTGTTCGTCGAGGTGGGTGGTCGGTTCGTCGAGCAGCCAGAGCGCGGCACGGCTCAAGCTAAGCCGCGCTAGCGCGGCGCGGCGGCGCTGGCCAGCCGACAGCTGCGCAACCGGCAGATCGGCGACCGCGGCGATGTCGAGTGTGACGAACGCCGCGTCTATCGCCGCGGCATCCGCCACGACTTCGTGCAGCGCACACCAGGCGCGCAGGTTCTCGCGCGGCGTGAGCTCGCGCTTCAGCGCGTCGAGGTGACCGAGGTACATCAGCGTGGCGTCGTCGTGCAGCGTGCAAGCACCAGCGTCGGCGAGCCCGAGCCCGGCGACGACACGCAACAGCGTGGTCTTGCCGACGCCGTTCGGACCGCGGACCCACATCAGCTCGCCGGCGGCGACGCGGAACGCGAGCGCACGAAACAAGCAACGCTCGCCACGCCAAACCGATAGCTCGCGGGCGTCGAGGATGGGATCGGCGTTGGACATCGTTGGCAGGATGGTGCCCGGAGCAGGACTCGAACCTGCACAGCCTAACGGCTCGCGGATTTTAAGTCCGCTGCGTCTACCGGTTCCGCCATCCGGGCAGGTACCAGGGACGATGCTAACGGATGCAGGTGGAGGCTAGGCCCGGAATCGAACCGAGGTACGCGGCTTTGCAGGCCGCTGCATGACCACTCTGCCACCTAGCCGACGTCCTACTGGGGATGGGTCGACCCCGAGGGCAGCCTCGGGGTCACCAACAAACTATGGAGCGGGAAACGAGGCTCGAACTCGCGACCTCAACCTTGGCAAGGTTGCGCTCTACCAACTGAGCTATTCCCGCGCAGGAGGGCCGGTATTCTAGGGGCGGCCCTCGCAGAGTCAAGTCAGCCGGCGGTCAAGCGCGGCCAAGCGGCGCGCAGATAGGCCCAGGCCGACCAGATGGTCAGCACCGTCGCGATCAGCAGCAACAGCAGCCCAGTGTCGTAGAGGCTGACCCCGGCCACCGGCCAGAACAGCGAATCGTTGCGATACAGCAGGAAGCCGATCGCGGTCATCTGGAAGATGGTCTTGAGCTTGCTGAGCCCGGCGACCGCGATGACCTCGCCCGCGCCGCTGTGCGCCAACCACTCGCGCAGCGCCGACACC
Source organism: Gammaproteobacteria bacterium (assembly GCA_031388175.1). Classification (GTDB taxonomy): domain Bacteria; phylum Pseudomonadota; class Gammaproteobacteria; order Natronospirales; family JANNEA01; genus JANNEA01. The sequence continues at coordinate 37,699 of JANNEA010000177.1, forward strand.
AGCATCTCGCGGCTGATGATCACGATCGTGGGCAGCACCAGCCACAGGCGTGGGTCGTACTGCACCAGCAGCACCAATGCGGTGACCACCATCAGCTTGTCCGCCACGGGGTCGAGGAAGGCGCCGAAGCGCGACACCACGTTCCACTTGCGCGCGTAGAAGCCGTCGAGCCAGTCGCTCAGCGCCGCGGCGCTGAAGATGAAGCAGCAGATCGGCCCGGTGCTCGGCTCGAGCGCGGTGTAGGGCAGCCCGTAGAACGCGATGATCAGCAGCCCGACCGCCCAGATCCGGCCCCAGGTCATCGCCAAGACGATATTGCGCTTGCTGCTCACTCTTGGCCCTCGTGGATGTAGCCTTCGTGGAAGAGGCCATGGATGCGTCGCGCCAGTTCGCGCGAGATGCCCTTCGCTTGCATCAGGTCCTCGACGCCAGCGCGCGCTACACCCTGCAGACCGCCGAACCGCTTGAGCAGTTCAGCACGGCGGCGTGGCCCGAGACCCGGCACCGTCTCGAGTGGCGAGGTGGTGCGCGCCTTCGCCCGTCTGGCTCGCATGCCGGTGATCGCGAAGCGATGCGCCTCATCGCGGACCTGCTGCACCAGGTGCAGCGCCGGCGAGTCGGGCGGCAGTATAGCCGTGGACCCGGTCGGCGCATCAGCGGCCGCGAGCCCGGCGCCGAGCACCAGCGTTTCGAGCCCAGGTCGTCGGCTTGCACCCTTGGCCACGCCGACGATCGGCACGCCATGGATGCCCTGTTCCTGCAACACCGCCTGCGCCACGCCGAGCTGGCCACGACCGCCGTCGATGAGCAGAAGGTCCGGGATCGGCGCTTCCCCCTTCTTGAGCCTTGCATAGCGGCGTGCCAGCGCCTCGCGCAGCGCGCCGTAATCATCGCCGCCGGCCGCATTGATGTTGAAGCGCCGATATTCGGCCTTGGCTGCGACGCCGTCGACGAACACCACGCAAGAGGCAACCGTCGCCTCGCCCTGGGTATGGCTGACGTCGAAGCATTCGATGCGCCTCGGCACGGCCGGCAGTCCCAACGCCTCCGCCAGCGCCGCGAGGCGCTGCTGCGCGCTGGCGTCCTCGGCGAGCCTCATGCGGATCGCATCACGCGCGTTGTCGCGGGCGTGTGCGAGCCAACTGGCGCGTGTGCCGCGCACGCGGTGCTTCACCAGCACCCTGCGCCCGGCCTGGGCCGAGAGCATCGCCGCGATGAGCGCCGGATCCTCCGGCGCCGCCGACAGCAGCAGTTCGTGGGGCACCGGCTTGCCCGGGTAGTACTGCGACACGAACGCGTCGAGCACCTCACCGGGCGCAGTGCCCGCCGCCACGCTCGGGAAGAACGTGCGCGTGCCGAGGTTGCGGCCACCGCGGATGAAGGTCGCGGCGATGCAGGTCAGGCCGCTCGCTTCTGCCATCGCGATCGCGTCCGTATCCTCGGTCACTCCGGTCACCCGTTGATGTTCCTGCAGGCTGCGCAGTCGTCGGACCCGGTCACGCAGTTCCGCCGCCGCCTCGAAGCGCTGCGCGCTCGCGGCCGCCTCCATCCGCAGCACCAGGCCGTCGACCACCGCCTCATCGCGGCCTTCGAGAAAGCGCACTGCGTCGTCGACGTCAGCAGCGTACTCAGTCGTGGTCACCAGGCCCACGCAGGGCGCCGAGCAGCGGCCGATCTGGTGCTGCAGGCAGGGCCGACTGCGCGCGCTGAAGAAGGTGTCGTTGCAGTCGCGCAGCCGGAACAGGCGCTGCAGGTGGTTGAGCGATTCGCGCACCGCACCGGTGCTCGGATAGGGGCCGAAGTACCTGCCGCCCTCGCGCCGCGCACCACGGTAGAACTCGAGCCGCGGATAGGCGTGCGCAGTGAGGTGCAGGTAGGGATAGGACTTGTCGTCCCGCAGCAGCACGTTGTAACGCGGCCGATGCGCCTTGATCAGGTCGTTCTCGAGCAGCAGCGACTCGGTCTCGGTGTGCGTCACCGTGACCTCGACTGTCGCGGTCTGCGCCATCAACGCCACTGTCTTGGCCGAACCGGGATTCCGCCTGAAATACTGGGCGACGCGACGCTTGAGGTTGCGCGCCTTGCCGACGTAGAGGATGCGGCCGCCGGCGTCGAGCATCCGGTACACGCCGGGCCCGGCCGACAGCGTCGCGAGGAAGCGCTTGGGTTCGAAGCTCACGCGGGCGGCGCTTGCGCCGTCACATGTTGGCGATGATCGCGTCGCCGAAGCCCTTGCAGCCGACCAGCGTCGCGCCCGGCACCAGTATCTGCATCTTCTCCTCGACCGGCTTGCGCCCGGCGAGCTCGCGCTTGTTGACGTGGATCGCCTCGCGCAGCCGCGCCAGGTCGAAGGTCAGCACCTTCTTCTCTATGGTGCGGCGCATGCCGCCGATGACGAGGTCGGCGGCCTCGCGCCAGCCGAGGTGGCGCAGCATCATCTCGCCCGAGAGGATCAGCGAACCCGGGTTGACGCGGTCCTTGCCGGCGAGCCCGGGCGCGGTGCCGTGGGTCGCCTCGAACACCGCGACCTCGTCGGACAGGTTTCCGCCCGGCGCGATACCGATGCCACCGACCTGAGCCGCGAGCGCATCGGAGATGTAGTCGCCGTTGAGGTTGAGCGTAGCGATGACGTCGTACTCCTCCGGCCGCAGCAGGATCTGCTGCAGGAAGTTGTCGGCGATCACGTCCTTGACCACGATGTCGTGGCCGGTGCGCGGGTTCCTGAACTTGCACCACGGTCCGCCGTCGATGTCGACCGCGCCGAACTCTTCTTTCGCCACTTGATAGCCCCAGGTGCGGAAGCCGCCCTCGGTGTACTTCATGATGTTGCCCTTGTGCACCAGCGACACCGAGGTGCGGTCGTCGTCGACCGCGAAACTGATCGCCTTGCGCACCAGCCGTTGGCTGCCCTCCTTCGACACCGGCTTGATGCCGATCGCGGAGGACGCGGGGAAGCGGATCGACTTGACCCCCATCTCGCGCTGCAGGAAGTCGATAACCTTGTGGACCTCGGCGCTGCCAGCGGCCCACACGATGCCGGCGTAGATGTCCTCGGTGTTCTCGCGGTAGACCACCATGTCGGTGAGGTCGGACTGCTTCATCGGCGTCGACACGCCGGGGAAGTACTGGATCGGGCGGACGCAGGCATAGAGGTCGAGCTCCTGGCGCATCGTGACGTTGAGCGAGCGGATGCCGCCACCGATCGGCGTGCCGAGCGGGCCCTTGATCGAGACCACGAACCTGCGCAAGGCATGCAAGGTCTCATCGGGAAGGTACTGGTCCTGACCGTCGCGGCCCTTGCCGTAGAGCTTCGCCGCCTTCTCGCCGGCGAACACTTCCATCCAGTGGATGCCACGCTTGCCGCCGTAGGCCTTGGCCACCGCGGCGTCGACGACCTTGCGCATCACCGGCGTGATGTCGACGCCGATGCCGTCGCCTTCGATGTAGGCGATGACCGGATCGTCGGGCACCACCAGAGAGTGGTCCGGGTTGGCACGGATCGCGGTGCCGGCCTTGGGGACGACGATCTTCGAGTACTGCATGGTTCAGGTCTCCGGCGGGTGGCGGCGCGAGGATAACTCAGGTGCGCACGCGGCCGCGCGCATCGGCGACGAACGCAGCGTAGGCCGCCTCAAGCGCCTGCGCCATGGCACGCGCGTCGAACAGCAGCGTGCTGGCGCGTCGCGCATCGAGCGTGGCGCGCAAGGCCGCCGCATCGGCGCGGGTGATTGCGCTTGCGCGTGCGACGTAGGCGGCGCGATCGCCGGCCACCAGCGCGTGCAGCTCCAGCGTCTCGAGCAGACTCGCGGCGACGCGCGACGCGAAGGTGGCACCGGGCGCGGTCAACACCGGGCAACCCATCCACAGCGCGTCGCTGGCAGTGGTGTGCGCGCCATAGGGCGCCGTGTCGAGGAACAGGTCGGCGACGAGGTAGCGCGCCAGGTACTCTCGCTGCGGAGCCTGCGGCGCGAACACGATGCGCTCGGGTGCGACGCCCTGATCTGCGGCGGCGCGCTGCAAGCGTTCGGCGATCCCATGACCGGGCTTCGGCTCGAGCAACCACAGCACGGCGTCCGGCCGCGCGCGCAGGATCGCCAGCCAGTCGGCGAAGCGCTCGCGCGTGAGCTTCCAGGAGTTGTTGAAGCAGCAGTACACCATGGCGTCGCCTGGCAGCCCGAGCGCCGCGCGATCGGGTGCTGCGCGCGGCCGTGGCCGCGCGGGATCATTGGGTTGGTAGCAGGGCAAGCGCCACACGCGTTCTGCGCAGTCGGCTTCCGCGCCGATCGGCGTCACCACCGCGTCACCGAGCAGCCAGTCCCAAGCCGATGCGCCGAGCGTGCCGGGATAACCGAGCCAGTTCACCTGGATCGGTGCGGGGCGCATCAGGAACAGGTCGGTGCGCGCGTCGGCGGTGTGACCCTTGAGGTCGACCAGCACCTGCACCCGATCGGCACGGACTCGTTCAGCGATCCGTATCGACGGTTCGCCACGCAGGTCATGGAACACCGCGCAGGCGCCGCGCAGCCGCGCGCGCACGGCGCTGCCGTCGTCCGGTCCCCAGCTGTAGAGATGGACCTCGAACCTGCTGCGGTCATGCGCTTCGAGCACGCCTGCGATCAGGTGCGCGGTCGGGTGGTCGTGGAAGTCGGCGCTCGCGTAACCGACGACGATGCGGCCATCGTCGCGTTGCGGCAGTGGCGGGCATGCCGCGACCCTCCCGCTGCCCTCGCACCACGCGGCGGCGATCCGGCGTTGCTCGGCCGGCGTTCCTGGCTCGGCGAGGAACACGAAGGGTGTCAGGCCCTGCACCTCGCGGGCGAGCGCCGAGCGGAAGCGCGCACCGAGCGACTCGGCTTCATCCCAATCGCAGCACTGCTTGGCCAGATAGAGCGCCTCGGACAACGCCGGCCCATGCTCCGGTGCCGCCTCGAGCGCAGCGCGATAGGCCGCGCGCGCGTCTGCCCAACGACCGCCGCGGTCAAGGCCGACGCCGAGCGCGTAATTAAGGTCAGGGCTCGTCACCCCCCGCGCCAACGCAGCACGCGCGACCTCCGCCGCGTCAGCGAAACGTTCCTGGGCGTGGAGGATGGCGGCGAGGTTCGCGTGCGCCTGCGCGAGCGTGGGTGCGGCGAGCACCAACTGCCGCGCGTAGCGTTCCGCACCCGCAAGATCGCCGTGCGCGAGCCGCACGCCCGCCAGGTTCGCGAGCGCGCTCAGCGCCGACGGCTCGGCAGCGAGCAACTCGAGATAGAGGCGTTCGGCGTCCGCCAGGCGCCCAGCGCGCTGCGCCGCGAGCGCCGCGGCGAACCCGGCCTTGAGGTCGGTCATCAGATGTCGCGCTTCAGCGCGACATCTGCGCCGAGCGTCCGCGAGGCGGTGGTTGCAAGCGCACCATCTGCAATCCGCAGCGCGAGCTCGAGCGCCTGCTCGCTGTTCAGGCGCGGATCGACCGGCGAGCGGTAGTTGCGGTCGAGGTCGGCTTCGCCGAGACCGAAGGCACCACCGGTGCATTCGGTGACGGCATCGCCTGTGACCTCGACGTGGATGCCGCCGAGCGGCACGCCGAGCCTGGAGTGAATCGCGGCGGCTGCATCAAGCTCGGCCTGGATCAGTTCGAAACGCCGCGTCTTGACGCCCGTGGCGAGAGTCTCGGTGTTGCCGTGCATCGGATCGCAGCACCACAGCACGCGCCGGCCGGTGACCTCGACCGCCGCGATCAGATCAGGCAACTGCTTCTCGATCCGCTCGGCACCAAGCCGATGTATGAGCGTGAGTCGACCCGGTTCGCGTTGCGGGTCCAGGATCTCGCAGAGCCTGACCAGCGTGGCCGGCTCATGCCGCGGGCCGACCTTCATCGCGATCGGGTTGGCGATGCCGCGGAAGAACTCGACGTGCGCGCTGTCCGGACCTGCGGTGCGCACACCGATCCAGGGGAAGTGGCAGGACAGGTCGTAGGCGCGTCCGCCGCCGGTTGCAGACGGCACGAAGCGGGTCTGGGCCTGCTCATAGGCGAGGTGCAGACCTTCGTGGCTGGTGTAGAGCTCGCGCCGCAACGGCGCGGCCACGCCGACTGCATCAAGTGCCGCGAGCGAATCGAGCAGCGCATCGCGGCGCGCGCGGAACTTCGCCGCCGCCGGCCCACGATCGAACAGCGCCAGCGCCCAACGCTCGGCCTGGCGCAGGTCTGCGAAGCCGCCGTCGCGCAGCGCGCGCGCGTAGTTGAGCGTGAGCGCGGCGCGCTCGTAGCCGCGCAGCAGAAGCTCGGGGTCGGCGGCGCGCGATGCGTCGTCGAAGGCTGCATGGTTGATGAGGTCGCCCTTGTACGACGGCAGCGACACAGCCCCGCGCTGCTCGAGCTCGGCCGAACGCGGCTTGGCGAACTGGCCGGCGATGCGGCCGACGTGCACTACGCGGCGTTTGAGCCCATGCGCGAGCACCAAGCCCATCTGCATCAGGATGCCGAGCTGCGATTCGATGCGCTCGGCGTTGCAGTCGGCGAACGACTCGGCGCAATCACCACCCTGCAGCAGGAAGCGCTCGCCGCGCGCGGCGGCGGCAAGTTCGTCGCGCAGACGCTCGACCTCGCCCTCGCTGACCAACGGTGGCAATCGGTTGAGCCGCGCCATCACCCGCTCGACCGCGGCGGCGTCAGCGTAAGCAGGTTGGTGCGACGCCGCCTTGGTCCGCCAGGAGGCCGGCGACCAGTCGCGGAACCCGGTGGGGCGCGCTTCGATCGGAGGTTGCATGCTGCGCATGTTAGCGGGTACTCGCGGGGTGGTGCCGCGCAGTCCCTTCGGGCAGAATGCGCGCCCTCTCAGTCCGGTTCGCACTGCGTAACAGCCGCCGCGCCCGGCCAACCAGTAGTCCACGGAGTACTCGCATGCACCGCGTCCTCGTCCTCGGGTCCGGCAAGATCGGCTCGCTCATCTCCGGCCTGCTCGCCGAATCCGGCGCCTACCAGGTCGACCTCGCCGACGTCTCGGCCGCCTCGGCCCAGGCAGTCGCCGAAGCCCACGGCCTCAAGAACATCACCGCGTACAGCGTCGATGCCACGAACCCCGCCGCGCTCGACGCGCACCTCGCCAAGCACAAGGTCGAGGCGGTGATCTCGTCGCTGCCCTACCAGTGCAACCGCACGGTGGCCGAGGCCTGCCGCAAGCACGATCTGCACTACTTCGACCTGACCGAGGACGTCGAGACCAGCCGCGCGGTGGTCAGGATCGCCGCCGGCGCCAAGACCGCGTTCGCGCCGCAGTGCGGGCTGGCCCCCGGCTTCATCTCGATCGCCGCCAACGAGCTGATCAGCCATTTCGACGAGGTGCACGACGCCAAGCTGCGCGTGGGTGCGCTGCCGCAGAACCCGAACAACGCACTCAAGTACTCGCTCACCTGGTCGACCGACGGCCTGATCAACGAGTACGGCAACACCTGCTACGGGCTCATCGAAGGCAAGTACGCGCCGCTGCAGCCGCTCGAGGGCATGGAGACGATCCAGCTCGACGGCGAGCTCTACGAAGCGTTCAACACCTCGGGTGGCTTGGGCTCGCTGGCCGAGACCTACGCCGGTCGCGCGCGCAACATGTCGTACAAGACCATGCGCTACCCCGGCCACTGCGCCGCGATGCAGTTGCTGATGTTCGACCTGCAGCTCAACCAGGACCGCGACACGCTGAAGCGCATCCTCGAGAAGGCAGTGCCGAAGACGCTGCAGGACGTGGTGTTGATCTACGTCTCGATCACCGGCAAGCAGAACGGCGAACTGCTGGAGGAGAACTTCGTGCGCAAGGTCTACCCGCAGCAGATCGCGGGCCGGCTGTGGGGCGCGATCCAGGTGACCACCGCCGCCGGCGTCACCGCTGTGGTCGACCTCGTGCTGTCGAACCCGAGCGCTTACAAGGGCTTCGTCACGCAGGAGCAGTTCAAGCTCGGCGCGGTGCTCGACAACCGCTTCGGCAAGTACTACGCGATGAAGGACGGCGCCGAGATCTCGGCGCGCCTCGTGGCCACCGGCCAGACCGGCAAGCAGCGGCGCAAGAGCGCTTGAAGATGGCACTCGACGTCAAAGCACTCCTCGCCGCGCTCGACCTCAAGGACGAGAACCCAGGTGCATTCGCCCCGGTATCAGGTTGGTCAACGGCCAAGGACACTCCGCTTATAGAGTCCCGCAGTCCTGCCACCGGTGAGCTGATCGCCAAGGTCCGCTCGGCCTCGGCCGCCGACTACGACGCGATCGTGCGCGAATCCGAAGAGGTGTTCCGCGCCTGGCGCGAGGTGCCGGCGCCGAAGCGCGGCGAACTCGTGCGCCTGCTGGGCGATGAGCTGCGCAAGCACAAGGACGCCTTGGGCAGTCTGGTCGCGCTCGAGATGGGCAAGATCAAGGCCGAGGGCGACGGCGAGGTGCAGGAGATGATCGACATCGCCGACTTCGCGGTCGGCCAGTCGCGCATGCTCTACGGCAACACCATGCATTCCGAACGCCCCGGCCACCGCATGTACGAGCAGTGGCATCCGCTGGGCGTGGTCGGCGTGATCTCGGCGTTCAACTTCCCAGTGGCCGTGTGGGCCTGGAACGCCTGCCTGTCCGCGATCTGCGGCAACGCCACGGTCTGGAAGCCTTCGCCCAAGACCCCGCTGTGCGCGGTCGCGGTGCAGAAGATCGTGAACCACGTGCTCGAGCGCCATGGCTACCCGGGCGTGTTCTCCTTCTATGTGGATGCCGACAACGCGCTGTCGCAGAAGATGGTCGAGGACCACCGCTTCCCGCTGGTGTCGTTCACCGGCTCCACCGCGGTCGGCCGCAAGGTCGGCCACACGGTGCAGGCCCGCTTCGGCCGCGCCCTGCTCGAGCTCGGCGGCAACAACGCAATCGTGGTGGATGAGAGCGCGGACCTGAAGTTGGCCGTGCCCGCGATCGTGTTCGGCGCGGTCGGCACCGCCGGTCAGCGCTGCACTTCGACCCGGCGCCTGATCGTGCACGAGTCGCTCGAGGTCAAGCTGGTCGAGGCGCTGAACAAGGCCTACGGCCAGGTGAAGGTTGGCGACCCGCTTGAGGCTGGCACGCTGATGGGCCCGCTCACCGACGACGGCGCGGTCAAGCGCTTCGAGAAGGCCGTTACCGATGCGGTCGCCGCGGGTGGCGAGCTCGTCACTGGCGGCAAGCGCAAGCAGATCGCAGGCAAGGCGGGACACTTCGTCGAGCCGACGATCATCCGCAAAGCGAAGAACGAATGGCCGGTCGTGCAGACCGAGACCTTCGCTCCGATCCTCTACGTGATGACCTTCAAGACCATCGACGACGCGATCGCGTTGCACAACGGCGTGCCGCAGGGCCTCTCGTCGGCAATCTTCACGATGAACCTGCGCCACGCCGAGCGCTTCCTGTCCGCCACCGGTTCGGACTGCGGCATCGCGAACGTGAACATCGGCACCAGTGGTGCCGAGATTGGTGGCGCCTTCGGCGGCGAGAAGGAGACCGGCGGTGGCCGCGAATCAGGCTCCGACGCCTGGAAGCAGTACATGCGCCGCCAGACCAACACCATCAACTGGTCGACCCAGTTGCCGCTGGCTCAGGGCATCAAATTCGACTTGGGCTGAAACGACGCTCGCGCGTCACTTCCACGTCTTCCCGCGCTGCCTGACCAATCCCTCGTAGACGATGCCTGACCACTCGTCCGGCGTGAAGTAGCCCTTGCCCCACTTCGCGTCGAACTCGGCGGTGAGCTTCAGCGCCTTCACCTGTTCGACCGTCTTGCCCTGCTTGATCGCCTTCTTGAAGCGCGGCGCCAGCGTCGCGAGCATCTCGCGGTAGACCTTGAGCTCGGCCTTGTTCGACAGCGGACCGTGGCCGGGGATGACCGCGCTCTGGTCATCGAGCAGGGGCAGCACGTGGTCGATCGCGGCGATCATGCCGTCGATGTGGCCGCCCGAGCCGTAGTCGATCACCGGGTAAAGCCCGTTGAAGTAGAGGTCGCCCATGTGCACGGCGTTGGCGCCCTTGAAGATCACGACGCTGTCGCCGTCGGTGTGAGCCGGCGGCAGGTTGATGGCCTCGATGTCATAGCCGTTGACATGGAACGTCACCTGGCCGTCGAAGGTGATGACCGGCAAGGCGACGCCGGGTGCCGGCGGTACCTCGCGCTTGAACGCCTCCATGAAGCCGCCCGCCGCCATGCGCCGGCGTACACCCGCAGCGGCGACGATCAGCGCACCCTGCTTGCCCAAGTTCTCGTTGCCGCCGGTGTGATCGCCGTGCCAGTGCGTGTTGAGCACGAAGCGCACCGGCTCGTCGGAGAGCATCGCCAGCGCGGCGCGGATCTTCGGCGTGAGCGGTGCGTACTGGTCGTCGATCAGGATCACGCCGTCGTCGCCGAACGAGACGCCGATGTTGCCGCCGCGCCCGCTCAGCATGACGATGCGCTCAGCCACCGGCACGACCTCGATCTTGACCTCGTCCATCGGGTTCGCTGCTGGTCCTGCTAGCGCTGCAGCTGTGAACATCAGGACGAGTGCCATCAGGGCGTGGCGCATGTGCATATCCTTTCAGGGAAGTTCTTCGAACCGATTGCGCACCTGGTCCTTGCGCACCTTGTCGCCAGCGTAGACGCGACCGTTGACCACCACCCAGACGCCCGGTGGCAGCGTCCAGACCGCGGCCACCGCACCACCGAGGTTGAACACCGCATCGGTCCAACGGAAGCGCGCCGGGTAGAGCGCGCCGGTGAGCACCACCACCTTGTCGAGGATGCCGAGCAGCGCCTTGGCCGTCTCGGGCATCGTGTCGGTGCCATGGGTGACGATGACGTGGCGCTCGGGCGCCGCCTCGACCGCCACGCGGATCGCGGCGCGGTCGGCATCGGTCAGCTCGAGGCTGTCCTTCTTCATCAGGCTCACGACCTCGAAGTCGAAACCGACCTCGCTCTCCTCGAACATGTGCGCCACCACCGGGTCGCCGACCTCGTAACTCGACTTGGCGTCGAAGTACACCTTGTCGATTGTGCCGCCGGTGCAGATCACCCGAAGCCGCGGTCTCATCAGAAGGTCCGGCCGAAGGTGATGTAGTAGGTGACGCGGCCGCCCTCCGCCACGCCGGTGGCGAGGTGGATCGGTCCGAGGAAGGTATTGAGCGCGATGAACAAGGATCCACCGAAGCGCAGGTCGGAGAACTGCGGGTCGACGGTATAGGCCCAGACGTTGCCAGCCTCGGCGCTGGCGCCGACGAACAGGTCTTCGGCGATGACCTCGGGCATGCCCGGCACGCGGTTGTAGTAGATGAGCCGAGCCGCGAACGACTGGTCGCCACGCAGTTGCTCGAAGTTGTAACCGGACAGGCTGAGGAAGCCGCCCAGGGCGAACTCGTCCCAGACCGGAATGTCGTCACCGGCACCGCTGCCCATCGCCAGCTGGCCCATCACCGAACTGCGGCCGAACGACATCACGCCACCGGTCTCGAGCGAGATGCGGTCGTAATCGAAGCTGGCACCGAGGCCGATGCGCGACGCGTGCGCCGATAGCTTGGCGTAGAAGCCATCGGTCGGGAAGTAGGGCTCGTCGAGCTGGTCGACCGTCGCGTCGAGCCGCAGCGTGCCGATGTCCTCCTCGGCGGCGATTCCGGGCGCCGCCACGCCGATGCGCAGATCGTTGGCCACGTAGCCGCGCAGCCAACCGAGCCTGACCTCGCCGAAGTTGCTGATCTGCCGGCCGATGTCGAGGTTCATCTGGGTGACGGCGCGTTGGTAGCTCGAGGTCTGCAGGTCGCCGGTGTAAAGGTTGAGTTGGCGACTGTCGAGTTCGGCGCCCATGGCGAAGAACCAATCGTCGTTGAGGTCGAGTGGCTGCTAGAACTCCGTGGACAAGCCGCGAGGGTTGCCCACCCACAGCTCGTTGCGCCACTCGGCACCGTAGCGGTTCACGTTGGTGCGCAAGTGCTGCAACAGCACGCTGAGCTGGCTGTTGCCGTCGAGGTCGTCGACGACCTTGATGCCCGCCTTGACGTAGTTCGGGCCCCAGGGCTTCTCGCGCACCCGGATCTCGAGACCGACCTTGCCGCCTTCATCGATTAGGTCGAAGAACACCTGCTCGAAGTCATCCATCGCGTAGACGCGCTCGATGTCGCGGTAGACCAAGGGCAGGCTGATGTCATCGCCTGGCGTGGTGCGCAGACGCGCCATGATCAGCGGCGTCGGCACGCGCGAGTTGCCGGCGACCCGGATGAAGTCGATGTGCAGCGCGCGGGCGACGGTGCGCCGTTGGCGCGCGAGGTACTCACCCCAGACCTCGCCCGACGCCGACAATGCGCCGAGCACAGGCGCGGCCTGGTGCGCGGCATCGCGGCCGATCGCCGCCGCCTCCGCCGCGCGCTCGAACTCGGTCGAGCCGAGGTCGCCGAGCGCCGGGTGCAGCAGCACATCGCGTGGCCCGAGCGACGCCACCGACGCGTCCACGTTCTGCTGGGTCAACACGTTGATGACCTGCACCGACAAGCCGACCAGATCGTTCAGGTCCTTGCGACCAGCCAGAGGGGTGCCGACGTCGACCGCGATGACGATGTCGGCGCCCATCGCGCGCGCCACGTCGACCGGGACGTTGCGCACCAGCCCGCCGTCGGCGAGCAGGCGACCGTCGATCTCCACCGGGGCGAAGATTGCCGGCACCGACATCGACGCGCGGATCGCCCGGGCGAGGTCGCCGCTCTTGAGCACCACCATCCGACCGGTGCTCATGTCGGTGGCGATGGCGCGGAACGGCACCGGCAGGGAGTCGAAGTCGCGCACCAGCGAGGCGTGCAGCGTCGCGGTCTTGAGCAAGGTGTTGATGTTCTGGCCCGCGACCACGCCCGACTGCAGGCGCAGCTCGCCGCCGACGATGCCGACCTCGAGCGCGCTGATGTAGGTGGCGTCGTCAACCTTGCGGCGGAAGCTGCGGATGCGACGCGTCGGCTTGTCGCTGAAGGTTCGGTCCCAGTCGACGTCGGTGAAAGTGGCGAGCGTCTCGGCCGGGGTCAGACCAGCGGCGTACAGTCCGCCAACGATCGCACCAGAACTGGTGCCGGCGATGCAATCGATCGGGATCCGCAGTTCCTCCAGCACTTCGAGCACACCGGAATGCGCCGCACCGCGCGCACCACCACCCGACAGCACGAGCGCGACACGCGGTCGGCCGGGCACCGACTGGCGACAGACCGGCGCAGGCTGGTCTGAGGTGGCCAGTTTGGCAACGATCGGGGCGATCGGCTCAGCCGCAAAGGCGCCCGCCGCTGATAGCGCTACGGCCAGGCACGAGAGCGGGAAGTTGATGCGGCGGCGTGACATGCCGCCGCATGGTAGCGGTCAGCGACCGTCGAGGCGAGCCTCGCCGGACAGCGTGTTGATCCGTACGCGTGCACTGCCCTTGCCTTCGGTGAAGCGCAGCTCGAGCCCGGGTGCGTACTTGTCGGTGCGCCGCGCCTGCGGCCCGAAGCTGTTGTCGATGTCGCCGCTGAAACTGCTGATCTCGAAGGTCGCATCCCGTGCACCCTCGAGCGTGACCGTCACATCACCGCTGACGGTCTGGAACTCGTAGGCACCGCCGGCCTGCAACGTGCCGCTGTAGGTCACGTCGCCGGAGGTGCTCTGCATCGACAGGCGCGAGACCTTGGAGCGCTGCAGCTTGGCATCGCCGCTCACGCTCTCCAGCTCGAGCTCCGCGTCCACGCCCTCGATGCGGACGTCGCCGCTCACGCTGCTGGCGCTGATCCTGCCCGCCGCACCGCTGCCGACCACGTCGACTTCGCCGCTGACCGAGCTCGCGGTGATGTCGCGCGAGCGGGTGCGCAATGCGACTTCACCGCTCACGCTGTTGACCCTGATCGCGCCAGCCGAATCGGCGACGCTGATGTCGGCGCTCACGGTCTCGATCTCGAGCCGCGCCATCCGTGGCACGCTGATGGTTAGCTCGGCGGACGCATCGTCGAAACCGCCGTGGCGCCGTGGCAGCACCACCTTGATGGTGGTGTAGTCATCGCTGCCACCGAACTCGAGACGCTCAACATCCTCGCCGACGGTGCCCTTCACCTCGACCTCGGAACGGTCCCAGGCCACAACCTTGATCGAGCCGGAAACGTTCTCGATGCGGACCTCGCCATCCGGCGCCATCGTGCGGCGCCCGCTGACCGGCCGCTGGCCGTCGACGACGTCGCCCATCGTCACCGCCGGCGTCTTGGCGACCTTGGGCGCCATGGGCGTTGGCGGCACTGGCGGCACTGGCGGCGTGGGCGCCGCCGCGACGCTGACGGCGAAGAGCAGCGCTGCGGTGAGGGTTGCGAGGGTCTTCATATGTCAGTCCTCCGGTTTGCGTCGACGGTGAGGCGCTGCATCTTCTCGATCAGCGCCGATTCCTGAATGTGTATGGAGATGAGCAGCTGGCGCAGGTTGGCGTCGCCCGGGTCGCGTTCGACCGCCTGCTCGAGCTCACCCAGCGCCTGTTGGATGAGGCGCAAGTTGTGCTCGACGACCGCGCGGGTCTGCGGCGATACCGCCGCGTCGGGCCGCATCACCTGGGCGACGAACAACGCCCGCCCCTGCGGCGCCGACATCGAGGCCGTGGCGACCGGCGCTGGTGCCGGGTCCCGCAGCGCGCGCTCGGTGAGCTTGGTCGCGGCCACGCCGATGAACGCGGCGGCGACGCTGGCGGCGACCGCCACCGGCACTGCGATGCGGCGGCGCGGCGCGGTGCGCCGTGCGATCGCGGGCCACAGGTCGCGATCCGGCGCGATCGCCCGCGGCAGCGCGCGCGTGGCACGCCGCAGATCGAGCAGTGCGTCGCGTTCACGCGCACAGTCGGCGCAGCCCGTGAGGTGGGCGGTCAACGCCGCCGCGCTGCCGACGTCGAGCGCGCCGTCGACCAGGTCATCGATGCGCTCGCGGGCTGTCTTGCATTCGATCATTCCAACCTCCGGCGCAGCAGTCGCCGCGCTCTATGCAACTGGGCCTTGCTCGTCCCGACCGCGAGCCCCAGCTGCTCGGCGATCTCGTCGTGTTGCCATCCTTCCACGTCGTGCAACACGAACACCGCGCGCGCCCCTGGCGGCAGGGCCTCGATCGCGCGCTCGAGATCGATGCCTTCGTGCACCGGGCTCGCGTGCTCGGCCACCGCCTCGACCACCGCCTGATCCATGCCCTGCACCACCTTCAGGCCACGGCGGTTGCGATCGCGCAGGCCGCCGAGCGCCAGATTCGCCGCGATGCGGTACAGCCAGGTGCCGAACGCGGCTTCCGCCCGGAACTTGCCCAGGTTCTCCCAGGCCCGCACGAAGCTCTCCTGCGTGTGCTCCTCTGCCAGCGCCCGATCCGCAGTCAGCCGCAGGCACAGACCGAACACCCGCCCCACATGCTCGCGGTAGAGCTGGGCGAAGGCCTCGCCATCGCCCCGCGCCGCCCGCGCCAGCAGCGTCGCCTCGTTGGAGATCGCCGCGACCGGAGGGACGGGGGCAGGTTCGCTGCGGCGCACCGCGATCTCCATATGCTTGGGACGCCTGGGCAGGCGGGAAGGTTTGAAGGCCGTCTGCGGCATGATGCCGGAACCACACCTCTTAGGAGGGTCCCCGCCCATGCCGCCGACCATCGCCGACCCGATCTCGACCGACCTAGCGCTGCTCAAGCAGCGGCGCACCAAGATCGTGGCAACGCTAGGGCCGGCCTCGACCAGCCCGGCGGTGCTGGCCGAGCTGGTCGCGGCCGGGGTCGACGTGTTCCGCCTGAACATGTCGCACGGCGAGCATGCCGGCCACGCCGCCGCCTATGCGGCGCTGCGCGCCGCCGCGGCCAAGGCCGGCCGCCACGTGGCGGTGCTGGCCGACCTCTGCGGGCCAAAGATCCGCTGCGGCAAGTTCGTGGGCGGCAGCATCGAGCTCGTCGACGGCGCCGCGGTGACCGTGACCACGCGTGACGTGCCCGGGGTGCCCGGCTTGATTCCCTCTCAATACGCCGAACTCGCGCGCGACGTCCGCGCCGGCGACCGCATCCTGCTCGACGACGGCAACCTCGAGCTGAAGGTCGAGACCAGCGATGGCGTCGAAGTCGCCTGCACGGTGGTGCACGGCGGCACGCTCAAGGACCGCAAGGGCATCAACCTCCCGGGTGTCATGGTCTCGGCGCCATCGCTCACCGCCAAGGATCGCGACGACGCTGCCTTCGCGCTCAAGCTCGGCGTGGACTTCCTCGCGCTGTCGTTCGTGCGCCGCGCCGCCGACGTGATCGAGCTGCGTACGCTGATCGACGCCACCGGCCTGCGCTGCGGCATCGTCGCCAAGATCGAGAAGCCCGAGGCGCTCGCCGACTTCGACGCGATCCTCGAGGTCACCGACGCGGTGATGGTCGCGCGCGGCGACCTCGGCGTGGAGCTGCGCCCCGAGCAGGTGCCGGTGGCGCAGGACCTGCTGGTGGCGCGGGCCCGCGCCCGCCACCGCCCGGTGATCGTCGCGACCCAGATGCTCGAATCGATGATCGACCATGCCCGACCGACCCGCGCCGAGGTCTCGGACGTGTCGCATGCCGTCGCCAGCGGCGCTGACGCGGTGATGCTGTCGGCTGAGTCCGCTTCCGGCAAACACCCGGTGCTCGCGGTGCAGATGATGGACCGCATCGCGCGCCAGACCGAGGCCTTCCAGTGGCAGCAAGGTGCGTTCGGCACGTTCGCCGACGCGCGCGTCGCCCACGACACGCTGCCAGTGGTCGATGCCGTCGCGCGCTCAACCGCGCACCTGTCGCGCGACCTGGGGGTCCGGGCGATCGTCGTGGTCTCGCGCCACGGCACCTCGGCGGCGGTCGCGAGCTCGGCCCGCCCGGCGGCGCCGGTGCTGTCGGTTAGCGCGCTCGAGGCCACCTGCCGGCGGATGAACCTGCTATGGGGGATCGTGCCGGTGCTGGTCGATGACGCGGCACTCGCCGATCCGCAGGCGCTGGCGCGGCGCACCGCGCGCACGCTGGGCCTGGCCGCCGCCGGCGATCACATCCTGTTGGTGCAGGGGTTCAACGAGGACCCGGCGAAGAGCGCGCCGAGCGTGACGGTGCTCGCGGTCTAGCGACTGGGCCGACGTCGAGGCCGTGAAGACTCAGGTCCCGCTGTCCTCGACCCGCAGCACGACCGGCTTCCATTCGGCGGCCTTGCGATCCTCGACCTTGGCGCCGATCAGGTAGCGCTTGCCCGCCTGGACATCGATCTCGAGCACTGCGACCGCGTCGCTGCCACGCCGATCGGTGTTGCTACGCATGATGTTGGCGTTGTCGTCGAACACCGGCGCCAGGCGGAACGTGTGCTTGCCCGGTGCCATGAAGTGGGTCTCGCGCAACGGCAGTGGCTGGACCTTGCCGTCGATCTCCTGGATCGCGACCGGGAAGACTTGCTGGGTCTTGCCGTCGTAAGCGACCGTGACCACGCCCTTGCTCGGGTCGCCGGCGAGGGCCGAGCCGAACGCGAGCGCGACGATTGCCGCGAGGAACGCTGTGGGAAGGTGACGCATCTTGGCCTCCTGCTCCGCCGTCAGGCGGATGCTTGTAATGATGATAGCAACGCCCGACGGACGGGCTGGTTGACCTACAACGGGGGCAGTTCGACCACGACCTCAGCACCGCCGAGGTCGCTGCGGCCCAAGCGCAGCGTGCCGCCCATGAGCGCGACCAGGTCATTGACGATACCGAGACCGATGCCGTGACCGGGGGCCGCGCTGTCGCCGCGCATGCCGCGCTGCAACAAGGCATCGCGTTCCGCGTCGGGGAAACCCGGACCATCATCGGCGACCAACAGCCTCAGGCCGGGTCGCGTGCCGCTCGCGCCGAGCAGCGGCACCGCGCCGATGAGCACCTTGGTGCGCGCGTGCTTGGCGGCGTTGTCGCCAAGGTTGCCGAGCAGCTCGAGCAGGTCACCGGCATCGCCGTGGAAGCGTGCGGCGGGATTGATCGCCAGTTCGAAACCAAGACCGCGCGCAGCATGGACCTTGGCCAGGGTCGCGGCGATGCGCGCCGCCTGCGGTTTGACCTCGACCGCTGCGCCGAAGGTCGTGCCGCCGGCGTTGGCCGCGCGCTGCAGCTGGTACTCGACCAACTCGTCGAGCCGCTGCACCTGGTCGGCGATGGCCGGGCGCTGTGCTGGATCGCTCTCCTCGAGCGCGCGCCGGATCACCGCCAACGGCGTCTTGAGCGAGTGCGCAAGGTCGCCGAGCGAGTTGCGGTAACGGCTCAGGCGTGCCCGTTCGTTGCGCACCAGTGCGTTGAGGCCGTGGACCAGCGGGTCGAGCTCCGCCGGATAGCTGCCGACGAGCTGCGCGGCGCGGCCGACCTCGATCGCGCGCACGTCGTCGGCGACCTGGCGCAGCGGTCGCAACAGGTGCCGCAGCAGCAGCGCCTGCAGCGCAACGAAGGCGAGCGCCACCAGGCCGAACCAGCTGAACAGCAGGGTGCGGAAGCGCGCGACCTGCAGCAAGTGGCTCGCCTGTGATTGCGCGATAGTGAAACGGTACACGCCGGCCTCCTCCCACTCGACCGCGATGGTGAGCAGGAACGCGGGCTGGCCGCCGAGCCAGGCGTCGTCACGGAAGCGGCGCTCGCCGAGCGGTGGTGCCGAGGGTGGCGGCAGCGTCAGTCCCAGCAGACTGGCTGACCGCCAGACCACGTTGCCGTTGGCATCCGCGACCACGCCATAGTTGCCGCTGGCGGTCTGGTTGAACGCAGGATCGGGCAGCAGTGCTGGCAGCACCAGGTGCCCTGAGTCATCGAGGTCAGCGCTGGCCATCAGCGCGAGGGTCTGCGCCGCAAGCCGCTCGCGCACGCCGCGCTCGAGCGCGCGCCGATAGGCGTTGTCGAGCGCGACCATCGTCGCGCTGAAGAACAGGGCGAGCAGCACGCTCTGGGCGATCAGCAATCGCCCGCCGAGCGCGCGCGTCATGCGTCGCTGCGCGGCAGGGTCAGTCGGTAGCCGCGCCCGCGCAGCGTCTCGATGGGCTCGAGCGCGCCGTCGGGATCGAGCTTGCGCCGCAGGCGGCCGACGAAGACCTCGATCACGTTGCTGTCGCGATCGAAATCCTGGTCGTAGAGGTGTTCGGTGAGGTCGGTCTTCGACACAACCTCACCCGCGTGCAGCATGAGGTACTGCAAGACCTTGTACTCGAAGGTGGTGAGCTCGATCGGGCTGCCGCCGACCTGGACCTGTTGGCCGCGCGTGTCGAGCTCGACCGGACCGCAGCGCAGCACCGGCTGGGCCCAACCGGCGGCGCGCCGCAGCAGCGCGTTGATCCGCGCCAGCAGCTCCTCGACGTGGAATGGCTTCACCAGGTAGTCGTCGGCGCCGGTGCCGAGGCCGTCGACCTTCTCCTCCCAACGGCTGCGCGCGGTGAGGATCAGCACCGGGAAGCGGCGTCCCGCGGCGCGCCAGCGCTTGATGACCTCGATTCCGTCCAGCTTCGGCAAGCCAAGGTCGACGATTGCAAGATCGATCGGGTTCTCGAGGCCGAGGAAGTGGCCTTCAGCGCCGTCGCTGGCCGAATCTACGGCGAAGCCTTCCTTGACCAAGCGCGCCGCCAACGATTCGCGCAGCGCGGTCTCGTCCTCGATCAGCAGCAGGCGCACGCCGCGCGCCCTACTGGTCGAGCCGCCGCCCGCTGGCGGCGTCGTAGCGGATCACGCGCAGCTTGCCCTTGGCGGTGAGCACCTTGACCTCGTGCACCGCGCCGCTCGAGCGTTCGCGAGTGCTGGCGCTCACGACATCGACTTGCGGGTGCTCGCGTCGTACCCGCGCCACAGCATCGTCGAGGCTCAGACGCTGCACCGGCGCGCGCAGCAAGGGCTGCTCCTGCGGCAGCGCTGGTTGAGACTGCGGCGCGGTCACCGGCCCCGCGATCGCCACAGGCGCCAGCGCCGCGAACACCATGCCGAGCAGGACCCTGCGGACGATCATCGTGGCATCGCGCCCGATCAGTACCCGACCACGCGCGCGGAGATCGCGACGCGCACGGTCGAACCCGGGTCACGGTCCATGCGCGTGACGTAGCGCTGGCCGTCGTACTGGTAGGTCACGCGGTAGCCCGTCACGCGCTCTTCCTCGCGGTCGTCGTAACGATCAGCACAGCGCGTGCGCTTCTGGGTGCGGTCGACATAGGTGCGCGGCGAATCGTTGCGCAGCGCGCGCTCGTGCGCGATCGAGGCACCGATCAGCGCGCCGCCGATGGTCGCGGCATCGCGACCGTTGCCGTTGCCGAACTGGTGGCCGATGACGCCGCCGATGAGGCCGCCCATCAGCGCGCTGCCGGCGGGGTTGGGACCGTTGTAGCGGTCATGTCCACGGTAGCGATCGGTCGGCTCGGATACCACGTAGGTCTCGTCCCAGCATTCACGGCGCGGCTCGCTGACCCGCACATAGCGCAGGATCGGCTCGACCCGGATCACGCGTGCAGTGACGTATTCGGTACGCGGCTGGTAACCGAAGTCGTCGTCGTCAGCCGCGGCGATCGGCGCGACCAGCACGGTTGCGGTGAGGGCCAGCGGCAGCAACAGGGGGCGGATGTCCATGTTCGTTCCTCCTCATCGCCTGGGGACCCCAGGCTCGGGGCCGACGATAGGCCTGGGTGCCTGAACTGCGGCTTAACGCCCTGGTGGGCCCAATTCTGCCGCTTTCACGGCCTCCCAGATCGCATCCATCTCTGCCAGGTCCGATTCCGCGGGCGTCCGGCCCCGGCGGGCGAGTTCGGCTTCGACTGCCCTAAACCTGCGCTCGAACTTGGTGTTGGCGTGGCGCAGCGCGCCCTCGGGATCCAGGTCCAGTTTGCGGGCAACGTTGCAGACCGCGAACAACAGGTCGCCGAGCTCCTCGAAGCGCCGCTCCCGGGACCCGCCCGCCTCCGCTGTCGCTTCGGCTCGGAGTTCAGCGACCTCCTCCTCGACCTTGGCGAATGCACCCCCGGCGTCGGGCCAATCGAACCCGACCCGCGCGACCCGCTTGCCGATCTTGGCGGCTCGCGCCAACGCCGGCAGGGCGACCGGAAGGTCGTCGAGCACGCTTGACCCTGCTGCTTTCTCTGCCGCTTTCATCGCTTCCCAACGACGGTTCTGGTCCTGCGCGCCAGCGACCGCCTCGGTACCGAAGACGTGCGGGTGACGGCGGACCAGCTTGTCTGCGATGCCGTCCGCGACCGTGGCGAAATCGAAGGCGCCGAGCTCCTCGGCCATGCGTGCGTGATAAACAACCTGGAAAAGAAGGTCGCCGAGCTCGTCGCGCAGAGCAACGAGGTCATCACGCGCGATCGCATCCGCGACCTCGTAGGCTTCCTCCAGCGTGAAGGGCGCGATGGTCGCGAAGGTCTGGGTCCGGTCCCACGGGCAGCCGTCCGCCGGGTCGCGCAGCCGAACCATGATCTCCAGCAAGCGTTCGATTGGGGCCGAGGCGCGGCTCATGCAACCTGCTTCTCGAGGTGGAGACACAGCTCCGCAAGCATTATTGCGGTGGCACCCCACACCCGATGTCCGCCGTGATTGAACACCGGCAGCGTGACGCGTCGGCCAGCGACCTCGCGTTCCTCGAACTCTCGGTTCTTCGTGTCGAGAAGAAAAGATAGTGGTATTTCAATGAGTTGAGAGACTTCTCTCGCATCAAGCCTGAACTCAAAATCGGGCGTCACAATCGCCACCACCGGGGTCACCGCGAAGCCCGTGAGCGTCATGTGGGCGGGCAGGTAGCCGATGACCTCGACGCTCGAGGCCGGCAGCCCAATCTCCTCGGCCGCCTCACGCAAGGCTGCCGCCACTGCGCCTTCGTCCGAGTCCTCGAGACGACCGCCTGGGAAGGAGATCTGACCCGGGTGGTCGGGAAGGTCCACGCTGCGCTCGGTCAGCAGGACGGTGAGCCCTGTCGGATGGTCGATCAGCGGCACCAGCACCGCCGCAAGCGCCATAGGGCGACGCGCCATCCAATCGTCGACCGGGAAAATCGGGCGGAGCCTCGCCGCCGCTTCCGCCACGACGTCAGACGGGGGGGCGGTCCCCGCAAGCCGCGCCCGGATATGCTGTTTTATAGTCACAATTAATCAATCAGTTACAGGGATAACCTCGAACGGACCTTTACTCCGCCACGAGGTGGGTGGGGTTAGCCGCCACCCGCGCCGGGCGCTTTGATACCGCCAGTCGTCAGTTCGCGCGGATCGAGGAGCTTGTCGAGATCCGCGTCGGAGAGGCCCGTTGTCTCGCGGGCGACCTCCTTTATCGGACGCCCTTCCTTGTAGGCCTGCTTCGCCGTCGCGGCGCCCTTCTCGTAGCCGATCACCGGGTTGAGCGCGGTGACCAGGATCGGGTTGCGCTCGAGCGCCTCTTTCATCCGGGCCTCGTTGACCGTGAAGCCGGCGATGCAACGGTCCGCGAGCAGCCGGCTGACCGCCGCCAGCAACAGGATCGACTCCAGGAGGTTGCGGGCGATCATCGGCAGCATCACGTTGAGCTGGAAGTTGCCGGCCTGGCCCCCAATCGTGATGGCGGCATCGTTGCCGATGACCTGCGCCGCGACCATGCAGGTCGCCTCCGGGATCACCGGGTTCACCTTGCCCGGCATGATCGAGGAGCCCGGCTGCAGCGCCGGCAACGCAATCTCGCCGATGCCGGCCAGGGGGCCCGAGTTCATCCAGCGCAGGTCGTTCGCGATCTTCATCAGGCTCACCGCGATGACCTTCATCTGGCCACTGGCCTCGACCGCGGCGTCCTGCGCCGACAGCGACTCGAAGAAGTCGGAGTTCGGCTCGAAGGCCACCCCGGTGCGTCGCGCGAGCTTGGCGGCGAAGGCCTTGGCGAATCGCGGGTCAGCGTTGATGCCCGTACCCACTGCCGTGCCGCCCTGTGCCAGCCGCTGCAGGCGCACGCAGGCGGATTCAGCGCGCGCATGGCCGTTCTCGACCTGGGTTGCCCAGCCGCCCATCTCCTGGCTCAGGCGCACCGGCATCGCGTCCATCAGATGCGTACGGCCCGTGGTGACCACGCCATCGAGCTCGCCGGCACGCCGGCGTAGCGTCGTCCCGAGGTGCGCGAGCGCGGTCAGCAGCTGCTCCCGGATCGCGAGCGTGGCCGAGACGTGGATGGCGGTGGGGATCACGTCGTTCGACGATTGCCCCATGTTCACGTGGTCGTTCGGGTGCACTGGCTTGCCCAGGCGCTTGCTGGCCAGGCTGGCGATGACCTCGTTGGCGTTCATGTTGGACGAGGTGCCCGACCCGGTCTGGAACACGTCGATCGGGAAGTGCCGGTCGTGCTTGCCGTCGGCGACCTCAAGCGCGGCGCCGATGATGGCGTCGACCACGCCTGAATCGACATGACCGAGCTCGCCATTGGCCTCGGCGGCGGCGGCCTTGATCAGGCCGAGCGCACGGATGAACTGGCGCGGCATCGGCTGGCCGCTGATGGGGAAGTTGTCGACCGCGCGTTGGGTCTGCGCACCCCACAGCGCGTCGCTGGGGATCTTCATCTCGCCCATGCTGTCGCGCTCGGTGCGGAAACCGATGGTAGAGCCGGACATCGCTGGCTGCTCCTGCTTTCTAGACGAAGAGTTCTAGCGGATAATCCGCGCCTGTAGACCGCACGCGGGGCGGCAATGCTACCACCCGGAGCCGTGATGGACCGCAACACGCTGACCGCCCTTTCCCCGCTCGACGGGCGCTATGCCGCCAAGGTCGACGCCCTGCGCGACACCTTCTCCGAGTTCGGGTTGATGCGCGCACGCATCACCGTGGAGGTCCGCTGGCTGCAGCACCTCGCTCGGATCGAAGCGGTGCATGAAGTGCCGCCATTGTCACCGGACGCCGAGACGCTGCTCGACGCGATCGTCACTGGGTTCTCTATCGGGGATGCCGAGCGCATCAAGGCGATCGAGGCCAAGACCAACCATGATGTGAAGGCGGTCGAGTATTTTCTGAAAGAGCGATTGAAGGCCCACGACGAGCTGGCGAAGGTGGTGGAGTTCGTCCACTTCGGCTGTACTTCCGAGGACATCAACAACCTCGCCTACGCGCTGATGCTGGCCGACGCCCGCCGCAGCGTGCTGCTGCCGAGCTTGGGGCGGGTCGTCGATGCGATCCGCCAGCTCGCGCATCGACATGCCGAGCTGCCGATGCTGTCGCGCACCCACGGCCAACCAGCCTCGCCGACCACGCTGGGCAAGGAGATGGCGAACGTGGTGGCGCGGCTCGAGCGTCAGTTCGAACTGTTCGCTGAGGTCGAGCCGATGGGCAAGCTGAATGGCGCGGTGGGCAACTGGAACGCGCTCTTGATCGCCTACCCGGAAGTCGACTGGACCGAAGAGACCGCGTGCTTCATCGATGGCCTCGGCTTGGTGCAGAACCCGTACACCATCCAGATCGAACCGCATGATTGGATCGCGGAGTACTGCGATGCGCTGGCTCGTGCCAACACCGTGCTGATCGATTTCGCGCGCGACACCTGGGGCTACATCGCGCTCGGCTATTTCAAACAGCGCGCCGTGGCCAACGAGGTCGGTTCCTCGACGATGCCCCACAAGATCAACCCAATCGACTTCGAGAACGCTGAAGGCAACCTCGGGCTTGCCAACGCGTTGTTGCGCCACTTCACCGAGAAGTTGCCGGTGTCGCGCTGGCAGCGCGACCTCAGCGATTCGACCGTGCTGCGCAACCTCGGCGTCGCGCTCGGCCACGTGGCGATCGCACATGAAGCGCTGGCGCGGGGCACCGCCAAGCTCGACGCCGATCCGGTTCGCATCGCGACCGACCTCGAGGCGAATTGGGAGGTGTTGGCAGAGGCGGTCCAGACCGTGATGCGTCGCTACGGCATCCCCGAACCCTACGAGAAGCTGAAGGCGCTGACCCGCGGCAAGCGCATCGATGCAGCAACTCTGCGCACGTTCATCGACAAGCTCGATCTTCCCGCCGACGCGAAGCAGCGACTGCTCGCGTTGACGCCGGCGACCTACGTCGGCGCCGCCGCGCGACTGGCGCGCGAGATCTGAACCCGCACGCGGTGCTGCTCGGCGGGCTCACGCTCGAGCGTTTCCTCGCCGAGCATTGGCAGAAGCAGCCGTTGCTGGTCCGCGGTGCGTTGCCCGGCATCGCCCCGCCGCTCAGCCCTGACGAGCTCGCCGGGCTCGCCTGCGAGGCCGAGGTCGAGTCGCGCATCGTCACCCGCCACGCCGATCCGCGACGTCCCTATGTGCTGCGCCAAGGGCCATTCACCGATGACGATTTCGCCGCCCTGCCTGAGCGCGACTGGACCCTGCTGGTACAGGACTGCGACAAACAGGCGCCGAGCACCGCCGCGTTCCTTGATCCGTTCCGCTTCATCCCCGATTGGCGCATCGACGACCTGATGATCTCCTACGCCGTTGTCGGCGGCGGCGTGGGACCGCACATCGATCAGTACGATGTGTTCCTGGTGCAGGTGATGGGACGGCGCCGCTGGCAGATCGCCGCGCCACGAGCTGGAGCTCCTGAGATCGAGGGGCTCGACCTGCGCGTGCTGGCCGAGTTCGAACCCGTGCACGATTGGGTGCTTGAACCGGGGGACCTCCTCTACCTTCCGCCAGGCGTGCCGCACCATGGGGTCGCGCTCGACGAGTGCATGACCTGTTCGGTCGGATTCCGTGCGCCCTACCGGCGCGAGCTCTTCAGCGACCTCGTCGAGCTCCTGTACACGTCAATCCCCGAGGATGCGCGCTACACCGACCCTGCCCTGAGCCCGGAACAGGCGCGGCCGCGGGGGCGCATCGACGCCACCGCATTAGCCGCCATCAAACGACAGCTGCGCCCGTACCTTGAGCCGTCAGAGGACTTCCTCGATGGTTGGTTCGCGCGTTTCGTCACCGAGCCGAAACCTGGCCTGCGCCCCGCCCCACCCGACCAGCCCCTCGACCCCGAAACGCTGGCAGAGGAGCTGCGCGCCGGTGCCTGGCTGACCCGCGACCCACGCTCACAACTGGCGTGGGTCGAGCTGGCCGGAGGAGACCTGCTGCTGGCCGCCGACGGTATCGGTCATCCCTTGCCGTCCAGCCTGCGGCCACTCGTGGAATTGCTGTGCGCGACGACCGAGTGTTCGCCACAGGCGCTCGGGCGGTATCTTGGAGACCCGCTGGCGCGGGCTCTGCTCGCCGCGCTGCAAGGTCAGGGAACGCTGGAGCTCGAATCCCGATGAACACTTTCTCCGTCAAGATTGCCGATTGGGATGTTGTCGCCGACCGCAGTGCCTGCGAGGGCCTACGCCTCGCGGTGTTCGTCGAGGAACAACATGTACCCGAGCACGAGGAGTGGGACGGCCTCGACGAGAAGGCCTTGCACCTGCTCGCGCGCGATGACGCCGGCCTGCCCATCGGTACGGGCAGGCTGTTGCCGGAAGGCCGCATCGGCCGGATGGCGGTGGCCAAGGAGTGGCGCGGCCGCGGCGTGGGCGCCGCGTTGTTGCGCGAGCTCATCCGCCAGGCGCACGAGCGCGGCCACAGCGAAGTGGTGCTGTCGTCGCAGGTCAACGCGATCCCGTTCTACGAGCGCTTCGGCTTCGTCGCCGAGGGCCAGGAATACGACGACGCCGGCATCCCGCATCGCACGATGCGGATGCCGCTCTACGATCGGCGCCCGGCCGACCTGCTCGGCGGCGGTGTTGATCCCGCCGCGCACCGTATCTACACCCTGACGCAGGCGGTCGCTGCCGCGCTCGAGATCGCCAAGCTGGCGCGCTACCGGCTCGCGATCTTCACGCCGGACCTCGAGCCGGCGTTGTACTCGACGCCGGAGTTCCGCGACGAGGTCCGGCGCATCGCCCGCAGCAGTCGCTTCGCGATGGTGCGCATCCTGGTGCGCGATGCTCAACGTGCGACGCGCGAGGGTCACCACCTGGTAGAGGTCGCCAACGTCCTCTCGTCCTACGTCCAGATCAGGGTGCCGAATCCCGACGACGAGCTGAGGCTCGACGCTTGGGTCATCGCCGACGATGACGCGATCCTGTATCGGTCGGTCCACGACCGCCCGGAAGGCGTGGTCGAGGTCGGCAGTTCGGCGCTGGCCCGCGAGCGGCTGCGCAACTTCGACCGGCTCTGGGAACGCGCGCTGCCTGACCCGAACACGCGTCGCCTGGGGATCTGAACGGTGGTGGGCGCGTCCGCGTGGCGGCCACACGTCACCGTGTCAGCGGTGATCGAGCGGGAGGGCCGCTTCCTGGTGGTCGAGGAACTGGTCGACGGCCGCGAGGTGATCAACAACCCGGCCGGGCACCTCGAGGAATCGGAGACCCTGCTCGATGCCGTGGTGCGCGAAGTGCTCGAGGAGACCGGCTTCGAGTTCCTGCCCGACTACGTGACCGGCCTGTACCTCTGGACCAGCATCAGCGGCCGCACTTTCCTGCGCATCAACTTCGTCGGTCGCTGTGGCGCGCACGATCAATACCGCCCACTCGACGACGGCATCCTGCGCGTGCGTTGGATGTCGCGCGAGGACCTCGCGGCCAGTTCGCACCGCTTGCGCAGCCCGATGGTGCTGCGCTGCATCGACGACGCGCTCGCTGGGCGCCGCTACCCCCTCGAGGTGCTGAACCACCTTGAGGGCGACGACCCGCTCGGCTGATGGCACAAGGCTGAACCGCGGTTGGCGCGCATCATCGTCGGTCTCTCTGGCGGCGTGGACTCCTCGGTCGCCGCATTGCTGCTCAAGCAGCAGGGCCATGAGGTCCACGCAGTGTTCATGGACAACTGGGACGCCGCCGACGCCTACTGCACCTCGGCCCAGGATTTCCAGGACGCCCGCCAGGTCGCCGCCGCGCTCGACATCCCGCTGCACAAGGTGTCGTTCGCCGAACAGTACCTGGAGCGCGTGTTCGCGCAGTTCCTGGCGGAGCTGCGGGTCGGGCACACACCGAACCCCGATGTGCTGTGCAACAGTGAGATCAAGTTCCGCTGCTTCCTGGACTACGCATTGCGGCTCGGTGCCGAACACATCGCCACCGGCCATTACGCGCGGGTGGCGCAGACCGAAGGCCGTTCGCGGCTGATGCGCGCGGCCGATCGCGACAAGGACCAGTGCTACTTCCTGCACGCGATCGAGCCGGCCGCCCTGGCGCGTACCGTGTTCCCGCTCGGTGACCTGCCGAAGGCCGAGGTTCGCGCATTGGCTTTCCGTCATGGCTTCGCGACCCACGACAAGCCCGATTCGACCGGCATCTGTTTCATCGGTGAACGGCGTTTCCGCGAATTCCTTGCGCACTACTTCCCCGCAGCGCCCGGGCCGATCGTGACGGTCGAGGGCGCGACGATCGGCGCGCACGATGGCTTGATGTACTACACGCTCGGTCAGCGCGAGGGTCTGCGCATCGGCGGCCGAAACGACGCGGCCGAGCTGCCTTGGTACGTCGCGCGCAAGGACCTGCCACGCAACGCGCTGGTCGTGGTGCAGGGGCATGACCACGCGCTGCTGCAGAGCGAAGCGCTCGAGGTTGAACAATTGCGCTGGCTCGGGCCGCCGCCTGTGGATGGTGAGGTGCTCACCGCCCAATTGCGCCACCGCCAGCAGGACCAGGCCTGCCACATCGAGCTCGGCGCCAACGATCGGGCGCGGGTGCGCTTCGCCGCGCCGCAGCGTGCGGTCACTCCGGGCCAGTACTGCGTGTTGTTCCGTGGTGACGAATGTCTGGGCGGCGGCGTGATCGCCGCGGCCACCGCGATGGCCGCAGTCCGGATCGCTTCATGAGCACAGACAACGTTGCGGACCGCGATCGGGCGCTGGCCCTCGCTGGCGTGTTCCAAGCGGTGGCGCTGGTCGAACGCGTTGCGCGCGAGGCCGAGCCGGACAACGCATTGCTCGAGGCGACGCTGGCGCCATTGTTCCGCTTCGATGCGACTGACGTGCCTGCGGTCTACGCCGGGGCCCCCAACCTGACGCTTGGGCTGGCAAGCCTGGAACGGGCGCTCGGCGGCCCGCGCGCATCCGGCGATGAACTCGCGTTGCGCTATGCGCTCAACCTGCTGCAGTTCGAGCGGCACTACGCCAGCGATCCGACCATGCAACGCGAGCTGCGGCGCCTGCTCCAATTGATCCAACTGCAGGGTGACCCCGCAGGCATCAGCGGCCCGGCTACGGTCGACGCCCTGGCCGACGCCTGGACCCGCACGCTGGGGACCCTGCGACCACGCGTGCTGGTCGGTGGCGATCCCAAGCGGCTGCGCGACAAGCGCGTGGTCAGCCTGGTGCGCGCGCTGCTGCTGGCCGGGTTCCGTTCCGCAGTGCTCTGGCGGCAGGTCGGAGGCTCGCGTTGGTCGCTGTTGCTGCGCCGTGCTGCCTTGCTGCGCGCAGCGCGGGGCGCTGCCGCAGGCTGAACCGGCGGCGGAACGACGCACACCGCTATAATCGGCGCCCTGCTTCTCCAACTCCATCCGCCGGAGCGCCAGCCGCCCATGAGCGCAATCAGCCAGGATTCCTTCAAGACGCGCAGCCAACTCAAGGTTGGGTCGCGCGACTACACGATCCATTCGCTCGCCAAGCTCGATGCCAAGCACCGGGTCGGGCGACTGCCGTTCTCGATCAAAGTGTTGCTCGAGGGTCTGCTGCGCAACGAGGATGGCGTCTCGGTGACGCGCGTCGACATCGAGGGGCTGCTGGCAGCCGATTTCCGCAAGCTCGCCCCCAGGGAGATCGCGTTCATGCCGGCGCGGGTCCTGATGCAGGACTTCACCGGAGTCCCGGCGATCGTGGATCTGGCGGCGATGCGCGATGCGATGCGCGCGCTCGGCGGCGACCCGCGCAAGATCAACCCGCTGATCCCGGCTGAGCTTGTCATCGACCACTCGGTGATGGTTGACCACTACGGCGCGAAAGATTCGTTCGACCTGAACGCCAAGCTCGAGTTCGAGCGCAACAAGGAACGCTACGCGTTCCTGCGCTGGGGCCAGACTGCGTTCCAGAACTTCAAGGTCGTGCCGCCGGATACCGGCATCGTCCACCAGGTCAACATCGAGCACCTCGCGCGCGTGGTGTTCGTCGACCCGCAGGGCGTCGCCTACCCCGACACCGTGGTCGGCACGGATTCGCACACCACGATGGTCAACGGCCTGGGCGTGCTCGGCTGGGGTGTCGGCGGCATCGAGGCCGAGGCCGCGATGCTCGGCCAACCCTCGACCATGCTGATCCCCGAGGTCATCGGCGTGAAGTTCACCGGCAAGCTGCCGCAGGGTTCGACCGCCACCGACCTCGTGCTGACCGTCACCGAGATGCTACGCAAGCGCGGCGTGGTCGAGAAGTTCGTCGAGTTCTTCGGCGACGGCCTCAAGGGCCTGCCGCTCGCTGATCGCGCGACGATCGCCAACATGGCACCCGAGTACGGCGCGACCTGCGGCATCTTCCCGATCGACGATGAGACGCTGGCCTACCTCACACTCACCGGCCGCAGCACTGAACAGGTGGATCTGGTCCGCGAGTACGCCAAGGCGCAGGGCATGTGGCGCATCGATGGTGCGCCGGATGCCGAGTACACCGACGTGATGCATCTCGACCTCGCGACGGTGCAGCCCTCGCTGGCGGGACCGAAGCGGCCACAGGACCGCGTGCTGCTCGGCGACATGCAGCGCAATTTCAAGACCGCC
The DNA here is from genome assembly GCA_031388175.1 of Gammaproteobacteria bacterium. GTDB lineage: Bacteria > Pseudomonadota > Gammaproteobacteria > Natronospirales > JANNEA01 > JANNEA01. The sequence continues at coordinate 68,287 of JANNEA010000177.1, forward strand.
TTCGACAAGGACCAGGACAAGTGGAAGTCGGCGGGTCCGGCCAAGGTCGAGAACCGCGGCCAGCGCTTCGAGCTCAAGGACGGCGCGGTCGCGATTGCCGCGATCACCTCCTGCACCAACACTTCGAACCCCGCAGTGATGATCGCTGCCGGTCTGGTCGCGCGACGAGCACGCGCACTGGGCCTGAAGGTTGCACCTTGGGTGAAGACGAGCCTGGCGCCCGGCTCGAAAGTCGTGACCGAGTACCTGCGCAAGGCCAATCTGCTCGACGACCTCGAGGCGCTCGGCTTCTACCTCGTCGGCTATGGCTGCACCACCTGCATCGGCAACTCCGGCCCGCTGGACGAACCCATCAGCAAGGCGGTCGCGACCAACAAGCTGTCGGTGGCCTCGGTGCTCTCGGGCAACCGCAACTTCGAGGGGCGTGTGCACCAGGAAGTGCGCATGAACTACCTCGCCTCACCACCGCTGGTCGTCGCCTATGCGCTGGCCGGCACGGTCGACCTGGACCTCACGCGTGAACCGCTCGGCACTGGCAACGATGGCAAGCCGGTGATGCTCGAGGAGATATGGCCGTCGCTCGACGAGGTCAACGCCACCATCAGGCAGGCGCTCGACCCGTCGATGTTCACGCGGTCCTACGCCGATGCCTATGCCGGCGACGCGCGCTGGCAAGGCATGGATATCGCAGTCGGCGACCTCTACCAGTGGGAATCGCGCAGCACCTACGTGCAGAACCCGCCCTACTTCGCCGGCATGGCGCGGCAGACGCCGGGCCTGAGAAAGGTAGAAGCGGCGCGCTGCCTGGCGCTATTCGGCGATTCGATCACCACCGACCACATTTCGCCGGCCGGCAGCTTCAAGCAGGACGGCCCCGCGGGTCGCTACCTCAGCACACAGGGCGTCCAGCCTCCCGACTTCAATTCATATGGATCTCGGCGCGGCAACCACGAGGTGATGATGCGCGGCACCTTCGCCAACACCCGGATCAAGAACCTGATGGTCCCCGGTATCGAGGGTGGCGTCACCCGCTTGCAGCCCGGCGGCGAGCAGCTGCCGATCTACGACGCGGCGATGAAGTACGTGGCCGCCGGCACACCCCTGGTCGTGATCGCGGGCAAGGAGTACGGCACGGGATCGTCACGCGACTGGGCCGCCAAGGGCACCAACCTGCTCGGCGTCAAAGCCGTGATCGCGGAGTCGTTCGAGCGCATCCACCGCTCCAACCTCGTCGGCATGGGCGTATTCCCGCTCACGTTCAAGGTCGGCCAGGACGCGAAGGCCCTGGGACTCGATGGCAGCGAGTCGTTCACCATCGCGGGCCTGACCGCCGGCGCCAAGTCGGCGGAGGTCCAGGCGACGAAGCCTGACGGTTGCAAGCTCGAGTTCAGCGTCAATGTGCGGGTCGACACTCCCAAGGAATGGGAGTACATGCAGCACGGGGGCATACTGCAGTTCGTGTTGCGTCAATTGGCCGCTTGAGCCGACCCAGGAGATTCGTCCATGCCGATGCCATCGATCGCTGTCCTGCCATTCCGCGATGTCAGTTCGGCGGCAGACCAGGCTGCGTTCTGCGAGGGCGTCGCCAACGACCTGCTGAACGCGCTCGGCAACGCCGCCAGCCTGCACATGGCGCCGCGCTCCGCGGGCTTCGCGTTTCGCGGTGCCGAGCCCGACTGCAAGGCGATCGGCGCAAAGCTCGACGTGGCGAGCGTGCTGCACGGCAGCGTGACCCGCGAGCAAGACCGACTCGCGTTCGCGGTACGGCTCACCGACACCCTCACCGGCCAGGATCGCTGGGCCAAGCGTTATGACGGCACCCTCGGCCAGTTGTTCGCGTTCCTCGACGACATGTTGCTCAACATCACCTCGGCGATCGGCGCGACCGCGTTGCCCGGCCGTCGTTTCACCGTGCAGATCGGCACGACCAGCAGCATCAAGGCCTACGATCTGTACCTGAAAGGCCTCGGCCTGTTCCACGACCGCTACTCGATCAAGAACTGCCTCGCGGCCCGCGAGGTCCTGGGCAAGGCGGTCGAAGCCGACCCCAAATTCGCCAAGGCCTGGGCTCGTCTCGCTGATACCAACAGCACCTATTTCATGTTGTTCGATTCCTCGACGCCGATGCACTGGCAGATGGCGCTCGATGCCGCACGGCGCGCGGTGACGCTCGCGCCGGAGCTCACGCTCGCGCACACGTCGTTGGGCGTCGCGCTCACGCTGGCCAAGGACTTCGATGCTGCCAGTGCCGCGTTCGAGACGGCGCACAGCATGAACCCACGCTACTTCGAGGCCTTCTACCACCACGCGCGCGCCTGTTTCCAGCGCGGCCAGCTGCCCCGGGCGGCCGAACTGTTCGAGAAGGCAGCCGAGGTCAGGCCGGAGGACTACCAAGTGCCGCTGCTGCTGCGCCAGGTCTACCTCAGCCTCGGCCGGCTCGACGATGCGATGCGTTCCGCACGTCAGGGGATCGCCATCGCGCAGCAGTCGCTGGCGCTCAACCCGCGCGATGCACGCGCGCTCTACCTCGCCTCCGGCGCGATGATCCAGCTCGGCATGTACAAGGAATCGGTCGAGTGGGCGGAGCGCGCGCTGGCGATGGACCCGACCGACCCGATCATCAACTACAACGTGGCCTGCTCGTACTCGCAGGCCGGCGAGCAGGACAAGGCGATGGATTGCCTCGAGAAGGCGCGCAAGTCCGGCACCGTCTCGCTTGGCTGGATCAAGAACGATTCAGACCTGGTCGCGCTGATCGGCAACCCGCGCTTCCAGAAGTTGCTCAAGGAGCTCGAGGCCGCCGAAAGCCTCTGAGCGATGCGCTCGAGTTAGTGCCGGCTCGGCGTCTCGAGCAAGGCCCGTCGCGGCAGGTAGGTGCCCTGCGACGAGAGATCAATCAGCTTGACCTCGCCCTCGTTGCATTCGATCGCCAGGTGATAGCGCGAGACGTCGAGCGGTGCCCCGAGCAGGACCACATCGCAGTCCTCAGCACGGCCGACGATGACCCTGCCTTGCTGCAGCGTGATCTCGAGCCCCTGATCGTCGGACAGATGCCAGCCGTCCGCGCCGGCGAGCAGTCGCACCCGCAGATGCGCGAGGTACAGCGGCACGGCCTCGCCCACGCCGAGCGTCACCTCGACTGCGCGATGCGCCGGCAAGCGGCGGTAGAGCACGCTGCGCTTGACCGAAGTGAACGAGAGATCTTCGCCTGCCTGGCGCTGTGCCTTGTCCGAACGGTCCTCGCCCAATCCTTGTACGGGCACCGACTCCGGGAGTTGGCGCACATGTTTCATCGCTTCGCCAAGCGAATCGATCCGCGAATCGAGGTACTTGATGAAACGGACCAAGCCGATGCGGCGGTATTGGTCCGGCACCTCATCAGCGCCGAGCCCACGCAGCAACGGCTGCCACTGGTGTTCGTCGAGGAAGTTCGCTGCTTCAGCTTCACGCCAAACCGTGCCGATCGGCTCACCGGTCTCGAAGCACCACAGCAGCGCTTCGCTCAACCGTCGATGCAACTTGCGCGTTTGCTCGAGCTCGAGACCAAGCACCTCGCGACCGAGCTTGGCGTGCTGACGGGCGAACACGGCGGTGACCTCAGTGCGGGGGCGCAGCGCCACGCCGAGCTCGGCAGGATCGCGGAAGATGAGGCGGCGTCCGTCGAGCACAAGCTCGAGGTCAGACGCCCGATCAGGACCGGCGAACGCGTGCCGCAGCCAGTCGAGGATCTTGTGCTTGTCCATGGGGCCCCCTAGATGGCCCAAGTCTAGGCGGGGCCCAGCGCTACGCTGTGCGCCGGTTCACACTTGGCGCATGGTCGGCGCGGCTGGCGCGACCTGCGGTTGTTGGGGCCTGACCGACGGGCGTCGGTCCATCGCGCTGCCTTCAGTTGCCGATACCGCTCGAGCTCGGTGGGGTCGTGTTCTTGCGCATCTCCTGCTCGTTCGCGTCAGACTCGGCTGCCTTCTCCGCCGGCGTGAGGCAGCGATACTGCGGTCGGTTGCTGCCGATCGGCGTGAACTTCTCGCAATTGGCGCGCTTGCTCTTTGCCACCTCGACCTTACGGTCCTTCGTCGCGTTGTCTGGGGCTCCAGCCACGGGCGCGGCAGCCTCAAGCTGCTTGCCTTGGCCCGCGTCCGCCGTCTTGGCGGGGTTGCTGCCACATGCAGCAAGCGCCAGGGTCGCTAGGACCAGGGCGACTGGGGACGTTTTCATCACGATGTTCCTCAGGGATGTCGAAAGATTGAGTACGAAGGGCTTCCTAGTTGAGAATGTAGCCCGACGCCTACGGTGTGTAAAGCCCGGTCTGAACTATTTCTCGCTGCGGGCGCCCCGCCAGCCGGGACCGCGCAGCGCCCGGCCCGGCCGGGCCGACGTCTGTTCACCTGCCACCAGCACGGCCTGCCCGTTCACGACCACATGGACCATGCCGGTCGCGTATTGGTGTGGAGCATCGAACGTCGCGTGGTCCTGGATCCCAGCGGGATCGAACACTGCGAGATCTGCATAGCAGCCGACCGCAACGCAGCCGCGCCCTGCCAGTTTGAGGTTGGCGGCAGGCAGACCGGTGAGGCGTCGCACGCCTTCCGCCAGCGACATCAGCTTGTCATCGCGAACGTAGCGCGCGAGGAAGCGGGCGAAGTTGCCGTATGCGCGCGGATGCGGGTTCGACTTGAGGAACACGCCCTCGGGCGCCAGCGCCTCGGCATCCGATCCCAGGCTCACCCAGGGCTGGCGGAACTGTTCGCGCAGGTTGTCCTCGCTCATGAGGAAATAGACGGTGCCGACGCGTGAGCCGTCCTCGATGACCAAGTCCATCGCCGTCTCTTCAGGAGATTTGCCTCGCAGCCGCGCCACTTCCGCCAACGACTTGCCGGTGAGCGGCTTGAGCGCGTCGTTCTTGAACGCGACCAGCAGCACCCGCTCTGGCGAGCCCGCGGCGAGATAGAGGCTCTCCCACTTGTCGGTGGGTGTGCGCATCTCGGCGGCGATGCGTCCGCGCAGTGCCGGATCCTTGAGGCGCGCGATCCACTGCTTGAGGCCTCCCTCCTGCACCCAGGGTGGCATCGCAGCATCGAGACCTGTGGCGCCGGCCGGATACGAATACATGTCGGCAGTGACGGCAGCGCCGCCGGCTCGCGCCAGATCGATGCGCTGGATGACCTCGCGCATCTTCGGCCAGTTCGCCTCGCCAGCCGCCTTGAGGTGGTAGATCTCCACCGGAACGCCGGCCTCACGGCCGATGCGCAGCGTCTCGTCCACTGCCTCGAGCAGGCGGTTACCTTCACTGCGCATGTGCGCGATGTACGAGCCCCCATGCCGACCCGCAGCACTGGCCAAGGCGATCAGTTCGTCGGTTTTGGCGTAGAACGCCGGCGCATAGATCAGCGAAGCACCAACGCCGAGCGCGCCGTCCGCCATCGCCTGGTCGACCAATTCGACCATGCGCACGAGCTCCGCATCTGTCGGCGGGCGATCCGCGTAACCGACTTCGTGGATGCGCAGCGTCGTGGCGCCGACGAACGAGGCCACGTTGACCGCGACGCCCTTGCGTTCGAGGAGCTCGAGGTACTGGCCGAGCGAGGTCCATTCGACCGGGAACTTCACATCGCCCTGCTCCTCGAGCATGGTCGCCTTCATCGCATCGTTGAGCGGGCCCATCGACCAGCCCTCGCCGAACACCTCGAGCGTGACGCCCTGACGCACGTCGCTCGCCGCACGCCCGTCCACCAACAGCGATTCGGTGGCCCAGGAGAGCATGTTGATGAAGCCCGGCGTCACCGCCAGGCCGTCGGCCTGCAGAACTGTGCTCGCCTGCGCGGCACCGAGGTCGCCGACCGCGACGATGCGATCACCACGAACTGCAACATCGGCACGGATACCCGGTGTGCCGCTGCCGTCGTAGACGGTGCCGCCGCGGATGATGAGGTCGTAGGCAGGCTCGCCACGCCAGCTGGCGCAGGAGCCACAGGTGAGCGCGATCAACAGCAACAAGGCGCTACGCAACAGCATCGTCAGTTCCTTGATATCTACTAGGGCGTTGCGCCGGTGCGCAGCGGGCGGGTGGGGTCGCGCAGCCATTCGCTCCACGAACCGGCGTAGAGCCTCGCACCCGGCAGTCCGGCGTGCTCCAGCGCCAACAGCCCGTGACAGGCGGTGACACCGGAACCGCAATAGCTCACGACCTCGGTCGGCGACCGCCCGCCCAGCGCCGCGCGATAACGCGCGGCGAGTTCGGCTGACGCCAGAAACCCGCCGTCAGCGCCCAGGTTGCCGGTGAACGGCAGATTGATCGCCCCGGCGATGTGGCCCGCGACCGGGTCGATCGGCTCCTCGACGCCAGCGAAGCGCGCCGCGCCGCGCGCATCGATGAGCAAGCCCGGCGACTTGCCTTCCACCACTTCGAGGACCTCCGCCGCATCGAGCCACAGTGCATCGCGCGGCACACCAACGAAGTGGCACGGATGGACATCGGGCACGCCGGCGACCAGTGCGCGGCCGGCCACGACCCACGCCGGCACGCCACCGTCGAGGACCGCGACTTGCTCATGGCCGAGCCAGCGCAGCAGCCACCAGAGGCGCGCAGCATAAGCACCGCCGGCGTCGTCATAGGCGACGACCTGGGTGTCGGCGCCGACGCCCCAGCGGCCCAGACGGTCGGCGAGCGCAGCGGGCTCAGGCAGGGGATGGCGGCCACTGGTCGCGCTGATCGGGCCCGACAGATCGGTGTCGAGATGCGCGTAGCGCGCGCCTGGCAGGTGTCCAGCTGAGTACCTACGTGGACCCTCGATAGGGTCGCTGAGCGTGGCACGGCAATCGACCAGCACCCAGCGCGGGTCATCCAGGTGCGCGGCGACAGTCGCGGCGTCGACCAAGGTGCGGTAGCTGCGCGACATCCTGCTCAGGCCTCGACCCACTTCGGCACGAACGACCAGGCATCGTCGAGCGCGGCATCGAGCTCCCGAGCCTGCGGCTCGAACACCTCGCACAGGCTCCAGAAGGCGCGTGAATGGGTGAAGTGGCGGGTGTGCGCCAGCTCGTGGAGCAACAGGTAGTTAACGAGTGCGGGCGGCACGAACATCAGCTTCCAATTCAGCGAGATGGTGCCGCGATTGCTGCAAGATCCCCACAGCGTGCGTTGTCCCCGCAGTTGGACCCGGGCATACCCGAGGCCGGTCAACTGCGACAGCGCCGCCAGGCGCGGTGGCAGCTCTTGCCGTGCGCGCTGCGCCACGAAGCGTTGCAGGAGACGGCAAGCGTGGGCTGAATCCGGCGCCGCGAGGCTCATCCGTCCGTCGCGCGTGCGCAACCAGCCGGTGTCGGCACCGATCTCGGCCACGACGAGGTGGCGTTCGCCGAGCGCGCGCAGCTCGACCACCGCAGGCACGCGCGCGCCGATCTCGCCAGGGTATTGCGCCAGCACATCGGCCCAGGACCGCGCGATCCAATCACGGTGACGGTTGACGAACGACGCGACGCGGCGGGCGCTGTGGTGCCGCGGCACGATCACCTCGACACCGTTGAACGGATTGACCTCGATCTGCAGCTGTTTGGCCCGCGCGCTCACGCGGACGCGGCAAGGCGGCGCGGCGCCACCGTCGGCGGGCCGCAGGTCCAGTGCGAGCTGCAGTTCAGTCGCCCGCGACATCGGTGCCCTCGAATGCGACTGCGGTCACGCCTTCGATCCGACCAAGGCGTGCGCTGGGGTGGACGAACAGCCGCACCGGGCGCGCCGCACGCAACACGCCGCGCACCTGCACACCGACGCCGATGACCACCGCGTCGCTGCGCTTGCTGGTGTGATCGGGTTCCGCCAGCACCAGGTCGCCCTCGACCAGCGTACCGTCGAGCAACCTGACATCGCCGGCATGGTTGCCGACCTGGCCACGAACCGTGACGCCCCGCAGCTCGATGGGGCCGTTCACGGTACCCACATCGCCATCGATGATGGTGCCGCCGGCGCCACGGATCGATCCGTTCACCGTGCCGAGCGAACCGCCGATGCGCGCGCCGCTGCCGACCACCAACGAACCGTTCACGCTAGTG
>JANNEA010000178.1:0-2549 GCA_031388175.1 Gammaproteobacteria bacterium
ACTGGAACGCTTCGTGCGTCAGCATCCTGACCATCTGGTCCTTGCCGAGGTCGCCGGTCTGGATCTCGTAGTCGATGATCGTGTTGCAGACCGCGCGCAGGTTCCACTTCATCCAGATCAGCCACATCTCCGGCGTGTTGCACCGTAGCCGGCCTCGAGCATCATCCGCTCGCTGAACACCGCCCAGCCCTCGACCATCGCGCCGTTGCCGAACAAGCTCTTCACCAGGCTCTTCGACTTGTTGGAGTGGATGAGCTGTAGGTAGTGGCCGGGCACGGCCTCGTGGACGTTCAGCAACTGCAGCATCCAGTCGTTGTACTCGCGCAGGTAGGACTCGGCGCGCTCCGGCGTGTAGCCGTCGAGCGGCGATACGTTGTAGTAGGTGTTCGCGGTCGGGTCGTAGGGGCCGGGCGCATCCACGCCAGCGCCGGCGAAGCCGCGCTGGTACACCGGCGTCTCGCGCACCACCAGCGGCCGGGTCGGGTCTTGGGTGATCAGGTCGTGGTCGGCCACGAACTTCTCGAGCTCGGGGATCTGCTTGCGGATCGTGTCCACGAACGCTGCCGGCGTGGTGTGGTGCTTGGACAGCTCGCCGATCACGGCGCCGATGAGATCGAGGCGGTCGTTCGGCATCGGCTTGGCCGCGCCCTTCTCATCGACCATGTACTTGGGCCAGAGCACCCGCGCCAGCAATTCCATGCGGTCATGCAGGCTGACCTTCTCGGCCTTGGCCTTGGCGTAGAGCGCCTCGGCGCTGAAGCTGGACTGGATGTCGTGGCCGAACTTGGCCGCGTACAGGTCCTTGCCGATGCGGAAGCTGCGCGCGCCGCCGGCTTCGAGCTTCGGCTTCAGCGCGGTCAGGAACGCGACGTAATCCGAGATCGCGGCCTTGGTGGAATCCATGCGTGTGCGGAACAGCGCCTTATCGGCCTTCGACAGCGTCGAGGCGTCGACCTTCTTCAGCAGCGCCTCATCGAACACGCCAAGCGCGCCCTGGTTCTGCTCGATCGCGATCACGGTGTGCTCGAGCGTGGGTGTGCCGATGTTGGCCATGGCCGCGGCGTAGTAGGCCGGCACCTTATCGAGCCGCGCGAGCATGTGCTTCAGGCGCGTGTCGAGCGGGGCGTATTCGGTGTTGAGCTGACGGGCGAAGCTGTCGGCCACGTTGTACTGCGACGGCTGCCACTCCCAGGAGCGGAACACCTCGGTGTACCAGCGGTCGGCCGCAAGCTGGTTGCGGATCAGAACCTGGTCAACGCGGTTCGAGGCACTGAGCTTGGCGGCATCGAACGCGTCGAGCTTGGCGAGCACAGCCGCGTCGAAATCCAGGCTCGCCTTGCGCGCCGCGGCATCCGGCACCACCAGCTGGTCGGCGTGCTTGTAGTAGCCCACCGCGAACGCGTACTCGGGGTTGAGCTTCCAGAACCCGTCGAGCGTCACCGCCACGAACTTCTCGAACTTCGCATCCTCCTTGGAGGCCTTGGGTGCGGCAGCGAGCGTGGGCGTGGCGATCGCGGCGAACAGCGCGACGACGACGACCAGAAGGGGGTGGGTACGCATGTGGACCTCCAGCGCGGGGGGAGCCAGAGCATATCCGAGGCCGCGTCTGGGCCGGGGAGAGGAAGGAGGATGGGGTCCCGAGCGAGTTCGGCGTCTTCGTCGCATGTCCGAGCGAAGACCCCATCCTCCTTCCTAGGCCCCGGCCCAGGCACGACCCCCCGGTATAATCGCGCCTCGCATTCGCCCGCTCCGGAGATCCCCATGGCTGAGATGTACCCCAACCCGCTCGGCACCGACGGCTTCGACTTCGTCGAGTTCGCCGCGCCCGACGCCGCGCTGCTGCACACCCTGTTCAAGTCCATGGGATTCACCGCCGTCGCCAAGCACAAGCGCATCGATGCCACGCTCTACCGCCAGGGCGGCATCAACTTCGTGGTCAACGAGCAGCCCGGTTCCTTCGCGGTCGAGTTCGCCAAGCAGCACGGCCCCTGTGCCGCGGGCTTCGCGATCCGGGTGAAGGACGCGGCCAAGGCCTATGCCGATGCCAAGCAGAATGGCGCGAAGGCGCACTCGGCGACTCTTTCCAAAGAGGGCGATCAGCTGCCGTTCAAGGTGCCGGTCATCGAAGGCATCGGCGGCTCGGCGCTGTACCTGGTGGACGAGTACGGCAGCGGCAGCGACTTCTACGCCCACGACTTCAACTACATCACGGGCGTGCCCAAGGTCCCGGGCGGCGTGGGTCTCGCCTACGTCGACCACCTCACGCACAACGTGCACCAGGGCCAGATGACGACCTGGGCTGGCTTCTACGAGAAGCTGTTCAACTTCCGCGAGATCCGCTACTTCAACATCAAGGGCGTCAAGACCGGACTGCTGAGCCGCGCCATGACCAGCCCCGACGGCAAGGTCCGCATCCCGATCAACGAATCCGCCGACGACAAATCGCAGATCGCCGAGTACCTGCGCCAGTACAACGGCGAAGGCATCCAGCACATCGCGCTGCACACCAACGACATCTACGCCACGGTCGAGCGCATGCGCGCCGCCAG
>JANNEA010000026.1:0-13391 GCA_031388175.1 Gammaproteobacteria bacterium
GCGTCACCCGGCTCGCGGTGCTGATCGCGATCGTGGTCAGCTTCGGCGGCCTGGCCGAGATCGTCCCGCTGATGTTCCAGGCCGAGACCTCCGAGCCGCTGCCCGGCGTGCTGCCCTACGAACCACTGGTGCTCGCCGGTCGCGACATCTACATCCGCGAGGGCTGCTACGTCTGCCATTCGCAGATGATCCGCCCGTTCCGCGCCGAGACCGAGCGCTACGGACCGTTCACCAAGGCCGGCGAGACCGTCTACGAGCGGCCGTTCCAATGGGGCAGCAAGCGCACTGGTCCGGACCTCGCGCGCGTCGGCGGCCGCTACACCGACGAGTGGCATCGCGTGCACCTCGATGACCCGCGCGCGGTGGTGCCGAAATCGAACATGCCGGGCTTTCCCTGGTTGACGGAGTCCGGCATCGACCCCGAGCACCTGCAGCGCAAGCTTGAGGTGCTGCGTTGGTTGGGCACGCCCTACTCCGACCAGGACCTCGCCGGTGCGGCCGCAGCGGTCGCGGGCAAGACCGAGCAGGACGCACTCATCGCCTACCTGCAGACGCTCGGCGTGGCCGGGCGAGTCGGGAGGTGAGCCATGGATAGCGGCACTCTCCACGGCCTGCTGACGCTGTTGGCCTTGGTCGGCTTCGTCGCGATCACGCTGTGGGCCTGGAGCAGCAAGCGCACCACCGATTTCGAGCGCGCCGCACGGGTGCCCCTGCAGGAGAACGAGCGCGATGAAGGAGACGGACGATGACGGGCGTGTGGAGTTGGTTCGTCGTCGCGATCGTGGCGCTCAACATCGCCGGCTGCGTCTGGCTGCTGATCTACGCCTCGCGCAAGCGGCCTGGTGAAAAGGTCGCGGGTGAGACCACTGGCCACCAGTGGGACGGCGACCTGGCCGAGCTCAACAACCCGATGCCGCGCTGGTGGCTGATCCTGTTCGTCGGCACCGTGCTGTTCAGCCTGGCCTACCTCGTGCTCTACCCCGGCGCAGGTTCGTACGCGGGAACCCTCGGCTGGTCGCAGGTCGGCCAGTACGACGAGGAGGTCGCGGCGCAGCGCGCGCGCGAAGCCGAGCTATTCGCGGGCTACGCCGGCAAGGATGTGAGCGCGCTGGCGGCAGATCCGCGCGCGCTCGCGACCGGCGAGCGCCTGTTCGCCAACACCTGCAGCACCTGCCACGGCGCCGATGGCCGCGGCGCGCCGGGCTTCCCCAACCTGACCGACGCCGACTGGATCTACGGCAGCGATGACGCCGCGATCGTCGCGTCGATCACCCACGGTCGTGGCGGCTTGATGCCGCCGTTCGCCACCGTGCTCGGCGAGCAGGGTGTGGCCGAGGTCGCGGCCTACGCCTATGGACTCGGTGGTCGTGTGATGGAACCCGCGCTGGCGTCGCTCGCCGCACGCGGCAGCACGCGCTTCGCCCAGACCTGCGCCGCCTGCCACGGTGCCAACGGCAAGGGCAACCCCGCGCTCGGCGCGCCGAACCTCGCCGACGGGATCTGGCTCTACGGCGGCAGCTTCGACACGATCAAGCAGTCGGTGAGCCGCGGTCGCAACGGGCGGATGCCGCCGCATGGCGCCCTGCTCGGCGAACAGCGCGTCGCGCTGGTCGCGGCCTACGTCCGCTCGCTCGGCGAGCGCTGAGCCATGCCGCACCGCGTGCGTCCGCGCCCTGCCTGGGTGGTGCCGGTCACGATCGGCTGGGTCTCGTTCGTCGCTGCGGGCGTGGCCGAGACGCTGTTCTTCGCCTCGTTCGACCCGCAAGTGCTGACGGCCTCGGCCACCTTCCCCTTCGAGCTCTCAAGGCTCGGCGCCTACACGCTGGGGTTCGTGCTGTTCTGGGCGCTCGGTGCTGCCGCCGCCAGCGCCGTGGTCTGGATGCTGCGCGCTGAACCGCATCGCTCGGATGCGGCTGACTCGATCGAAGGCGACGAGCCGCGCGCATGAGCGCGGTTCCGCCCGGCATCGCCGGCAAGTTCGAGGACTCCGACAGCTCGCTCTACGCGGCACGCAAGAAGGTCTACCCGCGCGAGCTTCCCGGCCGCTTCCAGCACCTGCGCAAGCTGGCGATGCTGGTGCTGCTCGGTCTCTTCTACGGCGTGGCTTGGCTGCCGTGGGACGGACGCCAGGCGGTGCTGTTCGACCTGCCGGCGCGCAAGTTCCACGTGTTCGCGCTCACCTTCTGGCCGCAGGATTTCTTCTTCCTCGCGTTGCTGCTGATCATCGCCGCGCTGTCGCTGTTCTTCGTGACTGCGCTGGCCGGCAGGTTGTGGTGCGGCTACGCCTGTCCGCAGACGGTGTGGACCGAGCTGTTCATGACGATCGAGCGCTGGGTCGAGGGCGACCGTGCGGCGCGCATGCGGCTCGATCGCGGACCCTGGGACGCACGCCGCGTGCTGCGCAAGCTCGCCAAGCAGACGCTGTGGATCTCGCTCGCGGCCTGGACCGGCTTCACCTTCGTCGGCTACTTCGCCCCGATCCACACGCTCGGCACCGAGGTGCTGGCGTTCGCGACCGGGCCCTGGGAGACGTTCTGGATCCTGTTCTACGGCCTCGCCACCTACGGCAACGCCGGCTACCTGCGCGAGCAGGTCTGCATCTACATGTGCCCCTACGCCCGCTTCCAGAGCGCGATGTTCGACAAGGACACGATGATCATCGCGTACGACGACCGGCGCGGCGAACAGCGCGGTGCGCGCAAGCGCGGCGAAGACCACCAAGCCAAGGGCCTCGGCGACTGCATCGACTGCACGCTCTGCGTCCAGGTCTGTCCCACCGGCATCGACATCCGCGACGGCCTGCAATACGAGTGCATCGCCTGCGCCGCCTGCGTCGATGCCTGCGATTCGGTGATGGACAAGGTCGGCTATCCACGCGGCCTGGTGCGCTATACCACCGCGCATGCGTTCAGCGACAAGCCGAGCCGCGTGCTGCGCACACGCACCCTGGTCTACGCCGGCCTGCTGGGCACCATCATCAGCGCGTTCGTCGTGGGTGTGGTGCTGCGGGTGCCGGTCGCGCTCGACGTGCTGCGCGACCGCAACGCGCTCTACCGCGTGGACGACGACAGCGTCGAGAACGTCTACCTGTTGAAGATCATCAACCTTGATTCCCGCCCCCACCGCTACGACGTGTCGGTGACCGGACTGGCCGCGCTCAGCATCGAGGTCGACGCGCACGCGGCGCAGCATGCCGACGAGGACCACGAAGTCGACGAGCACGACGCCGCCCATCCGCGCAGCGCACGCACCGCAGCGGTCGCCGCGGGCAGCGTCGGCAATGTGGCGATCCGCGTCTCGGCGCCGCTTGGCACGGTGCACGGCGCGGCCAAGATCGAACTCAGCGTAGCCGCGACCGACGACCCAACGCAGGTCGCGCGCGAGGCCAGCCGCTTCTTCGCTCCGGTACAGTGAGCCGCATGAGCCCGCCCGACAGCCCCACGCCCTGGCGCAACCCGATGGTCTGGTTGGTGGTCGGCCTGCCCATCGCAGCGGTCTTCGCGGGCTTCATCACGCTCTGGCTCGCGATCCACGGCGCCGACCCGCGGGTCGGCCCCTGAGCGGGCATGGCCACCGTCGTCGCCTGCTTCCATTGCGGTGAGCCGCTGCCCGCGACGCCGCTGTTCGCCACGCTCGAGGGCAGGCGCGAAGCGGTGTGCTGCGCCGGCTGCGCGATCGCCGCCGAGCTGATCGCCGCGGGCGGCCTCGGCGCCTACTACGCGCATCGCACCGGCTTCGCGCCGCGACCCGATGCCGCCGCCGATCCGGCCTGGCTCGCATTCGACCGCCCCGCGCTTGCCGCCGAGCTCGTCGCTCGCACGCCCGATGGTGGGCGATCGCTCGCGCTGCTGGTCGAAGGCGTGCGCTGCGCGGCCTGTGCCTGGCTCATCGAACGCACGCTGACCGCGATGCCCGGCGTGCGCCGCGCACAGATCAACCCCGTGACCGCGCGCCTCGTGCTCGAGCTCGATGCCGCGACACCGGCGCTGTCGGCGCTGTTCGGCCGCCTGGCTGCGCTCGGCTACCGGCCGCATCCGGGCAGCGCCACCGCCGAAGCCAGCAACGCCGCCGAGCGGCGCGCGCTGCTCAAGCGCCTCGCGGTGGCCGGGCTCGGCGCGATGCAGACCATGATGTACGGCGTCGCGCTCTGGTTCGGGTTGTGGAGCGGCATGGACACCGCGACGCGCCAATACCTGGAGTGGGTCAGCCTGCTGATCACGACGCCGGTCGTGCTGTATTCCGCTGCACCGTTCTTCCGCGGCGCGCTGCTGCAGCTCGCCGCGCGGCGCCCGGGCATGGACGTGCCGATCGCGCTCGCGGTGCTGCTTGCGTACCTCGCCAGCGCCTGGAACACGCTGCTCGGCGTCTGGCCGGTCTATTACGACTCGCTGTCCATGTTCGTGTTCCTGCTGCTCACCGGCCGTTACCTCGAGCTCGCCGCGCGCGCCCAGGCCGGCGACGTGGCCGGCTCGCTGGCCCGGCTGCTGCCGACGGTCGCGACGCGGCTCGAGGCCGAAGGTCCGCGCAGCATCGGGCGCATCGAGCTGCTGGCGGGCGACCGCGTGCTGGTGCGACCGGGCGAAGTGGTGCCGAGCGACGCCGCATTGCTCTCGCCCGAGGCGCGGCTCGACGAATCGCTGCTGACCGGCGAGTCAAGCGCGGTCGTGCATCGCGCCGGGGCCGAGCTGCTCGGCGGCAGCGTCAACCTCGGCGCCGCGTTCGAGGCGCGCGTGCTGCGCGTCGGCGCGCAGTCGCTGGTGGCGCAGGTCGGCGCAATGCTGGCGCGGGCCCAGGCGGAGCGCCCGCCGACCGCGGTCGCCGCCGACCGCATCGCGCTCGGCTTCGTGCTCGCGGTGCTCGTGCTCGCCGCCGCCACCGGACTGTGGTGGTGGCAGGCCGATGCGAGCCGCGCGGTCGCAGTGGTGCTTGCCGTGCTGATCGCCACCTGCCCCTGCGCCTTGGGCTTGGCCACGCCCGCGGCCCACACCTGCGCCACCGGCTGCCTTGCGCGCGCCGGCGTGTTCGTCACGCGCGGCCGCGCGCTCGACGCGCTCGCCGATGCCACCAACGTGGTCTTCGACAAGACCGGGACGCTGACGCTGGGGCGCCCGAGCCTCGCGACGACCGAAGTCTTGCGCGCCGGCACCGACGCCGCGCTCGCGCTCGCCGCGGCGCTCGAGCACGCCTCCGAGCACGCGCTGGCGCGCGCGTTCCCCCCGAGCCCGTACCGTGCGACGGACGTGGTCGTCGTGCCGGGCTGTGGCGTCGAGGGCGTGATTGATGGGCGACCGCTGCGAATCGGCGAGCCCGCCTGGGTCGCGGCGCTCGGTGCGACGAACGCCGCTGCGACTGCGCGCGATGCGGCGGCGGACGACGCGGCGGCGCCCCGTGCGCAGGACAGCATCGCGCTGCTCGGCGATGCCGCCGGTCCGATCGCGCGCTTCAGCTTCCGCGATGCGCTGCGCGACGACGCTGCCGCCACCGTGCGCGCGCTGCAGGCGCTCGGCCTCGAAGTCCACCTGTGGAGCGGCGATGCGGCCGGTCCGGTGACACAGATCGCGACCGAGCTCGGCATCACCGATGCACGCCACCGGCTGACGCCCGCCGCCAAGCTCGACGCGCTGCGCGCCCTGCAGCGTGAGGGGCGTCGCGTGCTGGTGGTCGGTGACGGCGTGAACGACGCGCCGGTGCTGGCCGGCGCCGATGCCGCAATTGCGATCGGCCGCGGCAGCGCGCTGGCGCAGGCCCAGGCCGACGCGGTACTCGCAGGTGAACGGCTTGCGCCGCTCGCGCTCGCACTGCGCCAGGCGCGCCGCACTCGCGCGGTGGTGCGCGAGAACCTGCGTTGGGCGCTGCTCTACAACCTGGTGGTCCTGCCCGTGGCGGCCGCCGGCCTGCTCGAACCCTGGTTCGCCGCGCTCGGCATGAGCGCGAGCTCGCTGCTGGTGGTGGCGAACGCGCTGAAGCTGCGCGCGCCGCCTGTTACGCCACGCGTCGCGGCGACCGAAGCCACGCTTGCGCCGCTCGAGCCTGCGACATGAGCAGCCTGTACATCCTGGTGCCGATAAGCCTCGTGCTGCTCGCGGTGGCGATCGCCGGCTTCCTCTGGGCGGTCGAGCGCCGCCAGTTCGACGACCTCGACTCGCCGGCCTGGCGCGTGCTGCTGGACGACGACGCGGCGCCGCCGCAGCGCGGCGACGACGCGCCGGCGGCGGCAGACGCGGCCGACGACGATGGCGGTCGCGATGGCAGGCGCTGAGCTCGCCACGCCGCTCGCGGCGCTCGCGTTCGCGCTGCTCGGTGCCGGTCATTGCATGGCGATGTGTGGCGGCATCGCGGCCGCGCTCGCGCTGCAGGCGCCGGATCGACGCCACGCGCTGCTGCACCAGATCGGCAAGCTGCTCGGCTACACCGTGCTCGGTGCTGCGGCGGGCGCGCTCGGCGCCGGCGCGTTCACCGCGGCTGAGGGCGTCGAGCTCGGCCGCCTGCCGCGCGGGATTGCGGGCGTAGCGCTCGCACTGCTGGGCCTGCGGCTGCTGCTGGCGCTGCCACCCTGGCCGCCGCTCGAACGGCTCGCGGCACGCGTCTGGCGCGGCACGCTGTCACCGCTCGCGCAACGCCTCATCGGCTCATCCAGGACAGCGGGTCCACGCGGCGCGGTGGGCGCGCTCGCGCTCGGCGTGGTCTGGGGTTGGTTGCCCTGCGGCCTGAGCTGGACCGCGCTGCTCGGTGCGGCAACCACCGGCGATGCGGCGTCGGGCGCGCTGCTGATGGCCGCGTTCGGCCTGGGCACGCTGCCTGCGCTCGGTCTCGGCGCCTGGCTCGCGGCGGGCTGGCGACCGCAGGCCCCAGGCTGGCGCCGCGTCGCCGGCGCGTTGCTGGTGGCCGCGGGCCTATGGACCGCCGTGGTGCCCTGGTATGGCACGCACGCCGACCACGCCGCTCACGCGCCACATACCGCGCGCTGAGGCGCGCGTCACTCCTCCAGCAGGCAGAGTTTCCGCGCCAGCCACTTGGTGGTGGTGGCCTGGATCAGGATTGTCGCCAGGATTGCGATGAACGTGACCGAGCTGATCGCGCGCATGTCGAGGTCGAGCGGCGGGTTCGGCATCTCGGCCAACATGCCGGCGAGCAGACCGACCAACGCCGCCGGGATCACGCCGGTCTCGCGCGTCCAGCACATGAACAGCATCTCCTTGAACGTCCACTTCGCGTGTCGGTCCGGCAAGGCGCAGAGGAACACCGTGACCGGACGCGCGACGAACATAAACACGGCGACCACCGCCAGGCCGGGCGCGAGGTACTGACCGATCAACGCGAAGTCGACCTGGGAACCGAGCAGGATGAAGATGAAGATGCGGAACAGCAGTGCGGTGGTCGCCACATATTCGTGCATCTTCTCTTCGTCGATATCCTCAGCATGGAAGCCGAACGATTCGTTGTTGGAGAGCATCACACCGGCGGTGAACACCGCCATGAAACCGCTGGCGTGCACGCCGATCGCGGACATGTAGGCGAACACCACCAGGATCAGCGTCACCAGCGAGGTGTAATCCTTGAGCAGCGGATATTCCTTGTGCGAGATCAGCAACGCACCGCCATAGCCGAGGCCGGCGCCGATCAGCAAGCCAAGGCCGGCCTCGCGCACCAGGTCCTTGGCGGTGTGGCCGATCGAGAACGCCTCGCCACCGGCGACGATGCCGAACACCGTGAAGGTCAGTATCGCGCCCATCGCGTCGTTCAGTGCCGACTCGCTCATGACCAGTTGCGCCACGCGCTCCTTAATCTTGACCTGCTTGAACACCGGCACCAGCGTCGCCGGGTCGGTCGAGGCCAAGATTGCGCCGAGCAGCAGCGCCGTTCCCAGGCTCACACCGAGGAACTCCTTGGCGGCGAACGCGGTGATCGCAGCCGTGATCAGCACACCGACCGTGGCGATCACCAACAGCAGTACCCAGATCTCCTTGAGCACGCGGAAGCGCAGCGTGGCGCCGCCGTCGAACAGGATGTAGGCCGCGCCGAAGGTGAGGACGAACTGGTTCATCACCGACGCTGAACCGATGTCGAGCCAACCGAGCAACGCGGG
This sequence comes from Gammaproteobacteria bacterium, assembly GCA_031388175.1. Classification (GTDB taxonomy): domain Bacteria; phylum Pseudomonadota; class Gammaproteobacteria; order Natronospirales; family JANNEA01; genus JANNEA01. Next base: position 8,087 of record JANNEA010000026.1, read on the forward strand.
CCCCAGCAGCATGCCGGTGAGCAGGAACAGCACGATGTCAGGCACTGCGATCCGCTTGGCGACGACTGCAGCGACCGCGCCGCACGCAAGGATCACGCCCGTGTCCATCATCGCTTGGGCGGCGAGCTGAGTCGAAGTCGGATCGGCCATCGCAGTGCTCCGTGTCGGGGTCGGGTCGAGTTCGGCGTTGCGACTATAACGGGGGTTCGGGCTCGACCGCATCCCACACGGCGCCGCCCGCGGCCTGGCGCAGGCGCTGGAGACGCGCAGCGTGGGCGGCTCGGTCGGCCGCGTCGACCGCGAACGCGACCAGCGGTGCGTGCGTACCCCCGGCGATCATCGCCGGCGCCTGGACCTGGGCGCTGTCCGCGGTCGCGTCGAGCGAGAGCGTCGCCTGGCCGCCGGTCATCGCCAGATAGACGTCGGCCAGGATCTCGGCGTCGAGCAGCGCGCCGTGGAAGGTCCGCTGCGAGTTGTCGATGCTGTAGCGCTTGCACAGCGCATCGAGGTTGTTGCGCTGGCCGGGGTGCAGCTGGCGCGCCAGCAGCAGCGTGTCGAGCACGCCGCAGTGGTCGGCGATGCGCTCGCCCCGACCGGCACGGGCGAGCTCGGCGTCGAGGAAGCCGACGTCGAAGGGCGCGTTGTGGATCACGAGCTCGGCGCCACGGATGAACTCGAGCACGCTGTCGGCGACCTCGGCGAACCTGGGCTTGCCCTTGAGCTGTTCGGCCGTGATGCCGTGGACCGCGATTGCCGCCTCGTCGATCTGGCGCTCCGGGTTCAGGAACCAGCGCTGGGTCGCGCCGCGGCGCCTTCCCTTGAGCTCGACGCAGCCGATCTCGATGATGCGATGACCCTCGGCCGGCTCGAGCCCGGTGGTCTCGGTGTCGAGCACAATCTGGCGCCGGCTCATCGCTTGGCCCCGAACATCGCGTCGATCGCGGCGTTGGCGAGCGCATCGACCCGGTCGTTGCCCGGATCGCCACTGTGGCCCTTGACCCAACGCCACTCCACTTGATGGCGCGCGGCCGCGGCCTCGAGCCGCTGCCACAGGTCCTGGTTCTTCACCGGCTTGCGATCGGCGGTCTTCCAACCGCGACGCTTCCACTGCGGCAGCCACTGTGTCATCCCGTGCTGCACATACTGCGAATCGGTGATCAGCGTGACCGGGCTCGCCGGGGGCAGCGCTTCGAGCGCGGCGATCGCCGCCATCAGTTCCATGCGGTTGTTGGTGGTGTCGGGCTCCGCGCCGTTGAGCTCGCGCGTGCCGCTGCGGTCGGTGAGCAGCACGCCCCAGCCGCCCGGTCCCGGGTTGCCGCGGCAGGCGCCATCGGCATAGACGATTACGCTCGCGTCCGCCGCGCTCATGCCGCGGCCCGTTGCGCCACCGGTTCGGCGCGACCGAGCACGCGCAGAGCGCGTGCGTCTGCCACCCGCAACCGGGTCGCGCCGAAGCGGCGCTTGCGCGCGGTGAGCACGTAGCCGCCGGCGAGCTGTGGCCACCAGCGTGGTCCGGCGCGCTCGAGGAACGCGCCGCGCCGGAACGCCTGCGCCGATTCGAACGGCAGGCCATGCAGGTGCCGGTGGACCGCGAGCGTCTCGAGCCCGAGCAGCGCCAGCCAATCGCCGAGCCGTTGCTCTGGGATGCAGTTGGGGAGGTCGAACGGGAATCGCTCTGGGCCGACCCGCCGGCGCGCGCCCCACAGACTGAACGGGCTGAACCCGAGCACGACGAGGTGACCCTCGCCGACCAACACGCGCTCGCACTCGCGCATCACGTCGTGCGGTCGGCGACTGGCTTCGAGCGTGTGCGGCAGGACCAGCACGTCCACCGATTCATTGGCGAACGGCAGGGCTGCGGGATCGCAGCGCACCGTGTCGTCGCCGGCGTCGACGCCGGGTGCGGCGATCACGAGTTGCGGCGTGCGCCGCGCGCCGAGCAGCGCACCACGCGGACCCCAGTCGCCGAGCTGCACCATGACGAATCCGAACAGTTCGGCGAGCGCGGCGTCCATCAGCGCGCGCTCGGAGTCGAGCACGTGCTGGCCCTGGGGGCCGGTGAACCAGTGGGCGGGATCGGTCATCGGGCGTCGATGGTACACGCCTTCGCCGCCTCCATAAGACGGAGCGCTTGCCGGCCGGCGCGGCGCGGCCCACGATGTCCGCATGCTCGACCTGCATCCGCTGCCCGCGTTCACCGACAACTACATCTGGGTGTTGCGCAACGCCGTGATCGGCGCCGACCGCGCGGTGGTCGTGGTCGACCCGGGCGATGCGGCCCCGGTCGAGGCCTACCTCGCCGGCCACGGCCTCAAGCTCGCCGCGATCCTCGTGACCCACCATCACGCCGACCACATCGGCGGCGTGGCTGAGCTCGCCGCGCGACACCGCGTTCCGGTGCACGGTCCGGCACGCGAAGCGCAGGCGGTGGTGACCGCGCCGCACGCCGATGGCGCGCGGCTCGCGATCGCCGAGCTCGGCCTCGAGCTCACAGTGCTCGAGATCCCCGGCCACACGCTCGGCCACATCGCCTTCGTGGGTGGCGGCGCGGTGTTCTGCGGCGACACGATGTTCAGCGCCGGCTGCGGCCGCCTGTTCGAAGGCACGCCGGATCAGATGCTCACCTCGCTCGACCGCCTGGCGGCGCTGCCGCCGGCCACGCGCGTGTGCTGCGGTCATGAGTACACGCTGGCGAACCTGAGGTTCGCCGCCACGGTCGAACCCCAGAACCCCACGCGTGCGGCCTTCGTTGCCCGGGCGAGCGCTGCGGTCGCAGAGGGCAGGCCGACGCTGCCGAGCACGATCGCCCTGGAACGCGCCGTGAACCCCTTCCTGCGCATCGACGAGCCTGTGACGCAGCGCTCAGTCCGCGAGTGGTCCGGGGAACCCCTCGCTGGTAGAGTCGCGCTGTTCGCGGCCTTGAGACGTTGGAAGGATGGATTCCGCTAGTCCGAACAAGCACTTACACATGTTCGGGCGCGTGCCCGCGCACGCGCTCGGCCCCCTGCTCGGGGCGCTGATCGTGCTCGGCTGCAGCGCTTGCGCCCCGGCGGTGCGACCCGAGTCCGCGGCCGCCCCGGCCGTCGTGACCCGCTCGACTGCGATCGCGGCGCTCACACCGATCGACCTGGCTGAAGATCCCACGCTCGAGGTCACGCTGCCGCCGGGCGACCTGTGGGAGCGGATCCGCGATGGCTTGGCGCTGCCGGAAGGCGGCGACAAGCGCGTCGACGCGCAGTTGCGCTGGTACGCGTCGAACCAGCAGTACCTCGACCGCGTCGTCACCCGCGCCCAGCCCTACTTCCACTTCGTGGTCGAAGAGCTCGAGCGCCGCAACATGCCGCTCGAGATCGCGCTGCTGCCGATCGTCGAGAGCGCCTTCGATCCGTTCGCCTACTCGCACGGCCGCGCGGCCGGCCTGTGGCAGTTCATCCCCGGCACCGGCCGCCGCTATTCGCTCAAGCTCCACTGGTGGTACGACGGCCGCCGCGACGTGGTCGAGTCGACCCGCGCTGCGCTCGACTACCTCGAGGACCTGCACCAGGAGTTCGGCGGCGACTGGCTGTTGGCGCTCGCCGCCTACAACAGCGGCGAAGGCCGCGTGCATCGCGCCGTGCGCGCCAACCGCAAGAAGGGCCTCAAGACCGACTTCTGGCACCTGAAGCTGCCGACTGAGACCTCGGCCTATGTGCCGAAGCTGATGGCGCTGAAGCGCCTCGTCGCCGATCCCGATGCCTACGGCATCGCCTGGACGCCGGTGCTCGACGAGCAGTACCTGGTGCGCGTACCGGTCCCCGGCCAGATCGACTTGGCGCTCGCCGCCGGCTTGGCGGGTCTCTCGATGCGCGAGCTCTATCTGTTGAACCCGGCGTTCAACCGTTGGGCCACCGACCCGGATGGTCCACACGAACTGCTGTTGCCGAACGATGCTGCCGATCGCTTCCGCGCCCGCCTGCGCAACGTGCCGACCGATCAGCTCGCGCGCTTCCAACGCCACACGGTGGCCGCCGGCGAGACGCTGTACTCGATCGCCACGCACTACCGGGTGACGGTGGACATGTTGCAGGTGCTGAACCGCATCGAAGGCACTGCTTTGAAGGTCGGCCAGGACCTGCTGGTGCCCTCTGCCGCGCTGCCGATGTCGACCTACGCCACCGAGTTCGCCTCCGCGCTCGAAGGCCGGCTGCCGACGACGCTTTCGCCTGACACCCGCATCACCTACGAGACCGCCGCCGGCGACACGGTCTGGCGCGTGGCGCGCGACCATGGCGTCTCGGCGGCCCAGCTCGCACGCTGGAACGGCATCGGGCCGAACGACGCGCTGGCGCCCGGCGCGTCCCTCGTCGTGTGGCAAGCCGAGACCTCCGCCTCCGGCGCGTCGATCCAGCCGGTGCTGTTCGAGCCCTTGGCCACGACCCGCACGATCAACTACGTGGTCCACCGTGGCGACACGCTGGCGCGCATCGCCAAGCGTTTCGGCGTCACGATCAAGGATCTCGCCACGTGGAACAAGGTCGCCCCGACCAAGAAGCTGCGCCGCGGCCAGCGCATCAAGGTCAAGGTCGACGTCACTCAAGAAAGTTCTAGGTCCTAGGAGCGAACATGGGATTCCTCGCCGGCAAGCGCGCGCTGATCTGTGGCGTCGCCAACAAGTACTCGATCGCGCTGGGCGTGGCCAAGGCCATGCAGCGCGAGGGCGCTGAGCTCGCGTTCACCTACCAGAGCGAGCGCTTGAAAGAGAACGTCGATCCGATCGCCAGGGGTCTCGGCTCCGACATCGTGCTGCCCTGCGAGGTCGCCGAGGACGCATCGATCGACGCCATGTTCGCGCTGCTCAGCAAGCGCTGGGACAAGTTCGACATCCTGGTGCATTCGGTGGCCTACGCCCCAGCCGACCAGCTCAAAGGTCGCTACCTGGATTGCGTCACCCGCGAGGGCTTCCGCATCTCGCATGACATCTCGTCGTACTCCTTCGCGGCGCTGGCCAAGGCCGCCCGGCCGATGCTGCGACCGAACGGCGCGCTGGTGACGATGTCCTACCTCGGCGCGGTGAAGTCGCTGCCCAACTACAACGTGATGGGCGTGGCCAAGGCCTCGCTCGAGGCCAACGTGCGCTTCATGGCCTTCGACCTCGGCGCCGACGGCGTGCGGGTCAACGGCATCTCGGCCGGCCCGATCAAGACGCTGGCGTCATCGGGCGTCGGCGGGCTGCGCAAGATGCTGGATTACGTGAAGACCGTGACGCCGCTGAAGCGCAACGTCACCCAGGAGGAGGTTGGCAACACCGCCGCGTTCCTCTGCTCCG
>JANNEA010000078.1:0-3583 GCA_031388175.1 Gammaproteobacteria bacterium
GTGGCGCTGGGCGACTACTACAACGCACCGTCCACCCCCTGGGTGATCTCGATGCGGATCGCAGCCTGGGCGGGTGCAGCGCAGGCGAACAACAGGAGCATGAGGACGCGGATCCGTATCACTTGGTCGACCCCGGCTTGAAGATGAACTCGATACGGCGATCCCACAACGCGCGGTCGGAGGGTTGCGGCAGCGGCGAGGCGCGCAGCACCGCGCTCTCGATCGAGCGTCGCACCGTGTCATCGCCGTTGCAGCTCACCACTTCGGCCTTGACCACATCGCCAGTCGGCAATTGTTCGACCGCGACCACACAAGCCAAGTTCGCCGGCAACACCGCCGGCTTGATCCAGTTGCGGACCACCTTCTGCCTGATGGCCTCCATGTACTTCGCCATCGCGCCTGAGCGCAGCGCCTTGGTCCGGCGCTCCTCGGCCGCGAGGCTCTGCTTGAGATCGATCTCGCGCGTGAGCTGTGCGCTGGCCTCGCGCTCGCGCTTGAGCTGGGCCAGGCGGGCCTTGGCCAGCTCCGCCTCGCGCGCCCGTCGCGCCTCGGCCTGACCCGCAGCCACCGCGGCGGCGGCGGCGAGCTCACGCTCGACCGTACGCGCCTTGGTCATCGCTGCCGCGCGCTGCTCCGCAGCGTGACGCTCGCGCAAACGCCGCGCTTCGGCCTCGATCACCCGCACATCGATGACCTCGGCGTCGATGATCGCGGGCTCGACGATGACCTGACGGATCGGCATCACCAGCGTCACGCTCGCCAGCACCGCGACCGCGACATGCACCAGGAAGGCGCCGCCGACCGGCGCGCCCCACTCGTTGACCCAACCGTTCGCGGCCTGTGCGCGCACGCCTCAGCGCCTGCCCGGCGGTTCGGTCACCAGCCCCACGCGCGGCGCGCCGGCGCTGGTGAGCAGGCTCATCGCCCGCACCACGTCGCCGTAGCGCAACGAGCGGTCGGCGCGCACGTAGATCTGGGTCTCGGGACGGTTCTTGAGCACTGCCGCGACCCGCTGCACCACCTGGTCGCCGGTGATCGGCATCGTCGGCTCATCGCCGATGTCGAGAAACATCTGGCCGGCGGCATCCACCGTGAGCGTGATGCGCTGCACTTCGCCTTCGACCGGCTTGGCGTTGGCCTTCGGCAGCTCGACCCGCACACCCTGCGCCAGCAGCGGCGCGGTGACCATGAAGATCACCAGCATGACCAGCATCACGTCGATGTAGGGCACGACGTTGATCTCGGCCATCAGCTTGCGCTTCTTGTGCGTGCGCGCACCCACGATCAGCCCTTGGCCAACGCCGAACGGCCGAGGATCGCAGCGAACTCCTCGACGAAGTTGTCGAAGCGCGTCTCGAGGCGCTCGACCGAGTCGGCATAGCGGTTGTAAGCGATGACCGCGGGGATCGCCGCGAACAGACCCATCGCAGTGGCGATCAACGCTTCGGCGATGCCGGGCGCGACCATGGCGAGCGTGGCCTGTTGCACCTGCCCGAGCGCGCGGAACGAGTTCATGATCCCCCACACGGTGCCGAACAGACCGACGTAGGGACTGACCGAACCGACCGTGGCCAGGAACGCGAGGTTGGCTTCCAGCTTCTCGGTCTCGCGAACCTTGGCGACCTGCATCGCGCGCCGCGCGGCATCCACCAGTTGCACGCCATCCACCCCGCCCTGCTTGCGCAACCGGGCGAACTCGCGGAAGCCTGATTCGAACACCGCCTCCATGCCCTGCAGCCGCTCGGAGTTGCCCGCCAGTTCCTTGTAGAGCGAGGTCAGGTCGCCGCCCGACCAGAAGCGCGCCTCGAAGGCGTCGGCTGAAGCCCGCGCCGAGCGCAGATGCAGCCAGCGGCGCACGATCATCACCCAGGAGGTGAACGATGCGACCAGCAGCAACACCAGCACCAGCTGCACGGTGAGGCTCGCGCCGAGGACCAGTTCGAACAGCGATGCATCGGTCGTCATCTAGTCACCTACTCCGCGTTCCAATCGTTGTGCAATCTCGTCGGGCAAGGCTTTCGGCTTGAAGCTCGCGGCGTCCACGCAGGCGACACGCACCTTCGCTTCCGCCAGCAGCTCAGCGCCGCGCCGCACCTGCTGCGCGAAGGTGAGACCGGCGCGACCGCGCTCGGCGATCGTCACGGTCACCTCGAGCGCATCATCGTGGCGGGCCGGGCGCCGGTAGTCGATCTCGAGCCCGGCGACCACGAACAGGATGCCGGGGTCACGCGCGAGCTCACGCAGGTCGTAGCCGAGCGCGCGCATGAACTCGGTACGACCGCGCTCGAGGAACCGCAGGTAGTTCGCGTAGTACACGACGCCACCGGCGTCGGTGTCCTCGTAGTACACGCGGATCGGGATGGAGAACTCGCTCATGGGAACAGTTCTCCGGACCCGCTCGGCGCGCCGGCCGGCGGCTTGAGCCCGAAGTGCTCGTAGGCCAGGCGGGTGGCCATCCGGCCGCGCGCCGTCCGGTGCATATAACCCTGCAGGATCAGATAGGGCTCGATCACGTCCTCGAGCGTACCGCGCTCCTCGCCGACCGCTGCCGCGAGGCTGTCGATGCCGACCGGGCCGCCATCGAAACGCTCGATGATCGCCTTCAGCAGCTTGCGGTCGAGCACATCGAAGCCCTGCGGGTCGACCGCGAGCAGGTCCATGGCGGCCTGAGCCAGCGCCGCGGTTATCCTTCCGTCCGCCTTCACCTCGGCGTAGTCGCGCACTCGGCGCAGCAGGCGGTTGGCGATGCGCGGCGTGCCACGGGCACGGGTGGCGAGCTGGGCCGCGCCGCTGGCGTCGATCGTCACGCCGAGTATCTTCGCGGCGCGCGTCACGATCGCGGCGAGGTCGTCGTGGCCGTAGAACTCGAGCCGCTGCACGATGCCGAAGCGGTCGCGCAGCGGCGAGGTGAGCAAGCCGGCGCGGGTGGTCGCGCCGACCAGCGTGAACGGCGGCAGGTCGAGCTTGATCGAGCGTGCCGCTGGGCCTTCGCCGATCACGATGTCGAGTTGGAAGTCCTCGAGCGCCGGATACAGCACCTCTTCCACCACCGGCGACAGGCGGTGGATCTCGTCGATGAAGAGCACGTCGTTCGGTTCGAGGTTGGTGAGGATCGCGGCCAGGTCGCCCGCACGCTCGAGCACCGGCCCCGAGGTCTGGCGCAGGTTCACGCCGAGCTCGTTGGCGACGATGTGTGCGAGCGTGGTCTTGCCGAGGCCAGGCGGACCGAAGATCAAGAGGTGGTCGAGCGGCTCGCCGCGCTGGCGCGCCGCACTGATGAAGATCTCCATCTGCTCGCGCACCGCCGGCTGGCCGGCGTACTCAGCCAGGCGCTTCGGCCGCACCGAGCGCTCGTGCGTCTCGTCGTCGCGTTCGGCAGCCATCGAGATGATGCGATCGTCGGCCATCTGCTAACCCCGCAGCGCGCGCTGCAGCGCGCGCCGGATGATGTCTTCGGCGGTGACCGCATCGCTCGACGAAGCGTCTCGGCCGACCGCCTGGACCATCTTCGCGGCCTCTGACTCTTTGTATCCCAACGACTCGAGCGCGCGCGCGGCCTCTGCGGCCGGTGTCGCGACCGCGG
>JANNEA010000113.1:0-9521 GCA_031388175.1 Gammaproteobacteria bacterium
CGCAGCTGGTGCGCACCGCGGACGGCAGCCACCTCTGGTCGCGCAACTACGACCGCAAGCTCGCCGACCTGTTCGCGATCCAGGACGAGATCGCGGGCGCGGTGGCCGAGGCGCTGATCGGCGCGCTGGTGCCGGAAGCGAAGGCCGCGATCGCCAAGGGCGGCACCACCGATGTGGCGGTCTACGACCTCTATGCCAAGGCGCTTGCGCTGCGCAGCATCAACAGCTTCGAGTCGCTGGCCGAGGCGGATGCCTTGCTGCAGCAGGTACTCGAGCGCGATCCGAAGTTCGTGGACGCGATGCTGCTGCAGGTGAACACCTGGATCGGCATGGCGAACACTGGGATGTTCGCGCGTGCGGAAGCTTTCGAGCGCACTGCGCCGGTGCTCGACCGCATCGACGCGGTGGACCCCGGCAACGCGACCGTGCTGGCCTACCGCGCCGGCATGGCCGCCGCGCGTGGCGACGACGACACGGCCCGCGCGCTCTACGAGCGCGCGCTCGCGATCGCGCCGCAAGACGTCACTGTGCTGTTGTTCTACGCGAACTTCTTCGACGCGGAGAAACCCGCCGAGCGGACCAAGGCGCTGGAACTGCTCGCGCGCGCGGGTGCGGTGGACCCGCTCAACTCGCTGGTGTTCACCATCAAGGTGAACGTGCTGCTCGAGGCAAAGCAATTCGACGAGGCCGACGCAGCGGCGCGCCACGCCGTCACGATCGCGCCGAAAAACCCGTACGCCTACCAGCAGGTCGGGGCCGTGGCCATGCGGCGCGGTGACCTGGCCACCGCCTTCGTCTGGTGGCGCAAGTCGCAGGCGTTCGACCCCACCGACCACGAGCTGGCGGCAGAGCTCGCGCGCTATCTCGACGAGATGGGACAGACTGCAGCCGCAGAGGCCTGGATCGCGAAGTCGCTCGCGATCAAGCCGGACAACTTCTACGCGCGGTCGATGCAGCTGCGCATCGCGTATGAGCACGGCGACGACGCCGGAGTTCTGGCGCAGGCCTTGCCGTTGATCCCGCGCCACGCCGAACGCCGGCGCGACGATTGGGAGGCTGTGATGAGCGACGCCTGCTTCGCCGCGGAAGCACTCGGCAAGGGCGATGCCTTCCGCGCGGCGCTCACCCAGGCCCGCATGCTGCCCGCCAGCTTGACCGAGCAGGCGGTGAAGGCGATGGCGACGACCGAAGCGGACGCGAAGCATCTGGTGGAGCACTTCGAGTGGCTCGGACCCTGCGCCCACGGCGACGGGGGTCAGGACCTGACGCGGCGCGCACAGCTCCTGGCGACGACCAAGGCGCTGCTGGGGAAGGAGTGGCCCGGCGACAACGACTACACCCCGCAGTACGCCGCCTGGCTCGCGAACGATCGCGAGGACCTGATCGCCAAGGCGCTGGCGGTGGATCCCAGCGACATCCGCGAACCGCGCGCGCGCGAGGCCTACCTGCGGTCCCTCGGTGTCGCCGATGACCCGCGCATCAAAGCCGACCTCGCGGCGCGTCGCGCACGCTTGGACGCCAATGCCGCGCGGCTGCTGCCGCTCGTGGCCGCCGAGAAGGTCTCGTTGTTGCCATGAGTTTCGTCGCCGAACTCCAACGCCGGTCCGTGTTCAAGGTGGGCGTGGCCTACCTGGTGGTTGGCTGGCTGGTGATCCAGATCGCGGCCACCATCGCGCCGCAGCTCGGTCTGCCCGAATGGGCGCCGCGGCTCATCACGCTGATCGTGCTGCTCGGCTTCCCGCTCACGCTGGTGCTGGCCTGGACCTTCGATGTCACGCCCGAGGGCGTGAAGGTGGACGAGTTCGGCATGGGCACCAAGCGGGTGTTCATCGCGGCAGCGATCATCGCCGCGCTCGCGGTGGGTTGGTTCATGCGCGGCGTTGGTGGGCCTGAGGGCGCGCCCGCCGGTGGCGAGGCGACGCCGGTGGCTGAAGCTGCCTGGGTCGCGCCGCTCGGCGCCAAGAGCACCGCGGTGCTGCCGTTCGTCAACATGAGTTCCGACAAGGAGAACGAGTACTTCTCCGACGGCTTGACCGAGACGCTACTGCACAAGCTGGCGCAGGTCAGCGCGCTCAAGGTCGCGGCGCGCACGTCGAGCTTCGCGTTCAAGGGCAAGGACCAGGACATCCGCGCCATCGGTCGCGAGCTCGGCGTGGCCACCGTGATGGAGGGCAGCGTGCAGCGTGCCGGCGACACGCTGCGCATCACGGCCCAGCTCGTACGCACAGCGGATGGAAGCCACATCTGGTCGCAGAACTACGACCGCAAGATGGCGGACCTGTTCGCGATCCAGGACGAGATCGCGATCGCCGTGACCGAGGCGCTGATCGGTGCGTTGCTGCCCGAGGCCAAGGCCGCGATCGCCAAGGGCGGCACCCAGGACCTCGCCGCCTACGACCTGTTCACCAAGGGCCTGCAGCAACAGGCGATCAACTCGTTCGCCTCGCTCGCGGAAGCGGAGCAGTTGATGCAGGCCGCGCTCGCCAAGGACCCCAGGTATCTCGATGCGATGCTTGGCCTCGTCGCGGTCTGGAGCGACATGGCGGCCACTGGCATGTTCAGCTTGGCTGAACTCGACCGTCGCTTGACGCCCATGCTCGATCGCATCGAAGGACTGGATTCGAGCAACGGCCTGCTGCTGGGCTATCGCGGCGCGCAGGCGCGGCGGCGCGGCGATGGCGATTCCGCCCGTACGCTGTTCGACAAGGCGCTCGCGGCGCTGCCGGGCAGCGCGCTGCTGCATTCGATGAACGCCGATGATTGGAGCGCGGCACGCGACTCCGAAAGGTCGCTGATCGAACGCGACGCCGCGATCGCGCTCGACCCGCTCAACGCGGGGTTGCACGCTGATCGCGCATTTACCTTGAATAACCTGCGGCGCTACGACGAGGCCGAACAGGGCGCGCGTCGCGCCATCGAGCTCGATTCGCGCGTCCCCACCCCGTACACGCTGCTCGGTGACATCGCGTTGATCCGCGGCGACCTCGTCGGCGTGGTAGTGGGCTACTTGCAGGGCAATCGCGCCGATCCGCTCGACCACGAGATCGCGGCCGAGATTGCGATGTTCTTGCAGGACCTGGGCGAGTCGGCGGCGGCTGACGCGTGGATCGCGGAGTCCGAGCGCCTGTCGCCGGGCACGCTGTGGGCGGCCACCGCTCGCGTCAGCGCAGCGTATGCACGCGGCGAGCATGCCAGGACGGTGGACGCAGCGCTGGCGTTGGTGGCGCGACACGACGAGGAGCGTCGCACCAACTGGTCCAACGCGATGAGCGCAGCCTGCCTCGCCGCGATCGAGCAGAAGCGCCTGCCCGAGATGCGGGCCGCGCTGGTCAAGGCGCGCGCCATCCCGACCGACTACAGCGCAGAAGGCGTCCGCGCCATCGCCACGCCGTTCTTCAGCCCGGACCACCAGATCTCCCACATCGTGCGCATGGCCCCGTGCTACTTCGATGCCGGTGCGGCCGGTACAAAGTCGCGCGAGCAGATGTACGCGGCGATCACCACGCTGAAGGGTGCCGATTGGGGCAAGGCACAGGCCACCAATTTGCAAGCGCAGGTGCTCAAGGACGACCGCGCCGGGCAGGTCGCGACGATGTTCAAGTACGAGGTGCCGTCAGCCGGCGCGCCGCGGGCGCTCCGCGATCATGTGCGCGGCTTCGCGCACGCGGAGTTCCGCGGTCTGCGGCATGACCCGCGCGTCGAAGCGCGGTTCGACGAGCTGCGCGCGGCGCTCACCGAGCAGAAGCGGGCGCTGCCCAAGCGCGTCGAAGCGGAAGGTCTGTCGCTGCTGCCGGCCGCAATCCCCGCCGCGAACCGGCGTTGAGGGTGCATGTCGCTCTTCGCTGAACTCCAACGCCGTTCCGTGTTCAAGGCGGGGGCCGCTTACCTCGTGGTCGGCTGGCTGGTGGTGCAGGCCGCATCGATCGCGTTCCCCGCGTTCGAGGCCGCGCCGGCGCTGATGCGCGGTTTCATCCTGATCGTGCTGCTGGGGTTCCCGGTGGCGCTCGTGCTCGCTTGGGCATTCGAGATCACGCCCGAAGGCGTGAAGCTCGACGCGACGGGCGCGGGCAGCAAACGGATCTTCATGGTCGCGGCGGTGCTGGTCGCGCTCGCGCTGGGTTGGTTCATGCGCGGTGGACACCAAGCGGCGTCGCCGGATGCCACCAGCGCGGCGTCTGGCGCCGACACGCGCTCCATCGCCGTGCTCCCGTTCGCCAACATGTCCACCGACCCGGAGAACGAGTTCTTCGCCGACGGCCTGTCGGAGGAGATCCTGAATTCGCTCGTCACCATCGAAGGGCTGCGGGTCACCGGTCGGACCTCGTCGTTCCAGTTCAAGGGCAAGAACGAGGACCTGCGCAAGGTCGGCGAGGCGCTCGGCGTGGCCAACGTGCTCGAGGGCAGCGTGCGGCGTGTCGGCGACAAGGTCCGCATCACCGCCCAGCTGGTGCGCGCCGCCGACGGCTTCCACCTTTGGTCGCAGACCTACGACCGCGACGTGGCCGACACCTTCCAGGTCCAGCTCGACATCGCCGAGAGCGTGACCCGCGCGCTCGACATCCTGCTCGACGATGCGGCGCAGGCCCGCATGGCCTCGGCCGGTGCCCGCGACATCGAGGCGTTCGTCGGCTATCAGAAGGGCATCGCGCTGTTCAACGCGGCGCACGAGGACTACATCGACATCGCCAAGATGGAGCAGGGCTATGCCGAGTTCGGCAAGGCCATCGCGAGCGAGCCGCGCTTCGCCGGCGCCTATTTCCAGCGCACCGACTACTACGCGCACCAGCTCGGCCAGAACACCCGCACCCCGGCCGAGCACGCCGCGCTCCACGCGCGTCACGAGGAGGACCTGGCGCAGGCTGCGCGCCTGGCCACTGCGCCCTTGCAGCGCGCGCTGATCGAGGTCGACCGGATCCTGATCTCGGAGGACTGGCGCACGCTTCCCCAGCAGATCGAGACCGTGATCACCCTCGGCGGCTGCGGCGACCCGGTGTGGATCGATGTGGTCGGGCCGTTCGTGGACGTCGAACGGTTCGTGGCCTGGCGCCAGAAGCTGCGGGAGTGCGACCCGCTCAACAGCTCACAGTTGAGCCAAGTGGCGACGCTGGAGATCGCGGCAGGTCGCCCTGAAGAGGCCCTCAAGATCGGCGAGTTCCTCCACACCCACGGGCTGTCGCAGAACCTGGGTGGCGGTGACGTCCAAGCCTTCCTCGCGCTCGGCAAGCCCGACGAGGCGAAGCGTCGCGCCGCGACAGCGCCGCCCTGGCTGCGTGACTTCAAGGAACTGCAGGTCGCGGCGCATGCGGGCGACAAGCCGGCGGCCCAAGCCGCGCTCAAGCGCTGGCTCGACACGCCGCGCGCCGCGACCAACATCAGCGCCGACAACCGCATCAACGCCTACGCGCTGGCGGGTGATCGCAAGGGCGCGAACGCGATCGCGGCGGCGCTCGACCAGAATCCGATCGGACCGATGATGCTGGCGGCGGCGGTGGCCGAGTGCATGTGCGGCGCGTTGTTCGACATCGAGCAGACGCCGCGCTTCAAGGCGCGGCTCACTGAGGCCGGCTGGCAGTGGCCGCCGCTCGACGCCATGCACTACAAGACCAAGGACTGGTGACCGTGAGCCTCTTCGCTGAACTGCAACGCCGTTCCGTGTTCAAGGTGGCCGCCGCCTACCTGGTGGTGGCGTGGCTGCTGATCCAGATCGCGGCCACCGTCGCGCCGCAGTTGGACCTGCCGTTGTGGGCCCCGCGGTTCGTCACGCTGCTGGTCGCGCTCGGCTTCCCGGTCGCGTTGCTGCTCGCCTGGGCATTCGAGATGACGCCCGCGGGCGTGAAGGTGGACGCCTCGGGCGTCGGCAGCAAACGGATGTTCGTGATTGCCGCCGCGCTCGGCGCGCTGGCGCTCGGCTGGTACCTGCGTCCGGCGAGTGACGGCACGGGCGAGGGCACCACCGCGGAGGCGCGTTCGATCGCGGTGTTGCCGTTCGTGAACATGTCGGGCGATCCGGAGAACGAGTTCTTCTCCGACGGCATCTCCGAGGAGATCCTGAACTCGCTGGCGCAGATGCCGGGGCTGCAGGTCGCCGCGCGGACCTCGTCGTTCTCGTTCAAGGGCCACACCAAGGAGATCCCCGACATCGCGCGCGAACTCGAGGTGCGGATGGTGCTGGAGGGCTCGGTGCGCAAGCAGGGCGAGCGGGTGCGCGTCACCGCGCAGCTGATCGACGCGCGCAAGGGCTTCCATGTCTGGTCGCAGACCTACGACCGCGATCTCAAGGACATCTTCGCGATCCAGGACGAGATCGCGCACGCGATCGCGAACGAGTTGCAGGTCAAGCTCAGCGCCGAGCACGGCGACAGCGCCGACACCAAGGACCTCGCCGCCTACGAGGAGTACCTCAAGGCCATGCAGCTGTGGCAGGCGCGCGAGGAACCGAACCTGCGCGAGGCGGAGCGCTTGTTCCGGTCGGCGCTGGTCCGTGACCCTGACTTCGCCAAGGCCTGGGCGGGACTCGCATTGGTCTGGTTGGTGCTGCCGGAGTGGTCGGCGGAACCGCTCGCGCCGTCCTGGGCGATTGCACGCGACGCTGCCGAACACGCGTCGGCGCTGGATCCATCGCTGCCGGAACCCTTCGCGGTGCTCGGCTACATCGCGTTCGCCGAGAACCGCGTCGCCACCGGCCGCGCGCTGTTTGCGCGCGCCCATGCGCTCGCGCCGTCGTATGCCACGGGCTGGCAGTGGAACGGCGAGGGACTCCTCTATGCGGGCGACATCGAAGGCGCGATCGCGGCCACCCGCCGCGCCACCCAACTGGACCCCAAGTCCGCGGTGGTGCGTCAGGCGCACGCGAACACGCTGTTCTGGGCCGGCCGCGACGCGGAGGCGATCGCGATGTGCGAGGCGGTGCTGAAGGACTTCCCGAACTGGCTGAACTGCCTGCTGCTCAAGTACGACGCTGCGCTGGATCGTGGGGACCATGCGGCGGCGCGGGCGCTGCTGCAGGTGGTGGCCACGCCGCGCGGTCCCGAGGCCGTGGGCTTCGCCGAGCAGATGAGCGCCGCGTTGGAGGGCAAGGTGGACCGGCGGCCGGTCGCCCAGCGTCTCGCGTCGCTGGTCGACGGCACCATCGATCCCACCGCGCTCTCGCCGCTCTCCGACGCCGATGCCGTGATCTACGGCATCGCGATCGGCCAGCCGCAGCTGATGTTGTCGCGGGTGCGCGCGCTCCAGGGCCGGCTCGCCTACAACCTGCGCGGGCTGTTCTACGACGTCCACTTCGGCCCGCTGCACTGCCTGCCCGAGTACGCGCCGGTGATCCGCGAAGTCGGGATCGACGCCGCGAAGAGCGCGGCGCTCTGCGCCGCTTCCAAGCAACCCCGTCGCGCGCCGCCGATGGCGCCGCCGAAGAAGTCGTGAGTCGCACATGAGTCTGGTCGCCGAACTCAAGCGCCGCTCCGTGTTCAAGGTCGGCGCCGCCTACCTGGTGGTGGCGTGGCTCGTGGTGCAGGCCGCGAGCATCGCGTTCCCGACCTTCGAAGCGCCGGTCTGGGCGCTGCGGGTGTTCATCTTCGCGGTGATGCTCGGCTTCCCGATCGCCTTGGTCATCGCCTGGGCCTTTGATGTCACGCCCGAGGGCATCAAGGTCGAGACCGCGGCCACCGGCAACAAGCGTTTCTTCGCGGTGACCAGCGCGATCGCGCTTCTCGCGATCGGCTGGTACTACCTCGGGGGCGTGCCATTGGGACCGGCGTCGACGCCGGATGGCGTCGACGTGATCGGAAGCCGATCAATCGCGGTGCTGCCGTTCGTGAACATGAGCAACGATCCGGAGCAGGAGTTCTTCTCTGACGGCATCGCCGAAGAGCTGCTGAACCGGCTGGCGCAGTTCCCCGACCTCAAGGTCGCGGCGCGCACCTCAGCGTTCCAGTTCAAGGGCAAGAACCTCGATGTGGCCGAGATCGGTCGCCAGCTCAAGGTCGCGCACGTGCTCGAGGGCAGCGTGCGCAAGAGCGGCTCGCGGCTGCGCATCACTGCCCAGCTCATCGACAGCGCGACCGGCTACCACCTCTGGTCGCAGACCTACGAGCGCGACGCTGCCGATGTGTTCAAGGTGCAGGACGAGATCTCGACCGCGATCGCCAACGCGCTCAAGGCCAGGCTCGGTGGTGGTGCGGTCGAGTCGGCGCCGGCACGCACGGTGGATCCGGCGGCGTACGAGGACTACCTGCAGGCCCGCGCTCACCTCGCGCGGCGCGCGGGCTACCTGACGAAAGCGGTCGATGCCTTCGATCGCGCGATTGCCCGCGACCCGAACTACAGCCCCGCGCATTCCGGCCGCGCGCTGGCGATCATGATCCAGCCGTTCTGGGACGGCAGCCTGCCGACCCGCGAAGCGCAAGTGCTCGCGCTGGCCGGCGTCGAGGAGGCCTTGCGCCTCGATCCAAACAACGCCGAGGCCTACATGGTCCGGGCTACGGTGGACCTGGGCCAGCTGCGGGTGGCCGCGGCACGCGCCGACATGGCGCGGGCGGAAGAGCTCGCGCCAGGCAGCGTGGATGTCATGAACTTCCATGGCGACATGCTCGAGTACCTGGGCGACTTCCGCGGCGCCGAGCGCCTCAAGCGTCAGGCGATGGCGCTCGATCCGCTCGCCTATGTCCATCCGCTGAACCTCGCCTCGATCCTCATCGACCAGGGGCGTTACGCCGATGCCGCAGGCGCCGCGGAGCGGGCGATGGACCTGGGCGGCGGCGCTGGCGACGTGCGCGGCAGCCTGCTCGTCGCCCAGTTGGCGCTGGGGGATCAGGCCGCGGGCGCGCGCACCGTGGACGACCAGTGCAAGCAGTTCGGCGATGACGGGCCGACCTGCGTCACAGCACGAGCGACCCTGCTCGTGGCGCGCGGCGACATCAAGTCGGGGCGGACCACCATGGAGCATCTGGTCGCGACGCCGGGCGTGGCCGCACGCTTGCCGGCGGGCTACAGCGGCCTCGCGGACTTCTACGCCAACCGGCTGCACGACATCCCGAGCGCGACCAAGGCGATGCGCATCGCGATCGACGCGGACGAGTGGTTCCTGGTCACGCCGCTCAACCGCGCGCCCAGCGGTGCCAAGCTTCCGGAGGAGATCAGCACCGACCCCGAATGGCTCGCGGTGTGGAACGACCCGCGGCTCGCCGAGCTCATGACCGCCTATCGCGCCAACCTCGCCAAGTTCAGGCAGGGAGGTTGAGATGAGCCTGTTCGCCGAACTCCAACGCCGCTCCGTGTTCAAGGTGGGCATCGCGTACCTGGTGGTGGCGTGGCTGGTGATCCAGGTCGCGGCCACGGTCGCGCCGCAGCTGCAGTTGCCCGAGTGGGCGCCGCGCTTCGTCACGCTGATCGTGCTGCTCGGGTTCCCGGTCGCACTCGTGCTGGCCTGGGTGTTCGATGTGACGCCCGAGGGGCTCAAGGTCGACCCGGCGCCGATGGGCAACAAGCGGATGTTCGCCATCGCGGCGCTGCTCGCGGCCGCCGCC
>JANNEA010000151.1:0-10540 GCA_031388175.1 Gammaproteobacteria bacterium
CCACTGGACCTGGCACATGTACGACACGGTCAAGGGTTCCGATTGGCTCGGCGACCAGGACGCGATCGAGTTCATGTGCAAGGAAGCGCCGCAGGCGGTGATCGAGCTCGAGCACTACGGCGTGCCCTTCTCGCGCACCGAGGATGGTCACATCTACCAGCGGCCGTTCGGTGGCATGACCACCGAGTTCGGCACCGGGCCCGCCGCGCAGCGCACCTGCGCCGCGGCCGATCGCACCGGCCACGCGATGCTGCACGCGCTCTATCAGCAGTCGCTCAAGCACCAGGCAGAATTCTTCATCGAGTACTTCGCGCTCGACCTGATCATGGAAGGCGGCGAATGCCGTGGCGTGATGGCCTGGGACCTCGCCGAGGGCACGCTGCACCGCTTTCGCGCGCAGATGGTGATCCTGGCGACCGGCGGTTACGGCCGCGCCTACTTCTCGTGCACCTCGGCCCACACCTGCACCGGTGACGGCAACGCGATGGTGCTGCGCGCCGGTCTGCCGCTGCAGGACATGGAGTTCGTGCAGTTCCACCCTACCGGCATCTACGGCGCCGGCTGTCTGATTACCGAGGGCGTGCGCGGCGAGGGCGGCTACCTCACCAACAGCGCGGGCGAGCGCTTCATGGAGCGCTACGCGCCGAACGCCAAGGACCTCGCCTCGCGCGATGTCGTGTCGCGCGCCATGACCATCGAGATCCGCGAGGGCCGCGGGGTGGGCGAGCGCAAGGACCACATCCACCTGCACCTCGAACATCTCGGCCCTGAGGTGATCCACGAGCGCCTGCCCGGCATCGCCGAGAGCGCGCGGATCTTTGCTGGCGTGGACGTGACCAAGGAGCCAATCCCGGTGCTGCCGACCGTGCACTACAACATGGGCGGCATCCCCTGCCTCTACACCGGCGAGGTCGTGACCAAGCAGGACGGCAACGCCGACAGCGTGGTGCGCGGGCTGATGGCGGTGGGCGAGGCGGCCTGCGTCTCGGTGCATGGCGCGAACCGCCTCGGGTCGAACTCGTT
Organism: Gammaproteobacteria bacterium; assembly: GCA_031388175.1. Taxonomy (GTDB): domain Bacteria; phylum Pseudomonadota; class Gammaproteobacteria; order Natronospirales; family JANNEA01; genus JANNEA01. Next base: position 1,024 of record JANNEA010000151.1, read on the forward strand.
GCTCGACCTGGTGGTGTTCGGTCGCTCCGCGGCCAAACGCTGCGGCCAGATCCTGAAGCCCGGCGCGTCGCAATGGCCGCTCAAGCCCGGCGCTGGCGATCAGGCCATCGCGCGCTTCGAGCGCTTGCGCAACGCCAACGGCACGCGCAAGACCGCCGACATCCGCCTCGAGATGCAGCACACGATGCAGGACCATGCCGCGGTGTTCCGCGACGGTGCGACGCTTAGCCAAGGCGTGACCAAGCTCAAGGCGACCTTCGCCTCGTTCAAGGATGTCGCGGTCTCAGACCGTGGCCTGGTCTGGAACTCGGACCTGGTCGAGACGCTCGAGCTCGACAACCTGCTGTGCCAGGCGATGGTCACGCTGACCGGTGCTGAGAACCGCAAGGAATCGCGCGGCGCGCACGCCCGCGAGGACTTCAAGGACCGCAACGATCCGGAGTGGATGAAGCACACGCTCGCCTGGTGCGATTCCAACGGGGACGTGCGAATCGATTACCGCCCGGTGCACATGACCACGCATTCCGGTGAGATCGATCCCATCCCGCCCAAGGCGAGGACCTACTGATGGCGCAGCTGACGCTCCCGAAGGGCAGCGAGGTCGTGGCGGGCAAGACGCACGCCGCGCCGTCCGGCGCGAAGAACCTGCGGAAAGTGAAGGTATATCGCTACGACCCGGATGCCGGCGGCAACCCGCGCCTCGACACCTACGAGGTGGAGGTCGACAAGCGCACGCCGATGGTCCTCGACGTGCTGATCAGGATAAAGAACGAGATCGACCCGACGCTGACCTTCCGCCGCTCCTGCCGCGAGGGCATCTGCGGCTCCTGCGCGATGAACATCGACGGCAAGAACACGCTGGCCTGCACCAAGGCCTGCGACGACATCAAGGGCGAGATGAAGGTGTATCCGCTGCCGCACATGCCGGTGGTGAAGGACCTTGTGCCCGACCTCACGCACTTCTACGCGCAGTACGCCGCGAGCGAGCCCTGGCTCAAGACCAGTTCGCCGGCACCGACCAAGGAACGGCTGCAGAGCAAGGAGGACCGCGCCAAGCTCGACGGCCTCTACGAGTGCATCCTCTGCGCCTGCTGCTCGGCCTCGTGCCCGTCGTACTGGTGGAACCCGGACAAGTACCCGGGACCGGCGATCCTGCTCCAGTCCTACCGCTGGATCGTGGATTCGCGTGACGAGGCGACCGGCGAGCGGCTCGAGGCGCTCGAGGACCCTTATAAGGTGTTCCGTTGCCACACGATCATGAACTGCGCCGACACCTGCCCGAAGGGGCTGAACCCCGCCCAGGCGATCGCCGAGACCAAGAAGCTCATCCTGGCGCGGAAGGGATGAGGCCGGCTTCGATGGTCAGGTCACTGGCGTTCGTGCTGTCGGTCGCGCTCGCCGCGGCCGCCGCCGGTGACGGCGCGCGCGAAGTTCCGGCCGGCTTCCAGCCACTCGACGCCGCGCTGATGCTCGACGGCAGGCCGAGCGACTTCATGCTCCCCGACACGATCGACCTCAGCTGGGGCATGGCGATGATCTCCTGCCCATCGGGCGCCTGGCGCGGCACGGTCCGCTTCGTCGGTCACGCCGGCGGCGACATCGAGTACACCGGCGACATGTACGGCTGCTTCACCTTCGGCAAGGGCACGGCGCGCTACGGCGACGGCACGACCTATTCGGGCAGCGTGAACGCTTATGTCGCTGCAGGCCTCGACAACTTCACGCGCTTGACGACAGAGGGCGTGCGCATGGCGGTGCCCGAGGGCGTCGGCAGCGCGCTGCAGCTCGGCGTCGCCGCGCGCGAGCAGGCGTTCGTGCGTGGCGCGCCGAGCATCGATCCGAGGGACCCGCGGTTCTCGGCGCTGGATGTCGCGTTCGTCGGCCTAGGCCGCGAGGCGGTCGCTGCGTCGGCGTGGATCGTGCGTTACGCCGCCGATCCGGGCGCCGCAGTCGAGAAGGGTGTCGCGAACATCGAGCGCGAGGCGGCGGGCGCGGAGCGCGCGGCGCTCGTGGCCGGTCGGCAGGCCGAGCGGCTGGGCACGCAGGTCGTTACGCAGGGGCTTGCGGTGAGCAAGGACGCGGAGGCCTTCGCGCGGCGCGCGAGCAACGAGGCGCAGGGCGCCGGCGCGATGGCTGACCGCGTTGGGCAGCAACTCGGCACCGGCAAGCAGCCCGCCAAGAAGGGCGGCAAGGGTGGCGTCTCGCTCGACAGCCTCGGTGGCGCGGTCGCCGCGGTCCCTGGCTTCGTGCAGAAGAACTCGAACTCGACGACGGGCGCGAACGCGGTGGCCACGCTCGACACGCCGCAGAACAATGTTGGCGCCATGCTCTTCGGCCGCAGCAGCGCCCCGACGGCCGGTGCGCAGGGCGCGGCCAGTTGCATCGTGGGGCGCTGGCTACGGCAGACCTGCGGCGGCAGCGCAACCGTCGAGCTCGGTTTCTCGGGCGGCGAGCGCGGCACCGGTTATCGCGCAGAAGGTGCATGCCCCGCGAGCTGCCCGCAAGGCGGGCGCATCGAGTTCCGTTACACACTCACGAGCGACGGCACAGTGCAGGTCGACTACGCCGGCGGCCCATCCTGCGGGCGCACCGTACCAGCGTCGCAGGAGAAACAGATGCTCAGCTGCGCGGGCGACGCGCTGCGCCTCGGCGACGACTACCGAAGGGCGGCCCGATGAGCGCGCCGGTCGGCATGCTCAAGGCCCGCTCGCGGCGCGGGATGAAGGAGCTCGATGTGCTGCTGGAGCGTTGGCTCGCGCGCGACCTGCCCCAAGCCGATGACCGCACGATCGCGGCCTATACGCGCCTGCTCGAGCTGCAGGACCCTGAGCTTGCCCAGTACCTGCTCTCTGGCGCTGCGCATGCCGATGCCGAGATCGCGACGGTGATCACGCGCATCAGGATGGCGGCATGAGGGCGCTCGCGGTCGCAGCGGTGTTCCTCCTCGCCACCAGCGCGCGGGCGGCGGATGCGCCGGTCGCGCCGGAATGGCCGGCGATCGATGAGCTGGTGGAAGTCGACCTGCTCACGCCGGAGAAGCTCAAGGAACAGATCGTCATCGACCTTGAGAACGGCGCGGGTTCGGACCGCTGCCCGAACAAGGCATGGACGGGCAGGGCGACCTACCTGTTCCCCAACGGTGATGAGCTCGTGTACTTCGGTACGGGCATCTATTGCGCGCCAGTCGGTTACGGTCGCATCCAGTACTCGGACGGCCGCAGCTATGTTGGCCAGGTGAACTCCTTCCTCGAGAGCGCCTCGGCGGTGCTCACCCAGGCGCAGTTCAGGCCCGCGGTGCGCAACGGCAACGGCAAGCTCAACAGCAAGGGTGCTGCATCCAACATCGGCAGCTTCCAGCGCGGTGTGTTCGTCGGTGACCGCAGCCAGGACCAGGCTTTCCTGAAGGCGCTCGACGCCGCCGAGAACTCGCTGCCCGATCGCTACGCGCCGATGATGACCTCGGCGGTCGCGGCGTTCCTTGCGCTGCCTGCGGGCGGCGCGGCGGTGGCCGCCAGCGCGCCGACGACCGCGTTCAAGGCGGGCGACAGCGTCGCTGCGGTGGGTGCCGCCGCAGTCGCAGCGATCACCGCGGCGCCAACTCCGGTACCCGCACCGAGCGACAACACGGGCGGATCCCTGTTCACCGCCGCGCCTGTGGCGGCGACTGGAGCGGTCGCTGCGACGGCGTACACCGGCGGGGGTGCGCTCGCGCTGCCGGCGCCGCTGCCCTCCGACTACAACGATATGGCGGGGATGATGGGGTTCACGATGCCGAGCGAGGCGGCGGCCGCGGAAGCCAAACAGCTCCCCAAGGAGTTCAACCTCAAAGCGCGCAACAACGGCATCTTCTACGGCGCCTCCTGCCCGAAGGCCGGATTCCTCGGCCTCAAGCCCTGGCGCGCGCGCGTGGTCTTCACCGAAACCTTCTCGGGCCGGATCGTGTACGACGGCGTGGGCTTCGGTTGCGGACCGCTCGGACCCGGCCGCATCGAGTTCGAGGACGGCAGCGTCTACGACGGTCAGGTCACGACCTTCACCAAGTCGCAGATGAACCCGATCGGAAACTTCGAACCCGCGATCCCCTCGGGTTTTGGCAAGTTCACCTTTCCCGATGGCACGGTCGTCGAGGGCACCTGGGCGCGCGGTGAGCTGAACGGCGGGCCGATGACGGTCACCAAGCGCGGCGGACAGCCGCAGGCCTTCGTCACCGGCACGCTCGCGCAGCTGCGGAGCGGCGGCATGGGCGCGGGCAGCGTCGCCGCCATGCCGAGCGGCGCGGTGGGCGGGACACCGGGCAATGCCGCCATGCAGGGCGTCGCTGCCGCAGCAGCCGCCAGCATGCTCTCGGGGACACCGACGAGCGCTGCCCCCGCGGGCGCAGCGCCGTTCACGCCGAGCGCAGCGACCCCGTTCGCACCCGCGGGCGGCGCAGGATTGCCGTTCACGCCGGCGGGCATGGGCGGCGCGGTCGCGGCGGCGGGCCCGGGCAAGCTGGGTCCGCAACCGATGCTCGGCAACACCGGCAAGTACCTCTGTCCCTTCACCGAGGACGGCACGGTCGCGCTGTGGGTGGACAAGGCGATCAAGGCACGGATGGGCGGCGCGATCGGCGGCATGGTCGGCGCCGAGGTCGGCAAGGAAGTGTTCAAGAACATCCCGATGTTCGGCAGCATGTTCGGCAAGATGGCCGGCGACAAGATCGGGCGCGAGACCGCGATCAAGATGGCCGGGGGCTGGGAGTTCATCAAGGCGAACTCCGACCAGTCGTTCGACAGCGTCCACGAATACGTCGCCTGGCTGAAGGCCAACTACGCCGGCACCGAGCACTACAACGACGTGGTCGCGGCGATCAAGGAGCTCTACCCGGAGCTCAAGACGATGCAGTTCTGATCGGCCGCGCGTGTCCGCCGGCAGCGCACCGTTCATCGACCTCGTCATCGTGCGCTCGCATCGCCTGGCGACGCTGATCTTCCTGACCCACGCGCTCGCACTCGCCGCTGCGGCCTACGCGCCGCTCGCGCCAGTGCTGCTGGCCGCCGCGGGCGCCACCGTGCTGACGAGCTTCATCGTGCAGTTCCGCCGCCACGCCGCGTTGATCGGCAGGCAGGCGGTGCGCCGATTGGTGTGGAGCGCCGAGGGGCACTGGGACGCGACCGACGGCGAAGGAGGCACGCACCGCTGCGAACTGCTGGCGCAGCCCACCATCGGCCCTCCGCTCACGATCCTGCGGCTGCGTGACGGCAGCGGAACCACGCGGGTGGTGCTCTTGTTCGAGGATTCCGCCGACCGCGAACAGTTGCGGATGCTGCGCGCTCGGCTGCGTCTGGCCTGATCGCCCCGAGCCTAGCGGCTCCAGTGCACCGAGCGCTCGGCGCCCGCGAAGTTCGGTGGCACCAGCACCGAGTTGCGCGGCGGATGCGCGTCGTCGCGTTGCGGGAAGTCCAGGGTGTAGTGCAGACCGCGGCTCTCGTGCCGCGACAGCGCGCACTTGATGATCAGCTCGGCGCACAGCGCCAGGTTGCGCAGCTCGATCAGGTCGTTGCTGACGCGGAAGTTGCCGTAGTACTCCGCGATCTCGCGCTGCAGCAGCGCCACCCGGCTCTGGGCCCGCAGCAGGCGCTTGGTGGTGCGCACGATGCCGACGTAGTCCCACATCGAATGCCTGAGCTCGTCCCAGTTGTGCGCGACCACCACCTCCTCGTCGGAGTCGGTCACTCGGCTCTCGTCCCAGTCCGGGATCGCGAGCGGCGGTGGCGCATCGCCGAGGCGCTGTTCGATGTCATGGGCGGCGGCCTGGCCGAACACCAAGCACTCGAGCAGCGAGTTGCTGGCCATGCGGTTCGCGCCGTGCAGCCCGGTCGCGGCGGTCTCGCCGACCGCGTAGAGCCCGGCGAGGTCGGTGCGGGCCTTGAGGTCGGTGAGCACGCCGCCGCAGGTGTAGTGCGCGGCCGGCACCACCGGCAGGGCTTGCTGCGTCATGTCGAAGGCGAAGCCGAGACACTTCTCGTGCAGCATCGGGAAGTGCTCGCGGATCCAGGCGGGGTCGCGATGGCTGATGTCGAGCAACAGATGTTCCACGCCGAGGCGCTTCATCTCGTGATCGATGGCGCGCGCGACGATGTCGCGCGGCGCGAGCTCGGCCTTCGGGTGGAAGCGCTCCATGAACGTGCTGCCATCAGGCAGGCGGAGCTTGGCGCCCTCGCCGCGCAGGGCCTCGGTCAGCAGGAAGGACTTGGCTTTCGGATGGTAGAGGCAGGTGGGGTGGAACTGCATGAACTCAAGGTCGGCGACGCGGCAGCCCGCGCGCCAGGCCATCGCCAGCCCATCGCCGGTCGCGCCGTCGGGGTTCGAGGTGTAGCGGTAGACCTTGCTCGCGCCGCCGGTGGCCAGGACCACGCACCGGGCGGGCAGGGCGTGCACGCGGCCGGCACTACGGTCGAAGGCGTAGAGCCCGAGCACGCGCTGCGGCGTGACGCCGAGGCGGTCGCTGGTCACGAGGTCGAGTGCGACATGGTCCTCAAGGATCGTGGTGTTCGGCCGACGCCGCACCAGCTCGCCGAGCGTGGACTGCACCGCGCGGCCGGTGGCGTCGGCGGCGTGCACCACGCGCCGATGGCTGTGACCGCCCTCGCGGGTGAGGTGGAGGTCGCCGGCCTCGCGGGTGAAGGCCACGCCGATCTCGCCGAGCCAGCGGATGAGCGTGGGGCCGCGCTCGACCACGAAGCGCACGACCTGCTCGTCGCAGAGCCCGGCGCCGGCCTCGAGCGTGTCGGCGACGTGGGCGTCGAGCGAGTCGCCCGCGTCGAGCACGGCGGAGATGCCGCCCTGGGCCCAGGCGGTGCTGCCGGCGTCGAGCGGGCCCTTGCTGAGCAGCGTGACGCGGACGGAGGGCGGGAGGTGGAGCGCCAGGGTCAGGCCCGCCGCGCCGGTGCCGACGATCAGGACGTCAGTGACGGGGTCGAGATTGGCGCTGGGGGGCATCGGGCGTCCAAGGCTAGACTCGGGCCGGCGTGGCGGCGCAAGGATACCCGCCGTTTCCCGCAGTTGGCGAACTTTCCACGCTGCGGACGGTCTAGCAGTGCAGAGGGCCCCGATGGCCGCCGATGACACGGATCAGAGGTTGGTCGAGCGGGTGCAGCGCGGCGACAAGGCCGCGTTCGATGTGCTGGTGCTGCGCTATCAACACAAGATCGTGAAGCTGGTGAACCGCTACGTGCACGACCATGCCGAAGCGCTCGACGTGACGCAGGAGGCGTTCATCAAGGCCTACCGCGCATTGCCGCGCTTCCGTGGCGACAGCGCCTTCTACACCTGGCTCTACCGGATCGCCATCAACACTGCGAAGAACCAACTGGTGAGCGCGAGCCGCCGACCGGCGGATTCGACCATCGACCTGCAGGATCCCGACGAGTACGAGGCGAACGCGCGGCTGCGCGACATGGACACCCCGGAGGCGCTTCTGCTCAGCGACGAGATCAAGCAGACGGTGGAGCGCACGCTGCGCGAGCTGCCCGACGAGCTGCGCACCGCGATCACGCTGCGCGAGCTCGAGGGCTTGTCCTACCAGGAGATCGCCCAGGCCATGGATTGCCCGGTGGGTACGGTGCGTTCGCGGATCTTTCGCGCCCGCGAAGCGATCGACGCGCGGCTCAAGCCGTTGCTCGACTGACGCGCCGTGATCGAACAGACATATATAGAGGTGCACTGACATGACCGACCCTCTCCATGCCGACGCGCGGATCCTCGAGCAGCTCTCGGCCTTCGCCGATGGCGAGCTCCCCAGCGCCGAAGCCGAACTTCTGGTGGCGCGTCTGTGTCGTGACCCTGAGCTCGCCCAGGTCTGGACGCGCTGGCACGCGGCCAGCGAGGCGTTGCGCGGCGGTCTTGCCCCGCGCTACCCGCGCGAGCTCCGCGCACGGGTGCACGCCGCGCTCGCCGCCGACTCGGGTCATCGAGTGGCATTCGGCTGGCGCAAGGCCGCGCTCGGCACCGCGCTCGCCGCGGGCGTCGCCGCGCTCGCGATCCTGGGCGTACGCATCCAACTCGCACCCCAGCCTGGCGAGATCGTGCCGATGACCGCCAGCAGTGGTGGCGCGGCCACCGGCGAGGCACAGCAGGTCGGCTACGACCCCGCGCTCGCGGTGAAGCTCAATTCCTATGTGGCGCGCCACAGCCAGGTCACCGGGCGGCGCCTGCCGGCGGTGGCCCCGCACGTGCAGGTCGCGGCGCAGGACGCGCAGGCGGACGCGTCCGCGCCGGCGGCGACGCCGGGCAGCGGCACCGACCCGAACGCGGGCACTGGCGACAAGCTTTGACCCGGCGGCGCGCCAGCTCCGCGATGTCGCTGCTCGCCGCGGTGTTGGGCGTGGCGGGCGCGCTGGCGTCCGAGGCGCCGGCTGCGCTGCTTGAGCGCATGAGCGATGCGGTCCGCGCGCTCAACTACCAAGGCACCATCGTCTACGCCCACGACGGCACGCTCGAGGTGATGCAACTCGTGCACTCTGGCGGACCGGACGGCGAGCGGGGACGCCTGACCACGGTGAGCGGCACCAGGCGCGAGGTCATCAGCGAGCGAGGCGGGCTCAAACTGTTCCTGCCTGAGCAGCGCACCATCCTGGTCGAGCGTGGCAGCGGCGGCCGCGGCACGCTGCCGAAGATGCTGCCGTCCGACGTCAGCGCGTTCGCCAGCAACTACCGCATCGCGGACCTGGGCATGAGCAACGAGGCGGGCCGCAGCTGTCGACGCGTCGCGATCACGCCGCTCGACGCGCTGCGCTACGGCTACCGGCTGTGCCTCGACGAACAGACCGCTTTGCCGCTGCGTACCGAGCTGCTGGGCGAGGACGGCAAGCGGGTCATCGAGCACGTGGTCTTCAGCCAGATCGAGTTCCCGGAGCGGATCGCCGAGTCCGCGCTCAAGCCCACCAGCGGCGGCAAGGACTGGACGGTGCAGGTGCAGGAGAGCTCTGCCGCCTCGGGCGTGGGCGATCCGCGTTGGACCGTCGCCAAGCTGCCGGAGGGTTTCGTCGCTGCTGCCACGCATGGTCTTCAAGAGAGGGGCGAGCAGGCCTCGGCCCATCTCGCGTTCAGCGATGGGCTGGCCGCGGTCAGCGTGTTCATCGAGCCGCGCGCGAGCGATGGCAAGGGGCTCGAGGGTGCGGCGCACATGGGGGCGATGAACCTCTACGGGCGGGTGGTCGATGACCATCAGGTGACCGTGGTCGGTGAGGTGCCGGCCGCGACCGTCAGGCTGATCGCACAGTCGGTCGCCGCCAGACGGCCGTAGCGCAACTGGTTTCATAGAGGGTCTGAGGTAGACTGCTCCGCCTCGCGGAGGTCCCTCTTGTCGATGCTCGCAGTCCTCGCGCTCACCGCGGCCACCACGATCGCGCCAGCGCCCGCACCCGATTTCACCAGACTGGTCGAGGCGGTCAGCCCGGTGGTGGTCAACATCAGCGCCGTGGGCGTGGTGCCGGTCGACGAAGAGCCGTCCGGCAGCAGTGATCAACCACCGCTC
>JANNEA010000181.1:0-24208 GCA_031388175.1 Gammaproteobacteria bacterium
CATCCTCGTGGCCGAACTGGCGCGCGAGCTTGAGCTGGGCATCGAAGCTCAGGCGCTCCTCGCGGCGTCCGGCCAGCGCGTGCAGGCCGAAGCGGATGCGTTCGAGCAGGGCACGGCCGTCCTCGAGCGTGGCGAGCTCCTCGGCGTCGAGCAGGCCGTGGCTCGCCAGCTCGTCGAAGCGCTTGAGGCCGAGGGTGCGTCGCGCCACCCACAGCACGGTCTGCAGGTCGCGCAGGCCGCCCGGGACCTCCTTGATCGTCGGCTCGAGCCGGTTGGCGCTGTCGAGCAGCTTGTCGTGGCGCGCGCGCAGCTCGTCACGCTTGGCGACGAGGAAATCGTGCGCGCTCCTGCAGCCGTCGTCGGCGGCGGCAAGCAGCAGGGTGCGCGCAGCCTCGGCATCGCCGGCCAGCGGGCGGCCTTCGAGCAGGGCGGTGGCGAAGCTGAGGTCGGTGCGGGCGGCCTCGAGACAGGCGGCGTGCTCGCGCACGCTGTGGCTCGGTGCCGCACCCGCATCCCACAGCAAGGCGATGAACTCGCCGATCCGCGCCTCGAGCTTCAGGTCGACATGGGCGGGCCGCAAGATCAGCAGGTCGACGTCGGAGCAGGGGAACAGCTCGCCGCGGCCGTAGCCGCCAATCGCGAGCAAGGCCACACCGGCGCCCGCGTCGCCGACCGTGCCGCGCCAGGCCTTAAGCACCACGTCGTCCATCCAGCTCGCGCGGGCGGCGAGCAGTGGCGCCACGCGCTCGCCGAGGATGAAGCGCTCGCCAAGGCCGCGGTCGGCTTCGCGCAGCGCGTCGCGCAGCGGACGGGCCGGGTTCAGATGACCTCGTCGGCGCGCTTGGTCAGGACTTCGACGCCGACGCCGGTGACCAGCACGGTGTGCTCCCACTGGGCCGACAGCGAATGGTCCTTGGTCACCACGGTCCACTGATCGGGCAGCAACTTCACGTTGCGCTTGCCCGCGTTGATCATCGGCTCGATGGTGAAGCACATGCCCTCGTGCAGGGCCATGCCGGTGCCGGGCTCGCCGTAGTGCAGCACCTGCGGGTCTTCATGGAACTCGCGGCCGATGCCGTGACCGCAGTACTCGCGCACCACCGAGAAGCCGGCGCGCTCGGCGAAGGTCTGGATGGCGTGGCCGATGTCGCCCAGCCGAACCCCGGGCTTGACCAGCCGGATGCCGATCAGCATCGCCTCGCGCGTGACCTCGACCAGGCGGCGGGCCTGGATCGGCGGCTCGCCGACGAAGTACATCTTCGAGGTGTCGCCGTGCCAGCCGTCCTTGATCACGGTGACGTCGACGTTGACGATGTCGCCGGTCTTGAGAGTCTTGTCCGATGGGATGCCGTGGCAGACCACGTGGTTGACGGAGGTGCAGATCGACTTGGGGAAGCCGCGGTAGCCGAGCGGGGCGGGGATCGCCCCTTGCACCCCCACGATGTACTCGTGGCAGACCTCGTTGAGCTGGTCGGTGGTGACTCCCGCCTTGACGTGCGGACCAATCATCTCCAGCACTTCGCCCGCAAGGCGACCCGCCACACGCATGCCGGCCTGCTCATCTGGGGTCTTGGGCTTCATGATGTTGTCCGGGGCGGGTGCGCATGGTATAAAGCGCGCCGTTTTTAGGCAAACACCACACACGTTCCCGAACAACGTGCGACCGGGTGCCCCGCTCGTGGGGGTCGTCGCACGGGGAGCGTGGAGGCTCAACCCCCAGGAGTCCATGCAGAATGGCTAGCACGACCGTTTCCATGCGCCAGATGCTCGAAGCTGGCGTCCACTTCGGCCACCAGACCCGTTACTGGAACCCGAAGATGGCCCCGTTCATCTTCGGTGAACGCAGCCGGATCCACATCATCAACCTCGAGAAGACCTTGCCGATGTTCGGCGAGGCGACCAACTTCGTCTCGAGCATCGTCGCCCGCCGCGGCCGCATCCTGTTCGTCGGCACCAAGCGCGCCGCGCGCGACATCGTCGAGCGCGAGGCTCGGCGCTGCAACATGCCGTTCATGAACCAGCGCTGGCTCGGCGGCACCCTCACCAACTTCAAGACCGTCAAGGCGTCGATCAAACGCCTGATGGACCTGTCGAAGATGGCCGAGGACAACACCATCGACCGCTACGGCAAGAAGGAAGGCCTCCTGCTGCGGCGCGAGCTGGTCAAGCTCGAGAAGAGCCTGGGCGGCATCAAGACGATGGAGGCGCTGCCGGATGCGCTGTTCGTCGTCGACACCGGCCACGAGAAGATCGCCGTCGCCGAAGCCCGCAAGCTCGGCATCCCGATCATCGCGGTGGTCGACACCAACAACAACCCGGATGAAGTCGACTACATCATCCCGGGCAACGATGACGCGATCCGCGCCATCGAGCTGTACGCGGTCGGCGTCGCCGACGCCGTGCTCAACGGCAAGGACGCGTTGCCGCAGCAGCTGAGCGAGGCCAGCGACGAATTCGTCGAGCTCGACGAGTCGGGCGCAGTCATGGCCAAGCCGAGCCGCCGTGCCGAGCCGCGCAAGGGCGCCGCGCCGCGCGGTCGTCGTGCCGCCCCGGCCGGTGACGGTGCGGGCGCCAAGGCGCCGGCCCGCCGCCGCGCGCCAGCCAAGAAGACCACCAAGCCCGACGCATGAGCATCGCCGCCAGCCTCGTGATGGAGCTCCGCAGCCGCACCGGCGCCGGGATGATGGAGTGCAAGAAGGCCTTGACCGAGACCAACGGTGATTTCGAAGCGGCCATCGAGCACATGCGCAAGTCCGGGCTGGCCAAGGCCGACAAGAAGGCTGGCCGCATCGCCGCCGAAGGTCGCGTCGCGATCGCGTTCGCCAAGGACGCGCGCCGTGGCGCCATCGTCGAGGTGAACTGCGAGACCGACTTCGTCGGCAACAATCCGGACTTCGTCGCCTTCGTCAGCGCGGTCGCGGAAGCGGCGCTCGCTTCGGGCGCTACCGACGTCCAGGCATTGGGAGCGGCACGGCTCGCAGATGGGACGACGGTGGACGAAGCGCGGCGCGCGCTGGTGGTGAAGATTGGCGAGAACGTGGCGCTGCGCCGGGTCGAACTGGTGGTCGCCAAGGGTACGCTCTGCGCCTACCTCCACGGCATCCGCATCGGCGTCGTGGTCGACGTCGCGGGCGGCAACGCTGAACTGAGCAAGGACCTGGCGATGCACATCGCGGCGAGCAAGCCGATGTGCGTGTCGGCGGACCAGATCCCGGCCGAGGTGCTGGCCAGGGAACGCACCATCGTCGAGGCCCAGGCCGCGGCCAGCGGCAAGCCGCCGGAGATCGTGGTCAAGATGGTCGAAGGTCGCCTGCGCAAGTTCGCCGGTGAATCCTCGTTGCTCGGCCAGCCGTTCGTGAAGGACCCGGACACCAGCGTCGAGAAGCTGGTGAAGCAGGCCGGTGCGAGGGTGCACGCCTTCGTGCGCTACGAGGTCGGCGAGGGCATCGAGAAGGCCAAGGGCGACTTCGTCGCCGAGGTCATGGCGCAGGCGCGCGGCGGTTGATCCGCCCCTGCCTGCTACAATCCGACGCCGTTCGACACAGAGCCCCGCCCACGCGGGGCTCTTACTAAGGGTCACACGATGAGCGCTGCCGCACCCGCGTTCAAGCCTGCTTTCAAACGGATAATGCTCAAGCTCTCGGGCGAGGCCCTGATGGGCGAGGCCGAGTACGGCATCGATCCGGCCGTGATCGGTCGGCTGGCGCGCGAGGTCCGCGACGTCTCGAAGGCCGGCGTCCAGGTCGGCGTGGTGATCGGCGGCGGCAACATCTTCCGCGGCGCTGGCCTCGCGTCTGCGGGCATGGACCGCGTCACCGGCGATCACATGGGCATGTTGGCGACCGTGATGAACGCGCTCGCCCTGCAGGACGCGCTCGAGCGCATGGGCAACTACGCCCGCGTGCTGTCGGCGATCCGCATCAACGAGGTCTGCGAGGACTACATCCGTCGCCGCGCGGTCCGCCACCTGGAGAAGGGGCGCATCTGCATCTTCGCCGCCGGCACCGGCAACCCGTTCTTCACCACCGACACTGCCGCTGCGCTGCGCGCAGTCGAGGTCGGCGCCGAGCTGCTGCTCAAGGCGACCAAGGTCGACGGCGTGTACTCGGCCGACCCGAAGAAGGACAAGACCGCCACGCGCATCGCCCACCTGTCCTACGACCGCGTGCTGGTCGACAAGCTCGGCGTGATGGACGCCACTGCGATCGCGCTGCTGCGCGACAACCGCCTGCCGCTGCGGGTCTATGACATGAACTCGCCGGGCCACCTGCATCGCATCGTCGTCGACGGCGAAGCCGGGCTCGGCACGACAGTCGACAACGAGGGAGCTGCTGCATGATCGACGCCATCAAGAAGGACGCCACCGCGCGCATGCGCAAGAGCGTCGATGCGCTGAAGGATTCGCTGGCCAAGCTGCGCACCGGTCGGGCCAGCACCGCGCTGGTCGAGCATCTCAAGATCGACAGCTACGGCACGATGATGCCGTTGAACCAGGTCGCGAGCATCAACACTCCCGACGCGCGCACCATCGCGATCCAGCCCTGGGACAAGAACCTGGTCGGTGCGATCGAGAAGGCGATCCAGACCTCCGATCTCGGCCTGACGCCGAACACCGCCGGGCAGATGATCCGTCTGCCGCTGCCGGCGCTCACCGAGGAGCGACGCAAGGAGATCATCAAGGTCGCCAAGCAGGATGCCGAGCACGCCCGCGTGTCGATCCGCGGCGTGCGCCGCGATGCCAACGAGCACCTGAAGAAGCTGCTCAAGGATCACAAGACCACCGAGGACCAGGAACGCGGCGCACAGACCGACGTGCAGAAGCTCACCGACAAGCACATCGCCGAGATCGATGGCTTGTTGGCCGGCAAAGAGAAGGAGCTGATGGAGATCTGAGCCCGCGCGTCCGCGCTGGGTCCCTCCATCCATGTCCGCATCCCAGGTTTCCAACGCCAGGCTGCCGCGCCACGTCGTCGTCGTCATGGACGGCAACGGGCGCTGGGCCAAGCGTCGTGGCATGCCGCGCAACCTCGGCCATCGTCAGGGCCAGAAGGCGACGCGGGCCATCGTCGAGGCCTGCGCCCAGCGCGGCATCGAGGCGCTCACGCTGTTCGCGTTCTCGAGCGAGAACTGGAACCGGCCGCCGGCCGAGGTTGGCACGCTGCTCGCGTTGTTCCTCGAGTCGCTCCACACCGAGCTTGCGGAACTGCATGCGCAGGGCGTCAGGCTCCGGTTCATCGGCCAGCGCGAAGCGTTCGCGGTCGAGCTGGTCGCGCAGATGCACTCCGCCGAGCAGATCACCATCGCCAACCGCGGGCTCACGCTGGTGATCGCGCTCAGTTATGGCGGGCGCTGGGACCTGCTGCAGGCCGCGCGTGCCGTTGCCGCTGAACCCGTGATCGACGAAGCGACGTTCGCCCGCCACCTCGCGCTCGATGGCCTGCCCGAGCCCGACCTGTTCATCCGTACTGGTGGCGAGCAACGCCTCAGCAACTTCCTGCTCTGGGACCTGGCCTACACCGAGCTCTATTTCACCGCGACGCTGTGGCCGGACTTCGATGGCGCCGCGCTCGATGGCGCGCTCGCCTGGTTCGGCACGCGCGAGCGTCGCTTCGGCCAAGTGGCGGCGGGTGCCTGATGGGCATGGACCTCAAGCGCAGGGTCGCGACCGCACTACTGTTGCTACCACTGGCGGTCGCGTTGGTGCTGTTCGCGCCGCCCACCGCGTTCGCGGTCGGGGCCGCGGCGGTGTTCGTGGTCGCTGCATTGGAATGGGCACCGCTGGCCGGTTGCGGCGCGGGCGCCCGACCCTGGCTCTACGCCATCAACGTCATGCTGCTGCTGCTGGCGGCATGGTTCTTCGCTTTCGAGCTGCCCACGGTCGGGCGCGCACTGCTGGCCGCGGGCCTGGCCTGGTGGACGTTGGCGCTGGTCTGGATCCTGCAGCGCTGGGTGCTGCCGGTGGGCGCCAAGCTCATCGCCGGCATGCTCACGCTGGTGCCGGCCTGGTACGCGATAGTCACGCTGCACGGGCTGCGCTCGGGCCCGGAGCTGGTACTGCTGCTCCTGCTCATCATCTGGGCCGCTGACGTCGGTGCGTTCTTCGCCGGCCACGCCTTCGGCAAGCACAAGCTCGCGCCCGAGGTCAGCCCAGGCAAGACCTGGGAAGGCGTGCTCGGCGGCTGCGCGCTCTCGGCGCTGGTCGCCGGCATCGGGGCGGTGCTGCTCGGCTTCGCGGTTGCGTCGTTCGTGCTGCTCGCGCTGCTGACCATCGCGGCGTCGATCGTGGGCGATCTCACCGAGAGCCTGCTCAAGCGTCAGGCCGGCGCCAAGGACTCAGGCGTGCTGTTGCCCGGGCATGGCGGCGTGCTCGACCGCCTCGATTCGCTGTTCTCCGCTGCGCCCGTGTTCCTGGCTGGCTGGCTGTTGCTCGGCGGTGGCGCGTGATCGGCGTCTCGATCCTCGGCGCCACCGGCAGCATCGGCGCGAGCACGCTCGACGTGGTGCGCGCGAGCCCGCAACGCTTCCGCGTGGTCGCGCTGGCGGCAGGCCAGGATGACGCCCGCTTGTTCGAGGCCATCGCGGAGTTCCAACCGACGCTCGCGGCGCTCAGCGATCCCGCGGCCGCTGCGCGGCTGGCGTCGCGGGTGCGTGCCGCGGGTTTCCTCACCGAGGTCATGAGCGGGGTGGAGGGTCTCGCGGCGGTCGCGACCCATCCCGAGGCCCGCGCGGTCGTAGCTGCGGTGGTGGGCAGCGCCGGCCTGCCTGCCACTCTCGCCGCGCTCAGCGCTGGCAAGCGCGTGCTGTTGGCCAACAAGGAATCACTGGTCATGGCCGGCGCGCTGTTCATGGCGGAGCTCGCGCGTGGCGGCGGCGAGCTCATGCCCATCGATTCCGAGCACAACGCACTGTTCCAGTGCATGCCTGTCGGTTGGCGCGCTGGCCAGCAGCCCAGCGGCGTGCGCCGCGTGATCCTCACCGCCTCCGGTGGCCCGTTCCGCAGCTGGAGCGCTGAACGCATCGCGCGCGCCACGCCCGACCAGGCCTGCGCCCATCCCAACTGGCGTATGGGCCGCAAGATTTCGGTCGACTCGGCCACGCTGATGAACAAGGGCCTCGAGGTGATCGAGGCGCATTGGCTGTTCGGTCTGCCGCCGCGACGGATCGAGGTCGTGGTGCATCCCCAGAGCATCGTGCACTCGCTGGTGGAATACGATGATGGCTCGACGCTGGCACAGCTCGGCAACCCCGACATGCGCACGCCGATCGCGCACGCGCTCGCCCATCCGGAGCGGATCGACGCCGGCGTCGCGCCGCTCGACCTGGTCGCGCGCGGCAAGCTCGACTTCGAGGCCCCGGACCCGGTGCGCTTCCCCTGCCTGACGCTCGGCTATGCCGCGCTCGAGGCCGGTGGCGCCGCACCGTTGGTGCTGAATGCGGCCAACGAAGTCGCAGTGGCCTGCTTCCTCGATGGGCGCCTCGGCTTCGCCGAGATCGCCGGCGTGGTCGAGGGTGAGCTCGCGCACTTCGCCGGGCGCGACGCGGCCGGCCTCGACGCCGTGCTGGCCCTGGACCACGAGGTTCGCGCGCGTGCCACTGCCGCAGTCGCCGCTCGGGGTGCCGCGTGAACAGCGTGCTCGGCTCGATCGCTGCGTTCGCGGTGGCCATCGCGCTGCTGGTCGCGATCCACGAGTTCGGCCATTTCTGGGTCGCGCGCAAGCTAGGCTTCAAGGTGCTGCGATTCTCGATCGGTTTCGGCACGCCTTTGTGGCTGCACCGTGGTCGTGATGGCGTCGAGTACGTGCTTGCCGCGGTGCCGCTCGGCGGCTTCGTCCGCATGCTCGACGAGCGCGAGGGGCCGGTGGCGCCAGAGCACCTCGCCCGCGCCTACAACCGGCAAGCGGTGTGGAAGAGGGCGCTGGTCCTGCTCGCCGGTCCCGCTGCGAACCTGCTGTTCGCCGTGCTCATCTATTGGGTGATGTTGTTGGTCGGCATCCCCGGGGTGCGGCCGCTGGTCGGCGAGGTTCCGGTCGGCAGTCCGGCCGCGATGGCGGGGATCCGCGACCAGGATGAGTTCACGGCGGTCGGCGGACGGCCGACCCCCACCTGGGAGAGCACGGCGTTGGCGCTGCTCGATGCCGTGCTCGCAGGCGAGCCGAGCGTCGCAGTCGAGCTGCGCGACGAGCACGGCCTCGCGCGCCAGACGCGCCTGGCGCTCGATGACCCGCACGGATTGACCGAACCCGGTGCGCTGCTCGATCGCCTCGGGTTGGAGCCCTGGTCCCCCAGGCTGCCGGCGACGCTTGGCGAGCTCGATCCCGACGGCGCGGCCGCGCGCGCGGGACTGCGCAGCGGTGACCACATCGAGACTGTGGACGGTGCGGCCATCGCCGACTGGCGTGGGTTGGTCGGCGTCATCCAGGCCCGGCCCGGCCGTGTGCTTCGTTTCGAACTGGTGCGCGGCAACGAGCGCCTGGTGCGCGAGGTCCGGGTGAGCTCGGTCGACCTCGAGGGCCGCGAGATTGGGCGGGTCGGGGCACGGCCCCTGGTGCCGGCCGGATTGTTCGAGAGGCTGCGTGCGGTCCAACGGTTCGAGCCGCTCGCCGCGATCCCCGAGGCCTGCAGTCGCACGGTCGACCTCTCGGTCCTGACGCTGCGGATGCTGTGGCGCATGTTGACGGGCGACGCGGCGCTGTCCAACATCAGCGGCCCCATCAACATCGCCCAGTACGCTGGCGTGACCGCAGCGATCGGGGTGGTGGCGTTCCTGGGCTTCCTCGCCGTCATCAGCGTCAGCCTCGGCGTGCTGAACCTGCTGCCGATCCCCGTCCTGGACGGTGGGCAGCTGGTGTTCCTCGCTGCCGAACAGGCGACGGGGCGGCCGGTGTCGCCCGCGGTGGAGGCCGTCGGTCAGCAGCTCGGAGTGCTGTTGCTGGTCGGGTTGATGGGTCTGGCCTTCTACAACGACATCGCACGCCTGCTCAACTGAACGCTCATGGAGCATGACATCTAGCATGGAACGGTCGGTCCGCATTCTCTTCGCGCTGGTCCTCGGACTTTGCCTGGTCGCCACAGCAGCCTGGGCTGATGAGCCGTTCCGGGTCAGCAACATCCGGGTCGAGGGGCTGGTACGGATCTCGGACGGCACGCTGTTCAACTACCTGCCGATTCAGCCGGGTGATGTCGTCGATTCGGCCAAACTCGCCAGCGCGCTGCGCGCGGTGTATCGCGCGGGGTTCTTCCGCGACGTCGAGTTCCGGCGTGATGGCGACGACCTCGTCATCGTCGTCGACGAGCGACCGGCGATCGAAAGTTTCTCGGTCACTGGCAACAAGGAGATAAAGACTGAGGAGCTGGAGCGTGTGCTGATCCAGGCCGGCCTGGCCGAAGGCCGGATCTTCGACCGTTCGACGCTCGACCAAGTGACCCAGGAGCTCGTGCGCCAATACCACAGTCGTGGTCGCTATGGCGTCGAAGTGAAATCAGATGTCACCGAGGTCGGCAGCAACCAGGTGCGCGTCGCGATATTGGTCAAGGAAGGCGAGATTTCTGGCAT
The DNA here is from genome assembly GCA_031388175.1 of Gammaproteobacteria bacterium. Lineage (GTDB taxonomy): Bacteria > Pseudomonadota > Gammaproteobacteria > Natronospirales > JANNEA01 > JANNEA01. The sequence continues at coordinate 9,554 of JANNEA010000181.1, forward strand.
CCGCCAGATCAACATCGTTGGCAACACCGCTTTCCCCGACGACAAGCTGCTCGAGCAGTTCGAATTGAAGACGCCGAGCACCTTCACCTTCATCAGCGCCGATGACCGCTATGCCCGCGAGAAGCTGGGCAGCGACCTCGAGAAGCTGCGCTCCTACTACATGGACCGCGGCTACGCCAATTTCCGCATCGAATCGACCCAGGTCGCGGTGTCGCCGGACCGGCGCGGCGTGTACGTGACCATCAATATCCGCGAAGGCGACATCTACACGATCAAGGAGACCAAGCTCGTCGGAGATCTGCCGATCGCCGAGAGCGCGCTCACGCCCTTCGTGGTGCACCGAGCCGGCGATCGCTTCGCGATGGCGAGGGTCAACGCTACCAGCGAGCTCATCAAGCAGCGTCTCGGCGCGGACGGGTTCGCCTTCGCCGAGGTCTCGCCCTTCCCGGAGCTCGACCATGACAAGAAGGAGGTCAGTCTGACCTTCCTCGTGGAGGCCGGTGCACGCGTCTACGTGCGGCGTATCAACTTCCGCAGCACCGGCGAGACGGACGATAACGTGTACCGACGCGAGATGCGCCAGCTTGAGGGTACCTGGCTGACCAACGCCCTAATCGATCGCTCGCGCCTGCGCATCGCGCGGCTGCCGTTCGTCGAGGACGTTGACCATAAGGTCGAGCGCGTGCCGGGTTCGGAGGACGAGGTCGAGGTCGATTTCGACATCAAGGAGCGCCAGGCGGGGACGTTCAACGCCTCGCTCGGATTCGGTGGCTCGACCACCGGTGCCTTCGTCGATTTCTCAATCTCCCACAGCAACTTCCTCGGCACGGGCAACCGGGTGCAGATTGCGTTGAACTCGCGCAACTACGCCCAGTCCTACAGCCTGTCGCTGACCGAGCCTTATTGGAACATCGACAACGTATCCCGCACGCTGTCGATGTACTACAACGTCGCTGATTCTCTCGGCGTCGACCTCGAGACAATCTCGCGCGAGAACTTCGGCGTCACGATGTCGTTCCGCTGGCCGCTGTCGGAGTATTCGTCCTTCAGCTTCGGCACCAGCATCACCAAGACCGATTTTGCCGTGGGCGCCAGGACTGCCTCGCCGACGGTCTACGCATTCGTCACCAACCCCAACCACGGCGACATCTACGAGATCAACGCTGGCTTCGGCCAGATCACCAACGGCACGCGCTATCGCACGCTGCTGATGACCGGCGGCTGGTCGTTCGACACCCGCAATCGTGCGATCTTTGCCGACCGCGGCATGTTGCGGCAGTTGACCGCGGACATCGCGGTCTACCCCGGTGACGTGCAGTGGTGGGCACTGCGGGGCACGCAGACGAACTACTTCCCTGTGAGCCGTGGCTTGACGCTCGGCGTCGATACCGAGATCGGGTTGGTCTCGCCCTACGGCACGAGCGGCGACGTTCCGCCCGACCGCAAGCTGTTCGGCGGTGGCGCCGACTCCGTGCGCGGATTCCGCGATGCCTACCTCGGACCGACCTACCAGCTGGGCAACAACCAGCCCACGCCGACCGGCGGCAACCTGCGCGTCTCGGTGCAGTCCGAGCTGTTGTTGCCGAACTTGTTCGCCGACGACCCGACGGCGCCGCCGAAGAACGGTCGCGTCGGTCTGTTCGTCGACGTCGGCATGGTGTATGCGACCGTCAGCGACTTCGACGTCAACCAGCTGCGCGCATCCGGCGGAATAGCCGCGTCCTTCCTCACCCCGATCGGTGCGATGCGCTTCAGCTTTGCGTATCCTTTCCGCAGCGAGGATACTGACCAGACTGAACGCTTCCAATTCACCATCGGTACGCTGTTTTAACCGCGGGCCCAGGCCCAGGAGTTAGCCAAGATGATCCGGATTCGTTCCGCGCAGTTCGCGCTCGTCCTCACTGCTTGCCTCGCTGGCGCCGCCTACGCGGCGGACATGAAGGTTGGCGTCGTCACACTCGACCGCTTGATGCAGGATTCGCCGCAGGGCAAGGCGGTGGCTGATGCGCTGCAGAGCGAGTTCGGCGAGAAGCAGCGCGAGCTGGTGACGCAGCAGAAGGACCTGCGCGCGCTGGAGGAGAAGCTCAATCGCGATCGTGCGGTGATGAGCGAGCAGGAGCGTGCCGACCTGGAAGAGCGCGCCCGCGCCCTGCAGCAACGCTACCAGCGCCGCCTGACCGAGGTCGAGGACGACTACAACTCCCGTCGCGGCAAGGAGCTCGGCAACCTGCAGCGCGTGATCGTGCGCGAGGTGCAGGCGCATGCGAAGGAGAACGGCTACGACCTGGTGGTCGGTGCTGGCGTGCTGTGGGCGAGCCCCACGGCCGACCTCACGGCTGCCGTGCTGAAGCGGCTCGAAGCACTGGCGGCGGCAGCACCCAAATCGCCGACGGCGGCCGTGCCCAAGGCTCCGGGCCCCGCAGCGAAAGCGCCGGTCGACCCGGCGAAGACCCCGCCGAAGACGTGAGCCGCAAGTGGCGCGGATCACGCTCAGCGAGCTCGCGCGCCGCTTCGAGCTCGAGCTCGTCGGCGATGGCACGCTCGCGGTGGAGCGCGTTGGCACGCTAAGTGGCGCTGCGTCTGGCGCGCTGACCTTCCTCGCCAACCCGCGCTACCGCGATCAGCTTGCAGGGACGGCCGCTACCGCGGTCGTGCTGGCGCGGGCGGAACTCGCCGCTTGCCCGGCGGCGGCGCTGGTCGCAGTGGATCCCTACCTCGCCTACGCGCGCATCGCAGCGTTGCTGCATCCCGCGCCACACAGCACGGCGGGCATCGACCCGACCGCCAGCATCGCGGCCTACGCCAAGGTCGCGAGCGATGCGGCGATCGGGCCGCGCGCGGTCATCGGCGCCGGCGCTGTAATCGGCGCGCGGGCCGTCGTCGGCCCGGGTGCCGTGGTCGGCGAGGGCAGCGTGGTTGGCGAGGATTCCAGGCTCGAGGCCAACGTCACCTTGTATCCGGGCGTCACGCTCGGCCGTCGCTGCCTGATCCACTCCGGCGCGGTCATCGGCGCTGATGGCTTCGGCATGGCGCCATCGCTGCAAGGCTGGGTCAAGGTGCCACAGGTCGGCGGTGTGCGCATCGGCGACGACGTCGAGATCGGCGCCAACACCACCGTCGATCGCGGCGCGATCGAGGACACCGTGATCGGGGACGGGGTCAAGCTCGACAACCAGATCCAGATCGGCCACAACTGCGTCATCGGCGCGCACACCGCGATCGCCGGCTGCACCGCCATCGCCGGCAGCACCACCATCGGCCAGCGCTGCATGATCGCCGGCGGCGTCGGCATCGTTGGCCACATCACGATCGTCGACGACGTGGTCGTGACCGCGCGGACCTTCGTCACGCATGCGATCCCGGAGAAGGGCGTGTATTCGGGCGCCCTGGGCTTCGCCGAGCAGCGGGTCTGGCAGCGGCGCGTGGCGCGATTCCGCCGGCTTGACGGTCTCAAGGCTGGCGACAAGGATACGGGCGGAGGAAATAGAGATGGCTGACGATCTGCCGGACACGGCCAGCAACATCACCATGGACATCCAGCAGATCATGCGGTACCTGCCGCATCGCTATCCGTTCCTGCTGATCGACAAGGTGATCCGCTGCACGCCGATGGTGAGCCTGACCGCGATCAAGAACGTCACCGTCAACGAGCCGCACTTCACCGGCCACTTCCCGCACCGCCCGGTGTTCCCGGGCGTGCTGCTGCTCGAGGCGATGGCCCAGGCCACCGGTTTGCTGGCGTTCGCCTCGCTCGGCCCAGATCTCGGCAAGGGCAAGGTGTTCTACTTCGTCGCCATCGACGACTGCCGCTTCCGCGCGCCGGTCGTCCCCGGCGACCAGGTCCATTTCACGGTGCGCTACCTCAGCGACAAGCGCGGCATCTGGAAGTTCGCCGGCATCGGCGAGGTCGACGGCAAGCTGGTGGTCGAGGCCGAGTTGATGTGCGCCGCGCGCGAGGAGGCGCATTGACCGACAGCCTCATCCACAACACGGCCGTCATCGATCCCAAGGCGCGGCTTTCGCCCGACGTCTCGGTCGGACCGTTCAGCGTCATCGGTGCCGACGTCGAGATCGGTGCCGGCACGGTCATCGGCCCGCATTGCCTCATCAGTGGCCCGACCACGATCGGCTGCGACAACAAGTTCATCGGTGCGCTTTCGATCGGCGGCCAGCCGCAGGACAAGAAGTATGCCGGCGAGCCGACCCGGCTCGAGATCGGCAACCGCAACACCTTCTTCGAGTACTGCACGGTCAACCGCGGTACCGCCACCGACCTCGGCTACACCCGCATCGGCGACGATGGCTGGTTCATGTCCTACACCCACATCGCGCACGACTGCGTGGTCGGCAACAACGTGATCATGGCGAACTGCGCAACGCTCGCCGGCCACGTCTTCGTCCATGACTGGGCGATCCTCGGTGGCTTCAGCAAGATCCATCAGTTCTGCCGCATCGGCGCGCACAGCTTCTGCGGCATGAACGTCGACCTGACGCGCGATGTGCCGCCGTTCGTGATGGTCGCGGGCACGCCGCCGGCGCCCTACGGCATCAACTCGGAAGGCCTGCGGCGCCGCGGCTTCACGCCGGATCAGGTGCGTTCGGTGAAGGAGGCCTATCGGGTGCTCTACCGTTCCGACAAGCGGCTCGAGGAGGCGCTGGCCGAGCTCAAGCAGATGCAGGTCGACAAGCCCGAGCTCGCGCTGTTGACCGAGTTCCTCGCGGACACCAGCCGCAGCATCGTGCGCTGAACGATGCGCATCGCGCTGGTCGCGGGTGAGGCATCGGGCGACCTGCTCGGCGCCGGGCTGATCCGGGAGCTCAGGCGGATCCACCCCACTGCAAGCTTCGAAGGCATGGCCGGTCCGGCGATGCGCGCCGAGGGCTGCGTCGCGCACTGGCCGCACGATGCGATCGCGGTGTTCGGCATCTTCGAGGCGCTCGCCCATCTGCCGCGTCTGCTCGCGCTGCGGCGTGAGATCGCAGACCGTTTCCTCGCCTCCAGGCCCGACGTGTTCATCGGCATCGATTCGCCCGACTTCAACCTCGGGCTCGAGCGCCGCCTGCGCGACGCGGGCCTGCGCACCGTGCATTACGTGAGCCCCACGGTCTGGGCCTGGCGGCCCGGGCGGGTGGCGGGCATCGCGGCCGGTGCCGACCGCGTGCTCTGCCTGTTCCCGTTCGAAGCGGACTTCTATGCCGGACATCTGACCCAGGCGATCTTCGTCGGGCACCCCGCCGCCGATGCGCTCGCGCCCGCGCACGATCGCGCCGCGGTGCGTCGTGCGCTGGGTCTGCCTGACGACGGTCTGCTATTGGCAGTGCTGCCTGGTAGCAGGGCGGGTGAAGTCTCCCGGCTCGGTCCGCACTTCGCTGGCGCGCTTGCCGAGCTCGTTCGCGCGCATCCCGGGCTGCAGGTCGCGGCACCGATGGTCGATGCGGCGCGCGCGGGCGCGTTCCGCGCCGCGCTCGCCGAACAGGCCCCCGGGGTCGAGGTCACGCTGCTCGACGGGCGCTCGCGCGAGCTGCTGGCCGCCGCGGACTTAGCGCTCGTCGCCTCCGGCACGGCGACGCTCGAAACCATGTTGGTCGGCACACCGATGGTGGTCGGCTACCGCTTGGCGCCGCTCACACACCTGCTGCTGCGCGCGTTCCGTCTGATGAAGACCACGCGCTTCGCGCTGCCGAACATCCTGGCCAACGCTGAGGTGGTGCCGGAGCTGATGCAGGGCGACTGCACCGCGCCGCGGCTGGCCGCGGCGCTCGAAGCGCTGCTCGCCGATCCGGCGGCGCGCGCCGCGCAACGCCACGCCTTCGAAGCGATGCGCACCACGCTCGCCGTGGGTGCTGATGCGCGCGCGGCCGACGCGGTCGACTCGCTCTTGGCGAGTCGCGCCGCGCGCAGCGCGGCGCCGGTAGCGCCACGATGAGCAAGCTGCTCAGCCATGCGCAGCTCGCCGCCGAGTTCGGCCTGACGCTGGCGCTGGTCGATGCGGCCTGCGGTGTGGACGAGGCGGGGCGCGGTCCCTTGGCCGGCCCGGTCGTGGTCGCAGCGGTCGTGCTCGATCCCGCCAAGCCGATCGACGGCCTCGACGATTCGAAGAAGCTCACACCGGAGCAGCGCGAGCGACTCGAGCCGCTGATCCGCGCCAACGCGCGCCAGGCCAGCGTGGTCGTGGTGTCGGCGGCGGAGGTCGATCAGCTCAATGTGCTCGGCGCCACGCTCGCCGGCATGGCCCGTGCCGTGGCCGCGCTCGGCGTTGAGCCTGCGCTCGCGTTCATCGACGGCGATCGCCCACCGCGGCTCAGCATCCCGCTGCGCACGGTGATCCGCGGTGACTCGCGGGTCCCGGCCATCGCCGCGGCCTCGATCCTGGCCAAGGTCGCGCGCGACGCGCTGATGGTCGAATTGGACGGGCATTTCCCCGGCTACGGTTTCGCCCGCCACAAGGGCTATCCGACGCCGGACCATCTGCTCGCGCTCAGGCAGCTCGGTCCCTGCGCCGAGCACCGCCGCTCGTTCGGCCCGGTGCGGACCGTGATCGAGGCGCTGCGCGCATGAACGGGTTCGCCCATCTGCGCGTGCACAGCGAGTACTCGCTGGTCGACGGCACGATCCGCATCGACCAACTCATGGAGCAAGCGGTGCAGCTGCGGGTGCCCGCGGTGGGCGTGACCGATGCCGGCAACCTGTTCGCCTGCGTCAAGGCCTACGCCGCCGCCGAGGCCGAGGGGATCAAGCCGATCGTCGGCGTGGATCTCGCACTCGACGCCCAGGCCGACGGCGAGCGCGAGGCCGAGCCGCCACGCATCACCCTGCTGGCGATGGACCGCCGAGGCTACCGCGACCTCTGCGCGCTCGTCACCCGCAGCTTCCGCGAGGGGCATCGGCGCGAGCGCCCGATGGTGAAGCGCGAATGGATCGCCGAGCGCGCCTCCAGGCTGATCGCGCTGTCCGGCGGCGGCGAGGGCGACGTGGGTCGCGCGCTGCTGGCCGGCCGCGCCGACCAGGCCCGCGCGCTGCTCGACGATTGGCGCCGCTGCTTCGGCGATCGCTATTGCATCGAGGTCTGGCGCACCGGGCGCCGCGACGACGAACCACACCTGCAGGCGGCGCTCGAGCTCGCCAACCGCGCCGGCGTGGCGGTCGTGGCCACCAACGACGTGCGCTTCCTCGCCCGCGGCGACTTCGATGCGCACGAAGCACGGGTCTGCATCCAGCAGGGCCGCACGCTCAACGACGCGCGCCGACCCCGGCGCTACTCCGACCAGCAGTACCTGCGCTCGCCCGCTGAGATGACGCTGCTGTTCGCCGATCTGCCGCAGGTGTTGGACAACACGCTCGAGGTCGCGCGGCGCTGCAACGTTGAGCTCGAGATCGGCAAGCCGCACCTGCCTCGGTTCCCGCTGCCGGCGGGCCGCAGCGCCGAGGCCGAGCTCGCCGAGCAGGCCGCGAGCGGGCTCAAGGCACGCCTCGCCGACATCGTCGACCTGCCGAAGCCTGCCGCGGACTACGACACACGCCTCGCCACCGAGGTCGAGATGATCTCGCGCATGGGCTTCGCGGGTTACTACCTGATCGTCGCCGACTTCACCCGCTGGGCGCGCGGCCACGGCGTGCCGGTGGGCCCGGGCCGCGGCTCGGGCGCGGGTTCGCTCGCCGCCTGGGCGCTCGGCATCACCGACCTCGACCCGTTGCGCTATGACCTGCTGTTCGAGCGCTTCCTCAACCCTGAGCGCGTGTCGCTGCCGGACTTCGACATCGACTTCTGCGTGCTCGGTCGCGACCGCGTGATCGACTACGTCGCCAGCCGCTATGGCCGCGAGCAGGTCTCGCAGATCATCACCTACGGCTCGATGGCGGCGCGCGCGGTGTTGCGCGACGTCGGTCGGGTGCTCGGCCACCCCTACGGTTTCGCCGATGGCATCGCGAAGTTGATCCCGGTGAAGCAGGGCATCGTGGCCTCGCTCGACGAGGCCTTGGCCCAGGAGCCGCAGCTGCGCGCGCGCCACGATGCGGAGGAGGAGGTGCGTGCGTTGATCGACCTCGCGCGCAAGCTCGAGGGCCTGGCACGCAACGCCGGCAAGCACGCCGGCGGCGTGGTCATCGCCCCGGAACCGCTCACCGATTTCACTGCGCTGTACTGCGAGCAGGGCGGCGAGCAGGCCGTGACCCAGCTCGACATGGGCGATTGCGAGAAAGTCGGTCTGGTGAAGTTCGACTTCCTCGGCCTGACCACGGTCACGATGATCGACCGCGCGCTCACCCTGATCAACGCGCGACGCGCCGAGCGCGACCTCCCGCCGATCGACCTCGAGCGCGTCGCGCTCGACGATCCCACCACCTATGCGCTGCTGCGCCGTGCCGACACGGCCGCGGTGTTCCAGCTGGAATCGCGCGGCATGAAATCGCTGCTGCGCAAGCTGCAGCCCGACCGCTTCGACGACATCATCGCGGTCAACGCACTGTTCCGGCCGGGACCGCTCGGCTCGGGCATGGTCGACGAGTTCATCGAGCGCAAGCACGGCAAGCGAGTCCAGTTCCCGCATCCCGACCTTGAGCCGATCCTGGCGCCGACCTACGGCGTGATGGTCTACCAGGAGCAGGTGATGCAGACGGCGCAGGTGCTGGCGGGCTACACCCTGGGCGGCGCCGACGTGCTGCGGCGCGCGATGGGCAAGAAGATGCCGGAGGAGATGGCCAAGCAGCGCGCCGTCTTCCTGGCCGGCGCGCGCGAGCGCGGGGTTGACGAGCGCAAGGCCTCCGAGATCTTCGACACGATGGAGAAGTTCGCAGAGTACGGCTTCAACAAGTCGCACGCTGCGGCCTATGCGCTGCTCGCCTACCGCACTGCCTGGCTCAAGGCGCACTTCCCGGCCGAGTTCATGGCGGCGGTGCTGTCGCTCGCCATGGGCAACATCGACACGGCCGCGCCGCTGGTCGAGGCCTGTCGCGCGATGGGGCTCGAGTTGCTGCCGCCCGACGTCAATCGCTCGCGCCACGAGTTCACGGTGCCGGGCGATCGCGCGGTACGCTACGGCCTCGGCGCGATCCGCGGCGTGGGCGAGAGCGCAATCGCCGCGCTCACCGCCGAGCGCGAGCGTGCCGGCGCGTTCCGCGACCTCGATGACCTGTGCCGGCGCATCGACCAGCAGAAGGTTAACAAGCGGGTGCTCGAGGCGCTGGTCCGCGCCGGGGCCTGCGATGCACTCGGCCCCAACCGCGCATCGGTCTTCGCCCATCTGCCCAAGGCCGCCGCGGCGGGTGAGCAGAGCCAGCGCGCCATCGCGGTCGGGCAGAACGACATGTTCGGCCTCTATGCGATGGAGCATTCCAAGGAGGGCACCACCGGCGGGACCGTCGGCGGCACCATGGCACCGATGGTGGTGCTGCCGGACTGGGACGCGCGCGAACGCCTGGCGGCGGAGAAGGCCACGCTCGGGCTCTACCTCAGCGGCCATCCGATGGAGCGCTACCTCGACGACGTCGCCGCCATTGCGTCGGCACGCATCGGCGATCTGACCGCAGCGGAACCCGCAGTGGTCGCCGACCCCAGCGAACGGTTCCGCCAACCGGCGCGCATCGTCACCGTGGTCGGTCTGGTGCACGAGCTGCGCCGTCGTCCGGGCCGCACCTCGCTGGTGCTCGACGATCGCAGCGACCGCATCGAAGTCACCCTGTTCGAAGAACAAGCCCAGCAGTTCAAACATCTCCTGGCTGAGGATGCGGTGCTGGTGGTGGACGGTCGCATGAGCTTCGACGATTTTGGTGCGACCTGGCGCATCTCGGCCAAGACCCTGCGCACGCTCGAGGACGCGCGCGCCAAGCTGCTGCGGCGGATCACGCTCGCCTGGCCCGCTGGCGCGGGCGCTGATGCGGTCGAGCGGCTCAAGGCGCTGCTCGAACCGTTCCGCGGCGGCGACTGCGGCCTCACGCTCGACTACGGCGCCGACAGCGGACGAGGCGCGGTGGCGCTGCCCGACGCCTGGCGCGTGCAGCCGACCGACGAGCTGTTGGACCGGCTGCGCGCGTTCTCCGGCCTGCCCCTGAAGTACGTCTGGCGCACTCCGGGCTGACTCGGTACGCTGCAGGCATGAACCTCAAGTTCCTCGAGTTCGAACAGCCGATCGCCGATCTCGAAGCCAAGATCGAGGAGTTGCGCTTCGTCGGTGACGACAGCGCGGTCAACATCACCGAGGAGATCCAGCGGCTGCAGGCCAAGAGCAAGCAGCTGACGGAGAGCATCTTCTCCAACCTCAGCGCCTGGCAGGTCGCGCAGCTCGCGCGCCATCCGCTGCGGCCGTACACGCTCGACTACATCAAGCTGATCTTCACCGACTGGGAGCAGTTGCACGGCGATCGTGCATTCGCCGACGACCCGGCGCTGGTCTGCGGCGTGGCGCGGCTCGATGGCCGGCCCTGCGTCGTCATCGGGCAGCAGAAGGGGCGCGACACCAAGGAGAAGCTGCGGCGCAACTTTGGCATGCCGCGCCCCGAGGGCTATCGCAAGGCGCTGCGCATCATGCGATTGGCCGAGCGCATGCGCTTGCCGATCTTCACCTTCATCGACACGCCGGGCGCTTATCCGGGCCTCGGTGCCGAGGAGCGTGGCCAGAGCGAGGCGATCGCCCGCAACCTGTTCGAGATGGCGCACCTGCGCACGCCGATCATCTGCACCGTGGTGGGCGAGGGCGGCTCGGGTGGCGCGCTCGCCATCGGCGTGGGTGACCGGGTGATGATGCTGCAGTACTCGATCTACTCGGTGATCTCGCCCGAAGGTTGCGCCTCGATCCTGTGGAAGAGTGCGGAGCGCGCCCAGGACGCGGCCGAGGCGATGGGCATCACCGCGCAACGCCTCAAGGAGCTCAAGCTCGTCGATCAGGTGCTGCCCGAGCCGCTCGGCGGCGCGCATCGCGATCCGGAGGCGATGGCCGCCACGCTCAAGCGCGCACTCAGCGATGCGCTGGCGCGGCTCGAGAAGGGCTCGACCGATCAGCTGCTGGCCTCCCGGCACAAGCGGCTGATGGCCTACGGCGCCTACCAGGAGTAGCGCGCGATGGGCGCGCGTCTGCTCGCGCCGGACCTGGTCGCCGATCAGCTGCGCGCCTTGGCGCCGACGCGCGTCGTCGTCGCTTTCAGCGGCGGCCTCGATTCCACCGTCCTGCTGAACCTGCTTGCAGCCGGCCTACGAGGCGGCGCTCCTGGACTGCACGCGATCCATTGCGACCATGGCATCCACCGCGACTCGGCGGGCTGGGCCGAACGCTGCGCCGGGGCGGCGACAGAGCTCGGCGTTTCGTTCGAGGTCGTCGCGCTCGACGTGCCGGCGAGCTCAGCCCAGGGTCTCGAGGCCGCGGCCCGCAGCGCACGCTACGCCGCGTTCGCCGCGCGGCTCGAGGCGGGCGATGTGCTGGTGACCGCGCATCACGCCGACGACCAGGCCGAGACCTTCCTCTTGATGGCGCTGCGCAGCGCGGGTCCGGCCGGCCTCGCGGCGATGCCGGCGCTGGCGCCGTTAGGCTTAGGGCGCCATGCGCGCCCGCTGCTCGACTGGACGCGCAGCGAGCTGCTGCGCTGGGCTGAGGCGGGGCGGCTCACCTGGCTGGAGGATCCGAGCAACGTGGATCTCGCCCGCGACCGCAACCGCATCCGCCATCGCGTGCTGCCAGCGCTGCGCGAGCGCTGGCCCTCCGCTGCGTGCTCGTTGGCGCGTGCCGCGGCGCTCAGCAACGAGGCTCGCGCCTTGCTGGAGGTGCTCGCCGACCTCGATCTCGCACCGCATCGCGACCCCGCCGCGCCCTACCGGCTGCCGCTGGCGGCGCTGGTCGGGCTCGACGCGCCGCGGGCCCGCAACGCGCTGCGGCGCTGGCTGCTCGCACAGGATCTGCCACCGCCATCCTCGAAAGCGCTGGCTCGGATCCTCGACGAGGTCCTGCCTTCGCGTCCCGATGCCAAGGCGCGGGTCGCCTGGCCCGGCGCATGGGTCGCACGCTACGCGGGGATGCTGCATGCGGGGGCCACGCTGCCGCCAGCACCGACCGGGACCTGGCCGCTCGCGCCGGGAAGCAGCCTGGCCTTGCCCGCAGGCGGTTCGCTCGCGCTCGAACCCGCACGCGGCAAGGGTCTCGCGGCGGCGCTGGTCGCGGCCCAGCCGGTCGAGGTGCGCTACCGCGACGGCACTGAGTCGATCAGAGCGCGGGGCGAGGCCCACCACCGGACCTTGAAGAAGCTGCTCGTGTCGCAGCGCGTCGCCCCTTGGATGCGCTCGCGTCTGCCGCTGATATACGTCGGTGGCCAGCTGGCTGCGGTCGCCGACCTGATCGTCGCCGATGGTTTCGCGGCGGCGGAGGGCGCGGCCGGCCTGCGCGTGGTCTGGCGCGGTCACCCCCCTTTGAACTGAGAACTGACTGATTCGCCTCCCAGGGGGGCGAGCCTGTAGACTGCCTTCCCGACTCGCGGTCAACACGATCGCGCCCCACCTCGGGACCCTCGATGACCAACTTCGTATTCGTGACGGGCGGCGTGGTGTCGTCCCTGGGCAAGGGCATTGCGTCGGCTTCGCTGGCTGCGATCCTCGAAGCCCGCGGTCTCAAGATCTCGATGGTCAAGCTCGACCCGTACATCAACGTGGATCCGGGCACCATGAGCCCGTTCCAGCACGGCGAGGTGTTCGTCACCCATGACGGCGCCGAGACCGACCTGGACCTCGGCCACTACGAGCGCTTCGTGCGCCTGACCGCCACCCGCAACAACAACTTCACCACCGGCCGCATCTACGAGAACGTGATCCGCAAGGAGCGCCGTGGCGACTACCTCGGCGGCACGGTGCAGGTCATCCCGCACATCACCGACGAGATCAAGCGCTGCATCCGCCAGGGCGCCGGCGACGCCGACGTCTGCATGGTCGAGATCGGCGGCACGGTCGGCGACATCGAATCGCTGCCGTTCCTCGAGGCCATCCGTCAGATGGGCATCGAGGTCGGGCGCAAGCACGCGGTCTTCATGCACCTCACACTGGTGCCCTACATCCCGACCTCGGGCGAGACCAAGACCAAGCCGACTCAACATTCCGTGAAGGAGCTGCGCTCAATAGGCATCCAGCCCGACATCCTGCTGTGCCGCGCCGCCGCGGCCCTTCCCGTCGATGCCCGTCGGAAGATTGCCTTGTTCACCAACGTCGAGGAGCGCGCCGTCATCAGCGCGCCGGACGTGGACGACATCTACAAGATCCCCGTGTTCCTCAGCGAGCAGGGCCTGGACGCGATCGTCTGCGAGAAGCTGGGAATCGAGGCGCCCAAGGCCGACCTGCACGAGTGGCGCGACGTGGTCGACGCCAAGGCCAACCCGAAGCACGCGGTCGAGGTCGCCTTCGTCGGCAAGTACGTCGACCTGAGCGACGCCTACATGTCGATCAACGAAGCCCTCACCCACGCCGGCATCCACACCCGCACCAAGGTCAAGATCCGCTATGTGGATTCCGAGCGTCTGACCCGCGAGGGCATCGGCGCGCTCGAAGGCGCCGACGCGATCCTGGTCGGACCCGGCTTCGGCGAGCGCGGCATCGAGGGCAAGATCGCGGCGGCGCGCTATGCGCGCGAGCACAAGCTGCCGTACCTCGGCATCTGCCTCGGCATGCAGGTCGCGGTGATCGACTTCGCCCGCAACGTCTGCGGCCTTGAGGGCGCGCATTCCACCGAGTTCGACACCGAGGCCAAGCACCCGGTGATCGCGCTGATCACCGAATGGCGCGACCGCACCGGCAAGGTCGAGCAGCGTGGCGCCGAATCCGACAAGGGCGGCACCATGCGCCTGGGTGCGCAGGAGTGCCATCTGGTGAAGGGCACGCTGGCGGCCAAGACCTACGGCAAGGACGTGATCGTCGAACGCCACCGCCATCGCTACGAGTACAACAACAACTACCGCGACCGGATGAAGCAGAAGGGCTTGGTGTTCTCCGGCCATTCGATCGACGACCTGATGGAGATCATCGAGTTGCCCGACCACCCGTTCTTCATCGGCGTGCAGTTCCATCCCGAGTTCACCTCGAACCCCAGGGATGGCCACGCGCTGTTTTCCGGTTTCATAAATGCCGCGGTCGGTGCCCAGTCTGGCGCAGGCCAGACTGGCGCCGCGCCGGCGGCCAAGGCCACCAAGGCGGCACGCGCATGAAGATCGCGGGCGCCGACGTCGGGGTCGACAAGCCGTTCTTCCTGCTCGCAGGTCCCGACACGCTCGAGAGCGAGGCGATGTGCATCGAGGTCGCCGGCCACCTTAAAGAGGTCACCGGTAAGCTCGGCATCCCCTACGTGTTCAAGGGTTCGTTCGACAAGGCGAACCGCACCTCGATGAAGTCCTACCGTGGGCCGGGCATGGAGGAGGGGCTGCGCATCCTCCAGGCGGTCAAGGATCAGATCGGCGTGGCGGTCGTCACCGACGTTCACGAGGACACGAACATGGAGGAGGTCGCGTCGGTGGTCGACGTGATCCAGACCCCGGCCTTCCTCTGCCGCCAGACCAACTTCATCCGCCGCGCGGCCGCCGCCGGCAAGCCGGTCAACATCAAGAAGGGCCAGTTCCTCTCTCCGTGGGAGATGAAGAACGTGGTCGACAAGGCCAAGGTCACCGGCAACCAGCAGATCATGGTCTGCGAGCGCGGC
>JANNEA010000193.1:0-13263 GCA_031388175.1 Gammaproteobacteria bacterium
TGCCGCCCGCACTGCAGAAGCGGCTGTTGCTGGATTCGTTGGCGCAGCTGCCGACTCTGCCGACCGAGCTCGAGGCGATCGTCGCCGCCTGGCGCGATGGCGACCTCTCGGCATTGACGGCGCAGCAGGACGGCATCGGCGAGGCACCGGAGTTGCATCGTGCGTTGTTCGCCGAGCGCCACGCGCGCTGGCTGCCGCGATTGGAGCAAGTGCTGGCCTCGACCACACCGACGCTCGTCGTGGTCGGTGCGCAGCACCTGGTGGGGCCCGATTCACTCCTGCTCGCGCTCGAGCGCGCAGGCTTCACGCTGGTCCGCGTCGAGTAAGCGCTCAGCGCCTCGTGGCGCTCACAGCTGGATCATCTCGAACTCTTCCTTGCTGGCGCCACAATCCGGGCAGCGCCAGGTCAGCGGCACGTCATCCCAGGCCGTGCCGGGCGCGATGCCGCTCTCGGCATGACCCTTGGCCTGCTCGTAGATGAACCCGCAGATCACGCACATCCAAGCCTTCATCGACGACTCCACCCCCTGACAAGCAAGAGCCCCGGGACCGTGAGGTCCCGGGGCTCCGAGTTCCGAACGCGCTAGTCGAAGCGGCCGACCAGTGCGAGGTAGACGAAACGACCGGGGATCTCGTAGGTCGACGCGTCGTAGCCGTTGAGCGAGCAGCTGCGGCAGAACGGCGGCTCCTTGGCGAACAGGTTGTTGATGCCAACCTTGAAGGTCGTGTCCATGCCGCCGAGATCACCGAACGCGTAGGCCACCTGCGCGTCGTGGTAGACGGTGGTGCCGAGGCGGTTGAGCGAATCGCGGTCGTCGAGGTCGCCGTTCGGATCCGGAATCGAGCACAGCCCCAAGTTGGTGAGGCTGTTCGGCGAGGGTTCCGCCAGCGTGGAGAAGAGGTCGTCGGTGCAGGCCTCAGTGACGCCGCCGATCATCCTCATCCGCCAGGTGCCGGTCCACTTGGCCATGCCCCAGTCGATGACGAGGTTCGAGGTCCACTCCGGGATCGCGCTGTCGTTGCGCTCGACGCCGGCGAGGTCGGTGGTCTCGAAGCCGCTCGGGAACGCGATCGGGTCGGCGGGCTCGGTCGAGAGGAATTCGCCGACGAACGAGTTGTACCAGGAGACCTTGAGCGAGCCGAGCGCGGTCTCTTCGAGGCGCCAGACCATGTTGACGTCCCAACCGGTGGTCGCCAGCGAACCGATGTTGGTCAGCGTGTTGTTGAAGGACGTGATCGACCCGAGGCCAGTGCGGACGATGCCGTTGCAGTAGGTCGAGGTCGGTCCGAAGACGACGCAGTTGTCGAGCTGAGTCTGCGCATCGAGCGCCTGGATCGCGCCGTCGACCTGGAAATCGTAGTACGCGACGTCGAACTCGAGGCTCTCGGTGACCGGCAGCGAGCGCGCCCATTCCGGTGCATAGACGAAGCCCCAGGTCAGGCTCTCCGACTCCTCGGGATCGAGCACGGCGTTGCCGCCGGTCAGGATCGAGATCTGCGGGTTCAGCTGCACGTAGGCCGGCTGGACGTTGAGCGCCACGCACTCGGGCGTCACTGCGGCAACCGGGCCCGAGCAGGGATCGACGATCACCGCGTCGAAGCGCGATTGCGAGCCGAACAGCTCGCCGATGCTCGGCGCGCGGAAGCCCTCGCCCCACGAGAAGCGGAACAGGAACTGGTCATTCACCTGCCAGCGGCCGCCGAAACTCATGGTCGAAGTGCTGCCTGAAGTGCTGTAGTCGGAGAAGCGGACCGAGGCGTCGAGTTCGATCAGCTCGGCGAAGGCGGCGTCGGCCACGATCGGCACGATCACCTCGCCGTAGAACTCGTCGACGTCGAAGGCGCCGGCGGTCGGCTGCGACGGCACGCCGTTCGCCTCGCCCGACGACGACAGTGTGTCCGGCTGGTAGTCGCCGGAGTGCGAGCGGTGCTCCATGCCGAAGGCGAGGCCGAGGTTGCCCGCCGGCAGCGCGAACGGCTCGCCGGAGAGGTTGAACGAGTAGCTCCTGAGCTCCTGCTCGGAGGTGTCATGCAAAACCGCCGAGATGTAGTCGAGCATCGTCGCGTCCAGCGTGCCCGGACCGCCGAACAGGTTCAGCGGCACGCACTGCGGATCGGCAGTGCAAGTGCCCAGCGGGCCAACACCCATCACGATGTGCGCGATGTTGTAGGTGCCACGCGTCTCCTGCGCCGCCTGGTTGCGCGAGTAGATGTAGTTCACGTTCCAGTCCCAGGGAGTGTCGAACACGGACGTCGTGCCCTCGAGACCGGTGCCGAAGTAGAACGTGTTGACGTTCTGCTCGAACAAGCGCGGGCCGCCTTCGACCGGACGCCGGGTCAGGAAGATCAGGTCGGGCGCGGCGAGCGTCTGACCGAACGGGTTGTAGGGGTTGGTGATGTCGATCACTGCCTGGTCGCCGATGTTGCCGTTGCCGGCCTCGGGGCCGAGGAAGATCGGCTCCGGCGCGGCGCGGTTGAGCGAACCACGCGTGTTGTAGAGGAACTTGGCGTAGTAGCGGATGTCGTCGCTGAGCTGGTAGGTGCCCTGGAGGAAGGCGCTGGTCCGCGCGGACGGCGTCAACATCAAGTTGTAGGGCTGGAAATTGAAACGGTCGGCAGTGGTGAAGCCGTGGTAGTCGGCCAGGCTGAAGGTCGGCGGGATCTGGCCCGGCGCGCCGGTGTAGCCGGTGTAGGGGTTGTTCGGCGTCACGTTGCAGAGCGCGGTGTCGTCGATCAAATCGCCGTCGGTGTCGACCAGCGGGCACAGCCCGCCGACGATGTTCACGCCGTTGAAGAACAACGCACGGCCGAACGGGGTCGCCGATGAGCCGCGGGTCACGCCGGTGCCGGGCACCGGTTCGAGCGAGATCGAGCGCGACGAGGAGGCGACCTCCTCGACGTCGGTGTACGACAGGCTGATGAACACCGAGGACTTGGAATCGGACTTGCCCATCGACAGCTCGTAGGTCTCGGACTGGCCATCACCACTGTCGAGGTAGGAGCCGTTGGTCGCGCGCACGTCCATGCCTTCGAAGTCGTGGCGCGTGATCACGTTGACGACGCCGGCGATTGCGTCCGAGCCGTAGATGGTGGAGGCGCCGTCGAGCAGCACCTCGATGCGCTCGACGATGCTCATCGGGATGGTGTTGAGATCGACCGCGCCGCCGACGCCCGAGGCCGACGACTCGTTGATCCAGCGCTTGCCGTCGACCAGCACCAGCGTGCGCTTGGCCTTGAGATGCCGCAGGTCAACCTGGGCGGAACCCGCGCCCACGCCGCTGGCGTCGGGCGGGAAACCGAAGTTGCCGCTGGAGTTGAACTTGGTGTTCAGCGCCGAACCCGAGGCGGTCAGCTGCTGCATGAAGTCGGCGATCGAGGTCACGCCGGCCTTGTCGAGGTCGTCGCGCGACACGGTGACGACCGGGTTCGCGCCTTCGACCTGGATGCGCTTGATGCGCGAACCGGTCACCTCGACCTTGTCGAGCTCGGTCTTGTCGTCGTCGGCGGCCCAGGCCTGCGGCGCGACCAGGAAGGACAGCGCGAGCACGAGGCCCCAGACGCTGCCGTGAAGCGTGGTTTGCTTGATCGAAGCGAACATGCGACCCCCAGACGAGGTCTGATTCGCGGCGAACCGCGGCGCAGACCGGGCGTAGTATTTATCCTTGGACCCCAACCACCACCCGCGACGAGACGCGGTTGACGGTCACCGGAGGCTACGCCTGCGATGACCTCGAACTCAACCACCCTCCAACGAAGCCTCCAACGAAGAATGAACCCCCCAGTCGTACTGATAGTCGCCGGCAACGACCCCTCCGGCGGCGCCGGCATCGCGGCCGACATCCAGGCGGTGACAGCGCTCGGCGCGCATCCTGCGCCGGTGATCAGCGCGCTCACGGTGCAGGACACCGTGGATGCGCGTGCGGTGCAGATGGTGGATACGAGGTTCATCGTGGAGCAGGCCGAGGCGGTGCTCGCCGACCTTCCGGTCGCCGCGATCAAGCTTGGGCTGTTGGGTTCCGCCGAGATCGGCCTGGCGGTCGCCGCACTGCTCGAACGCTATCCGGCGCTGCCGTTGGTGGTCGACCCGGTGCTCTACGCCGCGGGCGGCGCCGCGCTGGCGGAAGAGGAGCTGATCGCGGTCTACCTCGAACGCCTCGCGCCACGCGCCACGGTGATCACGCCGAACGCGCTCGAGTCGCGCCGCCTCGCGCCCTCGGCGGCGGATCCAGATGCGCGCGCCCGCGCCCTGCTCGAGCACGGCGCGCGCGCGGTGCTGGTCAAGGGCGGCGACGAACCCACGGCAGACGTAACCAACTCCCTCCATCTCGCTGATGGAACCGTCCAGCGCTGGGAGTGGCCGCGGTTGCCCGGCAGCTTCCATGGCTCGGGCTGCACGCTGGCGAGCGCGATCGCCGCCCGCCTTGCCCACGGCGATACGCTGGGAGCGGCGGTCGACGCGGCCCAACGAGCCACGCAGCACTGGCTCGACGCGAGCTGGCAGCTCGGTCGCGGCCAGCGGATCCCCGCGCGGCGATGAACACCGCCCGCCCCCGCGACGCACGCCTCAGCGGGCTCTACGCGATCACCGACGCCGCGCTGTGCGCGCCGCACGGCGGTGTGGTCGCCGCCGCCGAGCGGGCACTCGCCGCCGGCGTGCGGCTGCTGCAGTACCGCGACAAGTCGCAGGACCATGCGCGGCGCGCGGCGGAGGCTGCGGCACTGGCGGAGCTCTGCGCGCGCCACGCTGCGTTGCTCATCATCAATGACGATCTCGAGCTCGCGCGGATCAGCGGCGCCGCCGGGGTGCACCTCGGCGCCAGCGACGGCGACCCCAGGGTCGCGCGCACCTGGCTCGGACCGGAGGCGCTGATCGGCGTGTCGTGCTATTCGAACCTCGAACGCGCGCAGCGTGCCGCGGCGGCCGGCGCCGACTACCTCGCGTTCGGCAGCGTGCACGCCTCGACTTCGAAGCCGGATGCACAGCGCGCGCCGCTCACGCTGTTCACCGATGCGCGTGCGTTGGGACTGCCGTTGTGCGCGATCGGCGGCATCGAGCCTGCACACGCGGCGGCGTTGCGCGCCGCGGGCGCGGACATGCTGGCAGTGATCTCGGGGGTGTTCGGCGCCGCTGACCCGGCGGCGGCGGTGCGCGCCTATCGCCGGGCGCTGGCGGACTGAGGCCGCAACAGCCGGTTCAGCTGATGCGCACCGCGAGCACAGTGCAGTTGTCGCGGTCGCTGCGCCCCTTGGCTTCGACCGCACCGCCGAGGCCCTCGACCCAGGCGCGCGGTGCGCTGTCCTTCTGCCAGCTCGACTCCATCGTCGGCTCGAGCACGTCTTCCCAGAAGCCGTCGGTGCAGAGCACGAACGAATCGCCCGCAGCGAGCGGCCGCTCGAGCTCGCGCAACGAGGGGAACACCTGGTCCTCGTCGTTGCCAAGCGTGCCGAGCAGGCGACTGCGATCGGGGTGGTTGCGGATCGCGGTCGCCTCGATCTCACCGTTGGCGACGAGGAACTGCGGCACGCTGTGATCCTTGGTCTGCCAGACGATGCGGTCGGCTTCGAAGCGGTAGAGGCGGGAATCACCGACGTGCGCCCAGCCGGCACGATCGCCATCGATCACGAGCATCACCAGCGTGGTGCGCATGTCGGCCAGCGCCGGCTCGACGCTCTGCACCCGGCGCACTGCGGCGTGCGCCGCCTCAACCATGCCGGTGAGCAGTTCGCGCAGTGGCCGGCCGGCGCCCGCGCGCCAGTGTTCGAGGGTGGCATCGACTGCGAGGCGCGAGGCGCGTTCGCCGCCGGCATGCCCGCCGAGACCGTCGGCGACCACGAAGCAGGCGCGCACGCCGTCGGTGGCGATCTCCACCGAGTCCTCGTTGTTGTCACGCGATCCCGGGTGCGAATAGCTCGCGGCGCGCCATTGCGCCGCGGCCTGCTCGACGATGCTCGCCTTGATCACGCCTACCATGAGACTTAGAACTCCCGTACCAAACGGAAACCGTTGTTGTCGCTGGCGTAGTCGCCGACCGCATAGCCCCGGCTCGAGACCCGGGCGCGTTCCGGTGGCGTGGCCCAGGAACCGCCGCGCATGACCATCTGCAGGTCGGCGCGCGGCGTCGTGCACACGCTGTCGACCGTGAGCCGGCGGGTGTAGGCCGAACAGGTCCACTCCCAGGCGTTGCCGACCACATCGACCAAGCCGAACCCGTTGCGCTCGTATTGGCCGGCCTCGACAGTGCGCAGCTGCGTGCGACCAGCGCAGCCATCGCAGTTCGCAGCGCCGCCGGTAGCGGCATCGCCCCACCACCAGCTGGTCTCGGTGCCGCCGCGTGCGGCGTATTCCCATTCAGCTTCAGTCGGCAACCGATACCGATGTCCGGTGACCTTGCTCAGCCATGCTGAATAAGCCAGCGCGTCGCCGGGCGTGACGCAAACCACCGGCTCGTCATCACCTTGCGCGAACGGCAGCGTGCGCCAGTTCGCGCCGGGATCCGGCGTCCAGGAACCGTCGCGCGCGACGCGGCAGCCACCGCCGCGCTCCGCCTCGGTCTGGTACTTGGTCGCATCGACGAACGCCTTGAACTGGCCCTGCGTGATCTCGCGCCGCCCGATCGCGAACGGCGCCAGACGCAGGCTGACGATCGGTTGCTCGTCGGGGTTGCCGATGCCGACCAGGTCGCCGATGCGCACGCTGCCACCCGCCAGCGCAACCATGGTCGGCGCCGCGCCGAGCGGCCCGAGCGAATCGACGATCGCGGTACCCGGCGGTGGCGGCGCGGCTGGCGCCGCCGCCCGCGGCATCGCGGCGCTGCTGGCCGGCTCGACCTTGGCGATCGGGATCACCGCTTGCGGCTGTGGCAACGCAGCCGCCGGCTTGGCGGACTGCGCGCGGCGCTCCGCCGCATCGTCGTAGCGGCGGCGAACGTCCTTGACGATCGGATCGCCCGGCGCCAGCGACTCGAGCGCCTGCACCTGCGCTTGCGCTGAATCCGGTCCCACGAAGTCGTCGCGCGCCATCGCCAGTTCGAACTTAGCGACCAAGTCGAACACCTGGGTCATCTTGTCCACGCTGTTCGCGGCGGGCGCCTCCGCCGGGACGCTCGCGCCAGCGCTGGCGGTGGCTCCAGGCCGCTGCGCTGTGGTGCGCGGCGGCGAGTTCACCGCTGGCCGCGCCGCCGCCGGTTTGATGGTGCTGCCGACGACCGCGAGCCCGACCGCGGGCGCCGTGCTCGCCGGGTTGACCGGAGCCACCGCGGCGCTGCGCGCCGCCGAATCGACCGCCACCGGCTTCAGCTTGGCGTCGGGCCCGTGGTCCTGGCGCCGCAGCGCGAGCTGCTCACGGCCGCTGATCACGAACACGTCGCCCGGCGTCAGCAGCGCGAGCTCGTCTAGCACGGTCGTCGCGTTTGCGCCCGCGGGTACGTCGATCTCGCCGGCGATGAGGTGCTGCGCGAAACGCACCTTGAGCGCCGAGACCTGCTGTTGCTTCGCGCCGCTCACCTCGTCCGCCGCCGCTTGGTCGCGCTGCCGGGCGATCGCGCGCTCGGCGGCATCGCTCTGCAGGCACAGCGAACAAGCGGCGAGATAGCTCTCGTAGCCGGCGAGGCTGTCGGCGCGGGTCGCGGCCGCCCACAGCTTGCGATCGCGACGCTGCTCGCCGGTGGCGACCCACCACGCAGCGGCACCGAGCGCGCCGAGCACGAGGATCACGATCACCGAGCGCAGGAAGGTGTTCGGCGTCGACGGCGGCGTCGCGCCCATCTGCGAGGGGCGCTTGCCGGCGGCGGCCTGGGCGATGAGCCCACCACCCTTCTTGGCGGCCGGCGCGGCCGCCGCCCTCGGCGACGCGGGTGTCGGCGATGGCTTGGGCGAAGGCGCCTTCGCCGGCGTGGCTTGCGCTGCGGCAGGGACCTTCGCTGCGGGCGGCGCCGCGACCGGCGCGCGCGGCTTGGCCGCGGCGCGCGGTTCATCGAGCAGCGGCGCTTCGAGCTCGGACGGCTTCGCGCCGACCGCCACGCCAAGGATCAGCCCGGCGGAGGTCTGGTTGAGGGGGTCGTTGTCGTCGTAACCGCCGGGTTCGGCGGTTGCATCGGCCGGCGCGTTGAACCATTCCATCGGCGCCGAGGCAACGTCGGCGTCGCCGCTCGGCACCGGCGTGCTGAACGGTCGACTCACCGCCTTGGCCGGCGTCGCACTCTTGATCGCGCCGATTCCGGTGCGATCCTCATCATTGACCTCGAGCGTGAGCTGCGCTGCGGCGATCTTCGACTGTTTGAGCCGCGCCTTGAACTCGTGCGCGGTCTGCGGCCGGTCGCGGGTACGGAACTGCATCGCCCAGTCGATCGCGCCGAGCAACTCGTCGGAGTACCTGCCCTTGCCGACGCGCGCCGCGAGCATCAGCGGGTCGGGATCACCGTCGCTGATCGCGGCCGAGCGCCGCGCCGCATCGACCGGGCTGCGGCCGAGGATGCAGGTGTACATGGTCGCGCCGACCGCATACAGGTCGGTCCACGGTCCCTGCTTGCCTTCGCTTGAGTACTGCTCGATCGGCGCGAAGCCGGGGGTCACCACCGCGGTCAGGCTGCGGCTGTGCGCGCCGACCGCATGACGCACGGCGCCGAAGTCGATGAGCATCGGCCCACCCTCGGCGCGGACGTAGATGTTGCCGGGCTTGATGTCGCGGTGGATGAGCTCGGCGCGGTGCAGCGCATACAGGCCATCGAGGATCGGCAGGAACACGCCGAGCACCTGCGACTCGTCGAGCGTCGGGCCGTGCTTCTTCAGGTACTCGCCCAGCGTCATGCCGACCTCGTAGTCCATCACGAGGTAGGCGGTGCCGTTGGCTTCGATCAGGCGCGAGGCGCGCACGATGTTCGGGTGCTTGAATCGCGCCAGCGCGCGCGCCTCCTGCTTGAAGCGGTCGAGCCCCCACTCATAGCCCTGCTGGTCGTTCGCGGACTTCGGCACGATGGTGGAGTTCGCCGCCCGCACCGCGAACTCCTGCGGCAGGTACTCCTTCATCGCCACCAGGTTGTTCAGGTGCAGGTCGCGCGCAAGGTAGGTGATGCCGAACCCGCCATGGCCGAGCATCCGCTCGATGCGGAACTCCTCGACGACGGCGCCGGCTTTCAGCGCGTTGATATGGTCCTGCGACATCGGATCCCCGGGCTCGGCGCGGGCGCGCAGCGAGCGTCCGAGGAGTATACGACTGCACGCACGAAGCTCAGCCGATGCGGGACACCGTGCGTCGGCTGAGCACGCCGCCGACCATGATCGCTGCGCTGTAGGATTCGCCCACCCCAAGACCCTGGAGCCTTCGCTTGCCCACATCCGCTGAGCTCTTCGCCGAGGCCATCCGCTACATCCCGGGCGGCGTGAACTCGCCGGTCCGCGCCTTCAAGGGGGTCGGTGGCACGCCCGTGTTCTTCGCCCGCGCCGAGGGCCCATTCCTGTTCGATGTCGAGGGCCGGCGCTACACCGACTACGTCGGCTCATGGGGACCGATGGTTGCGGGCCACGCCCACCCGGCGGTGATTGCTGCGGTGCAGCGCGTGCTGGTCGATGGCCTGTCGTTCGGCGCGCCGACCGCGCTCGAGACCGCGCTGGCGAAGAAGGTCTGCGCACTGGTGCCCTCGATCGAGCTGGTGCGCATGTGCTCGTCGGGCACCGAGGCCACGATGTCGGCGATCCGCCTGGCGCGCGGCTACACCGGGCGCGACACAATCGTGAAGTTCGAGGGCTGCTACCACGGCCACTCCGACTCGCTGCTGGTCAAGGCCGGCTCCGGTGCGCTCACGCTTGGTGTGCCCACCTCGCCCGGCGTTCCGACGGAACTCGCCAAGCTCACGCTGACCCTGCCCTACAACGATGGCGAGGCGTTGGCGGAGTGCTTCCGCGCGCACGGCGAGCGGATCGCCTGCGTGATCGTCGAACCGATCGCCGGCAACATGAACTGCATCCCGCCGCTGCCCGGCTTCCTCGACTCCATGCGAGCCCTCTGCACGGCGAACGGCGCGCTGCTGATCTTCGACGAGGTGATGACGGGGTTCCGCGTGGCGCCGGGCGGCGCACAGCAGCTCTACGGAATCACCCCGGACCTGACCACGCTCGGCAAGATCATCGGCGGCGGTATGCCGGTCGGCGCCTTCGGCGGCCGACGCGCGGTGATGGAGCGCCTGGCGCCGCTCGGCCCGGTGTACCAAGCAGGCACGCTGTCCGGGAACCCGGTGGCGATGGCGGCAGGGCTCGCGACGCTCGAGCTCATCAGTGCCCCAGGCTTCCACGCCCGCCTCGAGGCGCTGACCGCCAGGTTGGTCGAGGGCATCGAACGGGCCGCACTCCGCGCTGGCGTGCCGCTGACCACCAACCATGTGCCCGGGATGTTCGGGGTCTTCTTCAGCGAGCGGAACGTGTCGAGCTACGCCGAGGCCACCACCTGCGACGTCGAGGGATTCAAGCGTTTCTTCCGCGCGATGCTCGCCGCCGACCAGTACCTGGCGCCGTCGGCCTACGAGGCCGGGTTCGTCTCGAGCAGCCACACCGAGCAGCTGATCGATGCCACAGCAGCGGCAGCCGAAGCCGCCCTGCGCTAAAGTTGGACCAACCGGAGGATCCCGCGATGCAGAGTCCGTTCAAGTTCCTGCGCCCCGCCGAGTGGGAGATCCTGCTCAACAAGTCCGAGCAGCGCATGTTCAAACCCGAGGAGACCATCCTCAGGCAGGGCGACAAGCCGTCCGGCATCTACATCGTGCAGAAGGGCAAGGCCAAGGTCGTGCGCGACTCGTTCGGCTTCCAACTGGCGATCGCCGAGTACGGCGCCGGTTCGATCTTCGGCGAGATGTCGTTCATCGAAGCCGAGGCCACCAACGCCGCCGTCGTCGCCGAGGAGACCTGTGGCGTGGTGATCGTGAGCCACACGGTGGTGCAGGAGATCATCAACCAGAACCCCGGATTCTACGGTCGGTTCTTCCAATCGCTGGCCTACATCCTGTCGCAGCGCCTGCGTGCCACCACCGGCATGCTCGGCGGCGCGGAGTGGCAGAAGGTCAACGACGCCTAGGCGCCGAGCGCCGCGGCCATCGGCCGCAAAGCCTCCAATCGCGCCCGCGCATCGTCGAGCTCGAGCAGCACCTGGCGCTGGGCCAGTTCAAGCGGCAGCTGTTCGCACAGTCGATGGCCGATCCAGGTCGCATCATCCCAACGCCGCGCCAGACCGCGGTAGTTCGGCTCATCGTCCGGCAACAACTGGCGCAACACCGCGACCAGCACCGCATCATCCGCAGCCAAGGCCACGCTCGGCTCCGGTTCCAGCAACTCGATGCTGCCCACGTTCAGCCCGTCGGCCTCGCGTCGCACCTTGCTCACGCGTGCGCGGCGCATGCCGACGGTCGCCAGCGTCAGCAGTCCATCCTTGGCCTGACCGAAATCAGTGATCGCTGCAGTGGTGCCGACCGCCGCCGCGCGGCTGTGACCGGGATCGCCGCCATCCTGGATCAGGGTCACCACGAACGGCTCGGCGCGCTTGAGGCAGCGGCTCACCATCGCCAGATAGCGCGGCTCGAAGATCCGCAACGGCAACGGGCCGCCGGGGAACAGCACGGTGCGCAACGGGAACAACGGCAGCTCCGGCATCAGCTCACGACCTCCCGGGACAGCGTTCAGCTCGCGGCAGCCAGCGCCGCGAGCAGCTTGGCGTGGATGCCGCCGAAGCCGCCGTTCGACATCACCAGCACGTGATCGCCGGGGCGGGCCGCGGCCGCGATTGCCGCAACCGCGGCATCGCTGCTGGCCAAGGCTGCGCCGCGCGCGCAGAGCGCGGACAGCACCGGCGCGACGTCCCAACCGAGGTCGGCGGGCGCGTGCAGGAACACGAGGTCGGCGCCCGCCAGCGCCGGCCCCAGCGTGTCGCGATGCACGCCCATCCGCATCGTGGCCGAGCGCGGTTCGAGCACCGCGAGGATCCGTGCCGCGCCGACGCGGCGGCGCAAACCAAGGAGCGTGGCGCGGAGCGCGGGCGGGGGTTGGGCGAAGTCGTCGTAGACCGCGACGCCCGCAGCGTTGCCGACGAGCTCAAGGCGGCGTTTGACGCCACGGAACGCACCCAACGCCTTGCAGGCAGCTGCGACCGGCACGCCGGCGTGGCGCGCCGCCGCAATCGCGGCCAGCGCGTTCGCCACGTTATGCAGGCCGGATTGCGACCAGGTGACCTCGCCGACCTGCTTGCCGGCGAACTCGACGCGGAACGCGCTGCCGTCGGCGGCGACGTCGCAGGCGCGCCAATCGCCACGCGGCTCATTCGAACCTGCGCCAAACGATTCGCGCGGCGTCCAGCAGCCCATGGCCAGCACGGTGTTGAGCGCGGCGTCCTCGGCGTTGTGCACGATCAAGCCGTCGCCGGGGACCGTGCGCACCAGATGGTGGAACTGGCGCTGGATCGCGCCGAGGTCCGGGAAGATGTCGGCGTGGTCGAACTCGAGGTTGTTGAGCACCGCGGTGCGCGGCCGGTAGTGCACGAACTTGCTGCGCTTGTCGAAGAACGCGCTGTCGTACTCGTCGGCCTCGACCACGAAGAACGGCGATGAACCGAGTCGCGCGGAGACGCCGAAGTCAGCGGGGATGCCCCCTATCAGGAACCCCGGTTCGAGCCCGGCGTCGTCGAGGATCCAGGCCAGCATGCTGCTGGTGGTGGTCTTGCCGTGCGTGCCGGCGACCGCCAGCGTCCAGCGCCCGTGCAGCACCTGGCTCGCCAGGAACTCCGGCCCGCTCATGCAACGCAGGCCGCGCATCAGCAAGGCTTCGATGCAGGGGTTGCCGCGGCTGAGCGCGTTGCCGACCACCACGAGGTCGGGCGCGGGGTCGAGCTGGCGCGGATCCCAAGCTTCGATCAACTCGATACCGAGCGCGCGCAGTTGGTCGGACATCGGCGGATAGACGTTCGCATCGCTGCCGGTGACACGATGCCCGGCCTCGCGCGCGAGCGCGGCGACGCCGCCCATGAAGGTGCCGCAGATGCCGAGGATGTGGACGTGCATGCGTCTG
This sequence comes from Gammaproteobacteria bacterium, assembly GCA_031388175.1. Lineage (GTDB taxonomy): Bacteria > Pseudomonadota > Gammaproteobacteria > Natronospirales > JANNEA01 > JANNEA01. The sequence goes on from JANNEA010000193.1 coordinate 13,042, forward strand.
GTGGTCGCGGGATTGCCGCGGGCGCGCGGCGTCCGCATGATAGCAGCCGATGTCCACGCCCCCGCTCGCCACTGACCCGCGCCCGCTCCTCATCGTCACCGACGCCGCGGCGCTCGCCCAAGCCTGTGCCGCGCTGCGACGCAGCCCGCGCATCGCGCTCGACACCGAGTTCATGCGCGAACGCACCTACCACGCGCAGCTCTGCCTGGTGCAGCTGGCCGA